>CANGYY010000113.1 GCA_947458585.1 Cyclobacteriaceae bacterium | reverse complement strand
TGGGAAAGTAATCTTCCTACACGAAGACACGCTTACCGGTGGGATTGGTGCAGAAATCTGCGCTTGGATTTCGGAGCACTGCTTCTCTTCCTTAGATGCTCCCGTGATGCGAGAAGGAAGTTTGGATACACCCGTTCCTTTTGCGCCCAACTTGGAAAAGCAATTCTTACCTACGGAAAGATTTAAGGCAAAACTCCAAGAACTGCTTTCATTTTAAGCGCAAACCAGAAATTCAACCCCCATGGTTCAACTCAGACAAATTGAAAAGGAAGAACTCTCCAAAGTCCAAGGCATCGCGCACCAAACTTGGCCCTCGACCTTTGGCGCTATTTTAAGTGCGGAGCAGATTGCCTACATGCTCAATTGGATGTACGACCTGGAACTACTCGAATCGCAAATGGAGAAGGGGCATACTTTTTTGATTGCTGAAGAACAGGGCGCTGCAATTGGATTTGCTGGATTCGAACTCTTCTACAAAGAAGGTACGAAGGCCAAACTTCATAAATTGTACTTACTCCCCAGCAGCCATGGAAAAGGGACTGGAAAAGCCCTACTTCAAGAGGTGGCTAGCCGAGCGCGAGCAGCAGGTCAACAAATTCTGACCCTGAATGTGAATAAGGACAACCAAAAAGCAATTGATTTTTATAGGAGCCAAGGATTTGAAGAAACCTACAAGGAGGTCATCGACATTGGCAATGGGTACGTGATGGATGATGCGGTGATGGAATTGCCGCTTTAATTCTTTTTTTCGAGTACCGTATCCCAAAGAACCAGTCCATTGGCAGGTGCCGTGGGCACAGGAATCCAGTCCACGTCTGGGTTTTCCAAGCGCTCCTGGATTTGCGCAGCATTCCAGTTCCAAATCGCATAGACCATCTTGCGCACCTGATGGTGCAAAAATCCCTGCCCAACTACCTCAACCCCAAAAACTTGAGCGGGTGAATAGATGGAAGGCGAGTCAATTACTTCAAATACGGAGAGGGATATGACCTCGCGCTCGTAGTTCAACTTGGTGGCAGAGGGTTGGCAAAAGGCTTTGAAGTTGTGCCTCCCTACAAACAAACGCCCAACTTCCTGCATTTGAGCCAGTGAATTGGAAAAGGATACTGCAGCAACCAAGGAGGAAGCAAAGGGATGAAAGTCCTGGGGAGATGCGAAGAAATAGCGGTAGGTTTTTTGATGGACAGACTGAATTAAGTTAAAGTCTCGAGCAATGGGCTCGACGCCTTCCAGTCGAATCTCTCCCCCAAGGTGAGCATTGATACTGGATAGTAAGGGTCCAAAATCAATTTCCTCTTCCACAAAAACCTGCAGGTAGCCTTTGCGGCAACTTACTCCAGAGTCGGTTCGGCTGGAGCCGATCAGGGTGAAACTTCTATCTTCTAAAACAAAGCGGAGTACCCGCTCCAACTTCCCCTCCACCGTAGGCTGCTCGGGTTGCTTGGCCCATCCTTTGAAGCGAGCCCCAAAGTAGGAAATGGAAAAAAGGTAGGAGAAAGGTTTTTGCTGCATATTTTACAGGCGAAAATTAGAAATATTTAAGTAATTTGTTCATTAGGTTCCTTCAACCCAATTGTCCTTGTCTACTTATTAATCATGTTTGCATCATGAATAAGTTCAAAACCCAAAAAAAATTTAGTGAGTCACAATAACCCCAATGGAAAAGTAATGATGAAAACTACGATTGACTCTGAAACCATTCTAACTGAGTTAATGGTGCCTAGCTATGCCAATTTTGGGGGCAAAGTACATGGTGGCATTATATTATCCTTAATGGATAAGGTAGCGTACGTGACAGCAGCGAAGCATTGTAGTGGTTATGTGGTCACCGTTTCTGTGGAAGGCGTAGAATTTCTTTACCCTATTGAAGTTGGGGACCTCGTTAGTTTGAAAGCAAGGGTGAATTACGTTGGTAAAACCTCAATGATCGTGGGTATCCGTGTGGAATCTTTAAATCCAAAAACAGGGATTACTCGTCATACTAACTCCTGTTATTTCACCATGGTCGCAAAAAATGAGGATGGCCATGTAACTGAAGTGCCGGGTCTCAACTTACTAGATGAAGAAAGCCTCCGCCGTTTTGCCGAAGGGAAAGCACTCAAGTTACTTGTTAAGCAAAAACAGCAATTACTAAAGGAGAAATTTCATAAGATGAGTATTTCAGAGATTCTACAAAGTGTAGCAGGTGAGAATTTTACCTATGGTTCCTCTTAAAAATAAATGACTCGAGTGCCAGCGAAAATGGTTTAATCCAAAATCAAAAACTTGTATCCGCTAAGTACCTACTTTTTGAATGTTGAAGTTTTTCGTCCTGCATTGACCTATACCTAAAGTAATTAAAATCACCTGTCCTCCATAACTATTCTTGAATAGATTCCAGAAACTAGTTTCCAGTTAAGGATGGGTAAAATGACTTGTTGCACTGTTTCACCACCTACTACCGCAATTGGTTTTCAGTTTACAACTTAACTCAGAATTTTTGCTGCCAGCCAGTCTCCTAATTCGGAGGTTTTGTAGGCTTTCCCTCCTTCGGCGATGTCTTCGGTGACGATTCCCTCAGCGAGCGAAAGATTGACTACGTCGCTGATCAATTTGGCTTCGGCTGCCAATCCAAATGCATAATCGAACATCATGGAAGCGGATAAAATGGTCCCCAGTGGATTGGCAATGTTCTTGCCAGCGGCTTGAGGATAAGAACCGTGGATCGGCTCGAATAGCTTCACCTTGGCTCCCAAGGAGGCAGAAGGCATCAAGCCCATGGATCCAGAGATCACCGAAGCTTCGTCAGTCAAAATATCTCCAAAGAGATTCTCTGTGATCAACACATCGTAGGCCTTGGGCCATTGGATCAATCGCATGGCTACAGCATCCACAAACTCATATTCTACTTTTACATCTGGATACTCAGGTGCCAATTCTTGGACGGTTTCTCTCCACAATCTGGAAGTGGCCATTACGTTTGCCTTGTCCACGCAAGTGAGTAGTTTTCTCCGCTTTTGCGCAGCTTCAAAACCCATGCGCGCCAAACGTACAATCTCCTCCTTGCTGTAGACATTGGTATCAAAAGCTTTGGTCCCTTGCTCGTTTCTTCCCCTAGGCTCCCCGAAATAGATACCTCCGGTCAGTTCCCTGAAAAAAACTAGATCTACACCATCCACTCGGTCCAACTTGAGGGGGGATTTGTGTACTAAAG
>CANGYY010000112.1 GCA_947458585.1 Cyclobacteriaceae bacterium | reverse complement strand
ATGGAAAACGAGAGTTGCTCGGTCGGAAAATTTTGATTCCAAGAGAGGTGATGGGCCCCAAGCTTGAGGTCCAGGATCTGCTTTCCATCCTTGGAAAAAAGGTAGAGTTCCTGCGCCGGACGCTGAATCTCCTCCCAGAGATTGGCACCAGCCCACAACAAACAAAGCCCCATTCCAAGGCCTGCTAGCCTTTTTCGATAGCCCATCTCCCAATTCCCCCAAACCCAAAGCAATCCCCAAATCGCCAGCATCCCAGCAAAAGAAAGGTGAATCCCCTGCCACATGGCAGCGGGCAAGTCCTGGATCGAGTAGGTAATTTCATTTTGGAGAAGTAGCAAAAAGTCGACAATAGCCCCGAGCACCCGACCTAAAAATGGAAACCAAGCCAGCAAAAGAAAGGGCACGCCTACGCAAAGGATGAGGTAAGAAAGCGGGACAATCAGCAAATTGGCCAGTAAAAAATAGCTGGGGAAGGTATGAAAGTAATGGATCGTCAGCGGGCTCGTGATTAGTTGGGCCGCCAAAGTAACGGCAGCCATTTGCCAGAAATAGTCCAAGACCCGATTGGGTGGGGACCAGAGTTTGAGAATGAGCGGTTGCAAACCCACAATACCCGCTACTGCCAAATAGGAAAGTTGGAAACCAAGATCTGTTCGCACTCCCGGATCCAGAACCAGTAGCAGCAAGGCCGAGAAGGACAGGATATTCCAAATAGACGGCTTCCTTTTCCGCATCTGCCCAAGCGTCACTAGGGAAAACATGACCACGGCACGCACCACGGAGGGTGAGAATCCAGTCATCAGAGCGTAGATCCAAATCAACGCCATGACAAGAAGCAGGTAACTTTTCCGAAGGGCATGTCCCTCTTGTTTAAAATAGGTCAGGGGCAGCAGCAAGATGGAATAGATAATCCCCACATGGAGTCCCGAAACGGCCAAAATATGTTGTGTTCCAGTGGCCGAATAGGCTTGTTTTACCTCTTTGCCTAGGTATTCCTTTTGGCCTAGGAGTAGTGCCAAGGCAATCTGCTTGGACTCGGGACGGATGACATAACGATCAATGACTTGGGCAAAGTAATGACGCAGGTGCTCCAGCGTAAATTTGAGTTGGTAGGTCTGGGGCAAAGGAAGCACAAGTAGATTTTTTCCTAGAAACTGGCGGAAATGAATTCCTTTCGAGGCCAGGTAGCCTTTGTAATCAAATTCATTTGGAAAGGAGGCTGGGGCTAGTGACTCCGGATTTTTGGGCACCCAAATCACCTGACCAGGTACAAGTGGAGTATTTAGTTGGTGATACACCAAGACCAAGGCCCGTTGAGGACGCCAACTTTGTCCTTCTTTTATCCCAATTACCGCGAGTAAATTTTCTGAAGAATTCGCCTTTGGGAGGTCGTAGCGCTGCACCTCTGCCAGATAGCCTGTTCCCTCTCCCCAAGGCATTTCCCCTTTTAGCATGTGTTGACTGGCTTGAAGCGATACAAAAGCACCCAATCCCATCAACAGTAAATAGGCAAAAAAGGAAATTGGCAAGGGCCTCCAAAAGGAAGATCTACTAAGGAAAATCGCATAGAAAATCCAAAGAATGGCCAGTATCCAGAGGAATAATTGGGGCTCGGCTTCAGGAATAGCCCCAGAAAGCAAGATTCCAAGCGCAAAAAAGAAGAGGTACCTTAAAAAGGGAAAGTCGGCAAAGGTCATGTCGAAAAAATAAGTCGGTAAAAAAATAAGGGCTGGCTACCTTTTTGATTTTATTAGAAAAGGGCGAAAAATTCAAAAATCTAGCCCTTAGAAAAATTACTTGACGCGTACTTGGAAAAGAGCTAGTCCTAGCTCAATTCCATTTTATAATGCAAGATGTCACACTCTTCAAACTGATCGCCTACGGCTTGAAACCCAAACTTGGCATACAGCGGCATGGCATGAATTTGGGCATGGAGGTATCTCTTTTTCCCATTCGCCTCGGGATGCTGGGCGATATCTGCAAGAACTGCAGCCACCAAAGCCTGGCCTACGCCCTGCCCCCTAGCGGCTTTAAGCACGGCGAATCGCTCCATTTTTACTCCATTTGCGGTAAATCTCCAGCGGGCAGTGCCCACAGGTGTTCCCTCTATTTCTGCTAAAAAATGAACCGAGCTTTCTTCGTACTCATCGTATTCCTCAGCCGCATCCACCTCCTGCTCAACCACAAATACCAATTCGCGAATTCCAAAGGCGTCTTGGAGTCCTTCTTTTGTCGTTATTTTATTTACCGTTGGCATCCTGTCGTTGTTTTTCTTTTTCCTCCTCACTTTTTTCATAAGCGGCAATGATCGCTTTAACCAGTTTGTGACGAATCACATCACTCCCACTCAAGCGAACCACGCCTATTCCCTTCACATCATTCAGCACTCGTAGTGCTTCAGAAAGTCCTGACTTCTGACGAGTTGGTAAATCTACCTGCGTTTGATCTCCAGTGATGATCACCTTGGAGTTGGGTCCCATACGGGTGAGAAACATCTTTATTTGTTCGGCCGTGGTATTCTGCGCCTCATCCAAGAGCACAAAGGCATCGTGAAGCGTTCTTCCCCGCATGTAGGCAAGTGGAGCGATTTCAATGGCGCGCGTTTCTTGGTAATACTTCAACTTCTCTGGGGGAATCATGTCCTGAAGTGCATCGTAGATGGGCCGCAAGTAGGGATCGAGTTTCTCTTGCAAATCCCCAGGAAGGAATCCCAGATTCTCACCTGCTTCTACAGCTGGTCGCGTAATGATGATGCGTTTCACTTCCCGGTTTTTCAGGGCACGCACGGCGAGGGCTACGGCAATGTAGGTTTTACCCGTTCCGGCGGGACCTAATGCAAAAACCAAGTCGTTTTTGAAAGCTGCTTCCACAAGCTTGCGCTGGTTGGCAGACTTAGGCTTGATGACAAGGCCTTTATTTCCAAAGACAATCACTTGATCCTTGTTCGCTTCCTCAAAAGGTCCCCCCTCAATGGCCAAAAAATCTTTCACATGCTCTGGACTGAGGTGTCCAAAGCGTTCAAAATGTTCCAAAAGCATGTTGATCAAGTCATTGATCCGCAATATTTCAGGAGGACTTCCTTGAATTCGGATTTCATTTCCCCGAGAAATCACTTTACACTGAGGGAAAGCCTGCGCGATTTGGCGGATGTTTTCATTGGCAGTGCCAAAAAACTCAGCCAAGGGGACATGCTCTAGGGTAATTACTTTTTCGACCAAAGTTTTGTTTTGATTAGGTACACCGTGAAGGTGAAAGAATAAAATGTCTATTTTTGTTCACTCCCCAACAAACAAAACTACAAAATTTTACTTTACTTGCTTCTATGGCCTTGGTGACATTCCTAT
>CANGYY010000111.1 GCA_947458585.1 Cyclobacteriaceae bacterium | reverse complement strand
AAAAGTACGCAATGCCTCAAATTATACCTAAAATCCCCTCCTTTTTCCCTGCTTTTCCTTTATTTTGTGGAAGCTTTCACCCCCTATGGGGCAAGTTACCCCACACCACCGCAAGCGCATGTTTTTCTTTCGCCTCTTTTCCCGATTACCCCTCGGGATTTTGTACCTATTCACTGATTTCCTCTACCTCATCGCTAGGTATGTGATTCGCTACCGCAAAAAAGTGATCGACGAAAACCTGCTCCATGCCTTCCCTGAAAAAACAGCGAAGGAGCGCAAAACCATCCGTAACCGCTTCTATCGAAATTTTACAGACTCCATCGCCGAAACCATCAAGTCCCTCACCATTTCCAAGGAGGAACTGGCACGAAGATTTACCATCACCAATCAAGATTTCTTGGATCAGGGGGTAAAAAATGGAAAAAGTGTACTCCTGCTGGCAGGCCATTTTTTCAATTGGGAACTGGGTCTCCAGCAAGCGGCAGTGCTGAGCCAGGTGCCTTCTGAGGGCGTATACTTGAAGATCAACAGCCCTTTTTTCAATGAACTCATGTACCAGGCGCGAACTCGCTTTGGGAATACAATCACGGAGAAAAATGAGTTTCGCGAAACCGTCAAAACCCTCAACACAGATCACCGCGTAGTACAACTTGCAGCGGATCAGCGACCCAATCGGCGAACCACCCGTTACCAGCGCCCTTTTCTAAACCGACCCGCGTACTTCTTTGAAGGGGCGGAGCACATCGCCAAAAGTAGGAGTCTTCCCGTGTACTTTGGGGAAATATCCAAACTTGGTAGGGGCCGTTACCAAGCCACCTACGAGCTGCTTGCAAAAGGTCCTTACGATGGGCACCCAGAGCACAGCATCACAGATGCCTTCTGCGCGCGATTGGAAGCGAATATCCATCTACAGCCGGACCTGTACCTCTGGAGTCACAAGCGCTGGAGGGTGTAAGCCCGCAGGTTTCCAGTGCGAGAATGCTTTTGCGCTAACTTTAGCGAACAAGTTCGAACTGGAAGCAATTGAACAAACTAGTTTACTTACAGATTAAGGCTTGATAGATGGGTAATGGCTTGCAGTCTTGCTACTTTTATCTTGCTACTTGATACTACACAAATGGATTACCTCAAGGAACTCAATTCCGAACAACGTCAAGCGGTAGAACATACCGATGGCCCTGTGATGATCATTGCGGGTGCAGGATCTGGCAAGACGCGGGTGCTTACCTACCGGATTGCCCACCTCATTTATGCCAAAGGGGTGGATGCTTTCAACATTCTGTCCCTCACCTTTACCAACAAGGCGGCGAGCGAGATGAAGCACCGCATTGAAAAATTGGCAGGCCTAGAGGCTCGGAATACCTGGATGGGCACCTTTCACTCCGTATTTGCTAAAATCTTGCGGGTAGAAGCAGACAAACTCGGTTACCCTTCCAACTTCACCATTTACGATACCGACGACTCCAAATCCCTGATCCGAACTTTGGTGAAGGAACTCCGCCTTGACGACAAAGTGTACAAGCCTAGCGTGGTCCTGTCCCGAATTTCTGGGGCAAAAAACCGACTCATCTCCTGGCAAACCTACCAAAACGACCCCTTTGTGAAGGCGGATGACGAAGCGGCCCTTCGCCCTCGGATGGGGGAAATTTACCAGCGCTACCAAGAAAGATTGTTCAAAGCCGGAGCCATGGACTTTGACGACCTGCTCTTCAACACCAACGTACTCTTCCGGGATCACCTCGAAGTACTCAACAAATACCAGCAGCGCTTCAAATACGTCATGGTGGACGAGTTTCAGGACACCAACATTTCCCAATACCTGATCACCAAAAAACTGGCAGCAGTGCACCAAAACATCTGCGTGGTAGGTGACGATGCCCAAAGTATCTATGCCTTTCGCGGAGCGGATATTCAAAACATCCTGAATTTCGAGAAAGACTACCCGGACTTGTTTGTAGTGAAACTGGAGCAAAACTACCGCTCCACCAAGACCATCGTGGAAGCGGCCAACTCCATCATTGACAAGAACAAGGCCCAACTCAAAAAGGTGGTATGGACCTCCAACCCCGAGGGAGACCTGATCGAATTGATCAAAGCCTCCTCCGACAACGAGGAGGGAAGACTCGTGGCGACCACCATTTTTGAGGAGAAAAACAACAAGAAACTCCAGAACAGCGACTTTGCCATCCTCTACCGGACCAACTCCCAGTCCCGCGCCATGGAGGAGGCACTTCGCAAACTGAATCTGACCTATAAAATCGTAGGTGGACTCTCTTTCTACCAACGCAAAGAGATCAAGGACCTCATGGCCTACCTCCGCTTTGCCGTCAACCCGGCCGACGAAGAGGCCTTTAAGCGCATCATCAACTACCCCAAAAGAGGGATTGGGGATAGTTCAGTAGAAAAAATCCTCGTTTCTGCCTACGAACACGACATTCCCCTCTGGGATGTGGTGCAAAATGCGCACAGCTTTCTGGGTGGTCGTGCAGGGGTGTCTGTGGATGACTTTTCCACGATGATCAAGGCTTTCCAGATCGAAATCGAACGCAAGGACGCTTTCGAAGCAGCGAGTTCGGTAGCCAAACAGAGTGGATTGCTTCGTGAACTCTACGAAGACAAGACCATCGAAGGGCTCAACCGCTACGAAAACGTGCAGGAATTGCTGAATGCGATCAAGGAGTACGTGGACAATGTCGAAAACGAGGACAAGAGTTTGGGTGCCTTTCTCCAGGAAATCGCCCTACTCACCGACAACGATCAGGACAAAAGCCAAACCGATGCCATCACCCTGATGACCATACACGCCTCCAAAGGCTTGGAATTTAAACAGGTGTTTGTAGTCGGCATGGAAGAAGATCTTTTTCCGTCCCAGATGATGATGCAAAGTCGGGAAGACCTTGAGGAGGAACGACGGCTCTTTTATGTGGCCTCTACCCGTGCCATGGAAAAACTGTACCTCAGCTATGCACTCACCCGCTACCGCTTTGGACGCTTGCTGAATTGCGAGCCCAGCCGGTTTTTGGAGGAGGTCAATCCCGCCATGCTCAAGGTCACCAAGCGCCTTTCCGCCACCCGTGACATGCCAGGAGCCTTTCGTAAAGACGGCCCTCCCGGGGCTGCAGGATTTATTGGCATCAAAAAACAACCCGAGACCCGGCTACCTACCGCAATGAATGTGCACACCCCCAGCCCAGACTTCAAACCCAGCAATACGAATGGACTCAAGGAAGGGCAATTGGTGGAGCATCCTAAATTTGGCTTTGGTAAGGTTCAAAAAATTGAAACCGAAGGACTTAACAAAAAGGCAAGCATTCAATTTGAACATTTTGGGGAGAAAACTTTATTGCTTAGCTTTGCCAAGCTCAGAATTATAGACTAATCACCTATTCTCCTATTCCTGGTGATTTTTT
>CANGYY010000110.1 GCA_947458585.1 Cyclobacteriaceae bacterium | reverse complement strand
TGATGATAGGGATTCGGCCAGTCACCACCCCTTCATTCAATTAGTTTCGAATTCATTCAAATTTCCTTATGGAACAGATTGTACGCATTGCCGTTCAAAAAAGTGGCCGCCTATCCGATGACTCACTCAGCCTCATCAAAGAGTGTGGTATCAAGTTTTACAATGGAACGGGCAAACTCAAGTCCACCTCCACCAATTTTCCTGTCGAATTCCTTTTTCTCCGAGACGATGACATCCCTGGCTATGTAGCGGACGGCGTAGCGGACCTAGGGATCGTCGGTCAAAATGAAGTAGCCGAAAAAGACAAAGAAGTCATCCTGCTCAAAAAGTTGGGCTTCTCCAAATGCAGACTCGCACTAGCCATCCCCAAAGGCACTCCATACGAAGGAATCGGCTATTTTGAGGGGAAGAATATAGCCACCTCCTACCCAAAAATCCTGGGTGACTACCTCCAAGACCAACAAATCACAGCCTCCATCCACGAGATTTCTGGTTCGGTAGAGATCGCTCCCAGCATCGGCCTGGCCGAAGGCATCTGCGATATCGTTAGTTCAGGATCTACGTTGATGATGAACGGACTCAAGGAAGTGGAAGAGGTATTTACCTCAGAAGCGGTGTTGATCGGCAATCCAAACTTGAGTGATTGGAAAAAAAGCATTGTCGACAAGCTCCTTTTCCGCATCAATGCCGTCCAAACGGGCAAAAGCAACAAGTACGTCCTAATGAATGTACCCAACGCCTCCCTTCCCAAAATCATTGCCTTGATTCCGGGTATGCGTAGCCCAACCATTTTGCCGCTGGCAGAAGAAGGCTGGTCCTCGGTGCATTCGGTGCTGAGTGAAGATCAGTTTTGGGAAAATATGGACGAACTACGCGCCGCCGGTGCCGAAGGCATCTTGGTCGTTCCCATCGAAAAAATGGTTATTTAAGGATACGCTAGACTTCAAAAGATGAAACTACTCGTGAACCCCAGCCCTGAGAAGTGGCAAAAGCACCTGGCTCGTCCAGCGATGCAAACCAAAAAAATCAAGAAAATCATCAAGCCCATCTTTGAAAAGGTGGCTCGAACAGGAGATAAGGCCTTGCGCAAGTTTGCCCAGGAATACGACCATGTTCACTTGGATTTCCTGCTTGCAAGTCAAGAAGAGATCCAGGCCGCAGCGGCCCAACTCAGCCCAGAACTCATCCAAGCAATTGGACTAGCCAAATCCAACATTGAAAAATTCCATGCGGCTCAATCCACCCCTGATCTGGTGATGGAAGTGATGCCCGGAGTCACCTGCAGCAGAAAGAGCGTTCCCATCCAACGCGTGGGCTTGTACATCCCTGGAGGCACTGCCCCCCTATTCAGTACGGTGCTCATGCTGGGCGTCCCTGCCCAACTTGCGGGCTGCCGTGAGGTAGTACTTTGCACGCCCACCAACCGCAAAGGTGAAATCCATCCCGCCATCCTGTATACTGCCCAATTGGTCGGAATTACGAAGGTGGTGAAAATTGGAGGAGCTCAGGCCATTGCCGCGCTGACCTTTGGGACGGAATCGGTTCCCAAAGTGGATAAGATTTTCGGCCCGGGCAACCAGTACGTGACCGCGGCCAAGCAGGAGGCTACCAAGTATGGCGTCGCCATTGACATGCCTGCAGGGCCTTCCGAAGTGCTCGTTTATGCAGACGAGTCTGCCATCCCCGCATTTGTCGCGGCAGACCTTCTTTCCCAAGCCGAGCACGGCGTGGATTCTCAGGTAGTGCTGGTCAGCCCTTCGGAAAAATTCGCCCAGAAAGTATTGGCAGAAATCATTAGCCAACTGGAAACCCTTCCCCGCAAGGAGATCGCTGTCAAAGCCCTAGCCAACTCTTGTGCGGTGATCTTGGAAGATCAAGCCACAGCCATCACCCTGATCAATGACTACGCCCCTGAACACCTGATTCTAGCGGTAAAAAAGGAAGCGGAAGTGGCCAACCAAATCCACTCGGCAGGCTCGGTATTTTTGGGCAACTACAGTCCAGAGGCAGCAGGAGACTATGCCTCCGGCACCAACCATACCCTACCCACTTCCGGCTATGCCCGCAACTACAGCGGGGTATCCTTGGATAGTTTCGTGAAAAAGATCACCTACCAGAAGATCACCCCGAAAGGCCTCAAAGCCCTAGGTCCTGCAGTAGAGATCATGGCAGCCAACGAGCAATTGGATGCCCACAAGCAAGCCGTGAGCATTCGCCTCGCGCACCTCAAACGCATGAAAAAATGAGGATAGACATCGCCAGCCTACTTCGGCCTCACCTACGCCAATTACAACCCTATACCTCTGCTCGAGACGAGTACAGCGGTAGCGAAGGGGTGTTTTTGGATGCCAACGAAAACCCATTCGGATCCAGCACAAGCCAGGATTTTAACCGCTACCCGGATCCCTACCAATCTGCCTTGAAGGCGGAAATCGCCAAAATCAAAGGCGCAAGCCCTGCACAGATTTTTCTGGGAAACGGATCGGATGAAGCCATCGATTTGCTTTTCCGTGCCTTCTGCAACCCAGGAAAGGACAATGTCATCCTGCTCCCTCCCACTTACGGGATGTATGGAGTCAGCGCTGCCATCAATGGCGTGGAAGTTCGAAATGTCCCCCTGACGCCTGACTTCCAGTTGCAGCCTGAAAAAATCCTCGCCACAGCGGATGCGCATTCCAAAATTCTCTTCATCTGCTCTCCAAACAATCCCTCGGGCAATGCCGTCAGGCGAGAGGATATTCTTTTTCTGCTTGAAAATTTCCCGGGAATCGTAGTGGTAGACGAAGCCTACATCGACTTCAGCGAAGGAGCCAGTTTGATCACTTTATTAGATCAGCATCCCAACTTGCTGGTCATGCAAACCTTATCCAAAGCCTGGGGATTGGCCTCCCTTCGACTCGGTATGGCCTTTGCAAGTCCAGCCTTGATTCGGGTGCTCAATCAAATCAAACCTCCTTACAATATCTCGGGATTAACCCAAGAAACTGTCCTTTCAGCGCTTCAAAACAAAGGGAAAGTGGATAAGTTTATTCAACTGATCCTCGAGGAGCGTGAATTTCTACGAAAGGAATTGGAAAAATTACCTTACATCCTCCGAGTTCACCCCTCGGATGCCAACTTTCTTCTGGTCCAATTTGAGCACCCAAACCAGGTGTACGAGGACTTGGTGAAAGAAAAGATTATTGTTCGCAACCGTTCCTCAGTTTTGCACTGTGCCGGTTGCCTCCGAATCACCGTAGGTACCCGAGCGGAATCCATCGCCCTGCTTCAGGCCCTAGAAAAAGTTTGTCAAGCCTAAATCAATCCATCGGTTTATTTCCCATTGATTCCATGAAAAAGAAAGTCCTTTTTATAGATCGCGACGGCACCGTCATCAAAGAGCCCCCTACCGATTTTCAAATCGATAGCCTGGAAAAATTAGAGTTTATCCCCAAAGCCATCTCTAACCTCCGTAAGATTGCAGAGGAATGTGACTACGAACTCGTCTTGGTAAGCAACCAAGATGGATTGGGGACAGACTCCTTTCCAGAAAAAGATTTTTGGCCAGCACAGTACAAAATGCTCAAAACCTTGGAACAGGAAAACGTGCACTTTGCCGCCATCCACATCGACCGCAGTTTTGAACACGA
>CANGYY010000109.1 GCA_947458585.1 Cyclobacteriaceae bacterium | reverse complement strand
GCTTTTCATGCTATTGCTAGTTTTAATGTTGCTTTTCTGAAATGAGGCACAAAGATATTCTTTTAAATAAATCCGACCAAATGTTTAGAAAGGATTTATTGAATATTCGCAGAAAAACTGGGGTTCCCCGCCTTACTTGCTTTTAAAATCGCCTCGTTTGATGGATCGGATGAACTGAGACCAAGCAAATGGGTCCAAAATGCGCAAAGGTCTAGGTCCGTAGATGTCTTGATTTTGGAGCATCTGGGCCTCCTGGAAGGCTCGGAAATTCTCCCCTCCCGAGGCCGGCATGGATTCTGCCCAGCGGAGAAGCATCTCCGGTCGCATGTTGGTTCGGCTAATGGACATAGGATCCACAACGGTCATGGCGATCACTGCTTGCTTAAATTCATCCTCTGTAGGATAGGGCATGACTTCGATCTCGGCCAAGGCAATCTCATCCACTTCCATGGTCAGGATTAAGGAGATTCGATCCTTATCCATTTTCTCAGGAACCGTAAAACTTTGCTTCTTCAATCCAATGAAGGTGAAGACAATGGTGTCCCCTTCCAAAACCGGCATGGAAAAATAGCCGAATCGCCCAGAAACTGTTCCTCTACCCTTCTTGGGCACATAAATATTCACCCCAGGCACCGCATCCGTACTATCTGCATTGAGAACAATACCAGAAAGTTGAATGACTTTTTTTTCCTGCTTATCTTGAGCCACAAGATCTTGGCTGCAGAAAAAAAATCCAGCCAAAAGAATAAGCGCGTATAAATGGGTTATTTTCACGAATATTGGGTTCAAAGAGGTACAGATCTTGGACTTCTTGAAAATTTAAGGCCAATTTCAGCGATTATTTTCGTTTCACCTCGTTCCAGAAGTTAAAACTTACTAATGAGACTCAAAAATATCAGTTTAAACTATGGTTTGCGAATTTTTAAAGCACTTTCGGAAGAGCCGCGCGTGCGTATCCTGCATTTATTAATGCAGAATAAAGAATTGAGCATCTCAGACCTGGAACTTATTTTGGACTTTACGCAAACAAAAACTAGCCGTCACTTGATTTACTTAAAGAATGCCGGCCTCCTCGGAAGCAGAAGGGTAGACCAATGGATGTTTTACTACATCTTGGAAGAATACCTCGAAATCCTGCAACAGATTTTTAAGTTGATCCAAAAGGATGCAAACCTGACCAAAGACCAGGAGACTTACGAAATCTTGAAATCCAACCGAGAACTGGCAAGCAATAAGATTGAAAACAACCAGTACAGACGCTAATTTTTCTTGAAAACCTACCAGCATGTATTCTTCGATCTAGACCATACGTTATGGGACTACGATCGAAACGTACGCGAATCCCTCTCGGAACTCTTCCAAATCTATGCCTTGCAAGACCTGGGCATCCCCACCTTCGATCAGTTTTTCTCCTCCTTTCATACGGTCAACTACCAATTGTGGGATGACTACAACCTGGGTAAAATCGACAAGCAAGGACTTCGAAGGGAACGCTTCCCACGAATTTTCACCCACGCTGGAGGGAATGCTGCTGCGATTCCTTCTCCTTTTGAGGAGGACTTCATGCACCGCACCTCTTCCAAACCGCATTTATTTCCGTATTCCAAAGAAATTTTGGACTACCTGAAAAACAAATACCGTGTACACCTCATTACCAATGGATTCAACGAATCCCAAGCAAAAAAGATGAATTCCTCCGGGCTGAATGGCTACTTCGAATTGATCGTCACCTCTGAAACCACAGGCCATAAAAAGCCAGATCCACGGATTTTCTACTACGCGCTGGAGCAACTTCAAGCAGATGCTGCGACCTGCCTCATGATCGGCGACAACCCCAATTCAGACATTCTCGGAGCCCAGCGAGCAGCTATCGATCAGGTGTATTTCAATCCAGAGGGAAAGGAAACCCCCATTCCCGCCACCTACGAAATTCGTCACCTTCAGGAACTTGAACTGCTTTTGTGAGTAAAAGCACTGCAGCATTTCTTCAGAAACATTATCTTCGCATTTTCCAATCACGCAAATACAAATTCTATGTTAAAGGGATTTTTCAATGTACCGACTCCAGTCAATGAGCCGGTAAAATCATACGCAGCAGGTAGCCCTGAGCGAAAAGAATTACAAGCCATGTTGGCCACCCTTCGCGGCAAGCAAATCGATATCCCGATGTACATCGGCGGCGAAGAAGTGCGTACAGGCAAGACGAGATCGATTTCTCCTCCGCATGACCACCAGCATATTTTAGGACATTTTCACGAAGGGGATAGTTCCCATGTGGAGCAGGCGATTCAAGCGGCTTTAGGCGCCAAAGAAGCCTGGGAAAATATGGCATGGGAGCAGCGCGCAGCCATTTTTCTAAAAGCCGCAGACCTAATCGCAGGTCCTTACCGTGCCAAAATCAATGCAGCAACCATGCTCGGACAGTCCAAGAATGCCTTTCAAGCAGAAATTGATGCCGCCTGTGAATTCATTGACTTCCTCCGCTTCAATGTAAAGTACATGTGTGAAATCTACGCCCAGCAGCCTCCAGTTTCTGGCCCAGGAGTGTGGAATAGATTGGAACAGCGTCCTTTGGAGGGCTTCGTATTTGCTTTGACTCCGTTCAACTTTACTGCCATTGCCGGTAACTTGCCTACATCCGCAGCCTTGATGGGCAATACCGTCGTATGGAAGACTGCCTATACCCAAATCTATTCGGCACAGGTGCTCATGGAAGTTTTCAAGGAAGCCGGTGTCCCAGATGGAGTGATCAACTTGGTATTTGTGGATGGACCAACAGCAGGAAATGTGATTTTTAAACACCCTGATTTTGCAGGCATTCACTTCACTGGATCCACAGGAGTATTCCAGCACATCTGGAAAACCGTGGGTGAAAACATTACTCGCTACAAATCTTACCCAAGAATTGTTGGGGAAACGGGAGGCAAGGACTTTGTCTTGGCTCACAAATCTGCGGATCCAAAGGCCGTAGCCGTAGGACTCGTTCGCGGTGCTTTTGAATACCAGGGACAGAAATGTTCGGCTGCTTCTCGTGCCTATATCCCAAGCAACTTGTGGGAAGAGGTGAAAAAATACATGATCGAAGATCTGGCCTCCATGAGCATGGGTGGAACAGAAGACTTTTCGAACTTTATCAATGCGGTGATTGATGAGAAGTCCTTTGACAAAATCGCGAATTACATCGACCAAGCCAAGGCTAATCCTGGAGTAGAAGTGGTAGCTGGCGGAAAGTATGACAAGTCAAAAGGATACTTCATCGAACCGACCGTCCTACTCACCCAAGACCCCATGTACACCACCATGTGCGAGGAGATCTTTGGTCCTGTCTTGACCATCTACGTGTACCATGAAGAGCATTTTGAAATGGCATTGGAGTTGGTAGATCAGACCTCCCCTTATGCACTTACCGGAGCAGTATTCTCCAAAGACCGGTATGCAATCGAATTGGCTACCCAGAAATTAAAAAATGCAGCGGGCAACTTCTACATCAACGACAAGCCTACAGGCGCCGTGGTAGGACAGCAGCCATTTGGTGGCGCAAGAGCCTCAGGCACCAATGACAAAGCCGGTTCCATGATCAACTTACTCCGTTGGGTATCTCCACGTACGATCAAAGAAACCTTGGTCTCCCCTACTGACTACCGCTATCCGTTTTTGGAAAAAGATCGGTAATCGGTCAAAACCAAATAGACACATAGCGTTGTCTTTTGGACAAAAAGTTAACCACATAGACACATAGAGTTGTTCTAGTTGCCTTTTTGGGAAAAATTAACCACATAGACACATAGAGTTGTTCTAGTCGTCTATTGGGAAAAAAATTAACCACATAGACACATAGCGTTAATTTAGGTGTCTATTGGTTAAAAAAATAACCACATAGACACATAGAGTTGTTCTAGTTGCCTTTTTGGGAAAAATTAACCACATAGACACATAGAGTTGTTCTAGTCGTCTATTGGGAAAAAAATTAACCACATAGACACATAGCGTTAATTTAGGTG
>CANGYY010000108.1 GCA_947458585.1 Cyclobacteriaceae bacterium | reverse complement strand
GGTGAGGTGTTTAAAGGCTCTAGAGGAAATGCCTTGGAGATGGGACACATGCTCTCAAGAGGTAATGCTGGCCTAGAAACCCTCGTCGGAAGACAAGGAATATTAAAGATTATGGCCAATTTGATCGCTGCTTATCCTGAAAAAGCAGGGGAGTTGGTGGGTAAGGAGTTGGGTACACACCTGTTGGTAGATACTGCCCGTACGGGGAATGAGGTATCCCTGATGGTATTTAAGGAAGTGGCCGAAATCATCAGTGAATCCATCGTGTCCACTATCCGAGTTCTGGATGTGACGGATGTGTATTTTGGAGGGGGTATTGCTGCTGGATTGGAGTTTATGATGCCTACCATTGAATACAATACCCGAAAATATTTGACGCCTTACTACGTGAAGGATCTAAGGTTGAAAAAAGCCACTCTTGAGAATAACGCAGGGACCCTAGGCGCGGCTGCCTTGTGCTTTATGGATTCAGGTCTGTAATCGTTACCTCAGAAACTTTACTCAAAGCATTCATTCGAAAAAGAACTCGCAAGGGTTCTTTTTTTTGTTCAACCCCTGCGCAATCCGAACTGGGTTCAAGGAAATAAAAGAAAAAACTTTGGCTCTTATCCACCAATTCCACTCGATCTGGTCTTCCAAAAGTCTTGATTAGGGCCTGATTGTCAATTCCCAGAAATTGATTTTTGATGGTCCGAAACTCCTCCATATCCTGCATCCGTAAACCCTTGCATCCATAGCGGTCTGATTTCCAGTTTTCTAAATTGATTTTCCCAGCTTCCACTGCCGAACTGCAGGAACTAAGCCAACCGAAAACAGAAAGAGCAATAAGCAGAACTAAATTTTTCATGGAAGAAGTTTTGAAAGGCTAAAGATCGGTGGAATTTTGGTAGCGTATTGGTATAGGAGTTCTAAATTTAAATTTCGACTTAAATTGTCAGTTCTGAACACAAAGAAAGGGCCGAAGGTTTACCCAAATCGGTTATATTGCAACTTCAATCCCACATTTCATGTATTACAGATTCGGAAAGGTTTTCTATTTCTTAAGCGTTCTGGTTTTTCTCTTCACGCTCTTGTACTTCTATGCCGCTCTTCCTGAGCAGATTGGTTTTCGATTGGATGATCAAGGAAGCATCCTCCGCGATTATGCAAAAAGCACCTATTTTTATACGTTAGCAATTGGCTTTCTGCTACTTAATCTGGTGACGATCTACACCCCGAAAACCTTAGAAACCAAAACCAATCGAAAATTGCATCGCCTATTTCCGATAGGAGATCCTTTTCGCGATTACCTGTTGACCTGGTTTTATTCCTTTGGCGGTTGGGTCAATTTGAGTTTGGCACTTTCAGGCCTTTTCGTTCATGCCATCAATAATCAAGAAGTATTGAGTGCATCCTCTTACAACCTTTGGTTTTATTTGATGCCAATTATCCTTTTTGTTTGGGTAGGAGGATTGTTTGTATTGCTTTTCAAAAAATTTAAAGCCACTCAAGTGGGAGTAAACTAGTCCATGGCAGAACAAGTAAACTATACTGAAGACAGTATCCGATCGCTGGATTGGAGAGAGCATATCCGCTTGAGACCGGGGATGTACATTGGGAAATTAGGGGACGGAAGTGCTCCTGATGATGGAATCTACGTGTTGGTGAAGGAAATTCTGGATAACTCCATAGACGAACACATGATGGGCCATGGTCGAGTTATTGAAGTAAAAATCACAGAGCATAAAGTGGAAGTTCGGGATTACGGAAGAGGGATACCCCTTGGAAAAGTGATAGACTGCGTTTCTAAGATAAATACAGGAGGAAAATACGATTCCGGAGCCTTCCAAAAGTCGGTAGGCTTGAATGGGGTGGGTACCAAAGCGGTAAACGCATTATCTGATTTTTTTAAGGTGCAATCCTTCCGTGAAGGGGATACCAAAGTGGCTGAATTTGAGAAAGGAATTCTGGTAAGTGACCCACCTGTAGGCAAGTCATCGGATCGAAATGGAACCAAGATCGTGTTCTCCCCGGATGCCTCCATCTTCAAGAATTACCACTTTATTCCAGAATACCTGGAAAACCAGATGTGGAACTATGCCTACCTGAATGCAGGCTTAAGTATCCAATTCAATGGGAAGAAGTACTTCTCGGATCGAGGATTATTCGATCTATTATCCAATAAAGTGGATGAAGAAAGTATTCGATACCCGATCATTCACTTGAAAGGAAATGACATTGAAGTAGCGATTACGCACTCCGGAAGTTACGGGGAAGAGTATTATTCCTTTGTCAATGGACAGTACACTACCCAAGGAGGAACGCACTTGGCTGCTTTTCGAGAAGCCATCGTGAAGACCATTCGCGAGTTTTACAAGAAAGATTTCGATGCTTCTGATATCCGACAATCAGTCGTCGCTGCTATTGCGGTACGAGTGCAGGAACCTGTATTTGAATCCCAAACCAAGACCAAACTGGGTTCACAGAGCATTGGTCCGGATGGGCCTACCCTCCGAACTTTTGTCAACGACTTCATCAAGACCGAACTGGATAACTACTTGCACAAAAATCCAGGAGCAGCCGACGCGCTATTGAAGCGAATCATGCAGTCTGAGCGTGAGCGTAAGGAAATCTCCGGCATCAAGAAGTTGGCCAATGAGCGTGCAAAAAAGGCAAATCTCCATAATAAAAAACTTCGGGACTGCCGAGTGCATTACGACGATCCCAAGGCAGAGGAGGAGTTGAAGAATAAAACGATGCTATTCATCACCGAAGGGGATTCTGCTTCGGGCTCGATTACCAAAAGCCGTGATGTGCAATCCCAGGCGGTTTTTTCTCTTCGTGGCAAGCCGCTCAACTGCTTTGGAATGACCAAGAAGGTGGTTTATGAGAATGAGGAGTTTAACCTCCTTCAACATGCACTCAACATTGAGGACGGCATCGAAAATCTCCGTTACCGAAAGATTGTAATTGCTACCGATGCGGATGTGGACGGCATGCACATTCGCTTGTTGATCATGACCTATTTCCTCCAGTTTTTCCCAGACCTGGTGAAGAATGGGCATTTGTTCATTTTGGACACGCCTTTGTTTCGAGTGAGAAACAAGAAGGAAACCATCTATTGCTATTCCGATGAGGAGCGTCAACGGGCAATCCATAAGTTGGGGAATAAGCCTGAGATTACTCGATTTAAGGGTTTAGGCGAAATTTCCCCAGAAGAGTTTGGAACCTTTATCGGAGAGGATATCCGTTTGGATCCTATTCTACTCAATAAAGACACCAAAATTGTGGACCTGCTCACCTTCTACATGGGTAAAAATACCCCAGATCGACAGGTATTTATCATTGATAACCTGCGAGTGGAGAAGGATTTGGCTCTGGACGACCCTAAAACTGAACAAGAAGAAGTGGATGCTGAGGTAGATGCCTAAGTTTCCTATTATTACCCCAATCCATATTCCTTAACCTTTGGATTACCCACATGAGTGACGATACCCCAATTTCTGAAAATACCGACAGCAGTTTGCACGGTTCCGTACCCGTAACTGGAATGTACAAGGACTGGTTCCTTGATTATGCATCCTATGTGATTCTGGAGCGGGCTGTTCCTGCCATAGAAGATGGTTTAAAGCCAGTACAACGCCGTATCCTCCATGCCATGAAGGAAATGGATGATGGCCGATTCAACAAAGTGGCCAACATCATTGGTCAATCCATGCAGTACCACCCACACGGAGATGCATCGATAGGGGATGCGATCGTCAATATGGGGCAAAAGGACCTCCTGATAGAGACGCAGGGAAACTGGGGCGATGTACGAACTGGGGATGGGGCTGCTGCTGCCCGATACATTGAGGCACGACTATCCAAGTTTGCCTTAGATGTAGTATTTAATCCGCAGACCACAGACTGGCAACTTTCCTACGATGGTCGAAAGCGTGAGCCTGTAACCCTACCCGTTAAGTTTCCTTTGCTTTTAGCGCAAGGAGTAGAGGGTATCGCGGTGGGATTGTCCACTAAAATTCTTCCTCACAACTTTAGAGAGTTGATTGAAGCCTC
>CANGYY010000107.1 GCA_947458585.1 Cyclobacteriaceae bacterium | reverse complement strand
GATTACATCTGGGGTATAGCTGAAGAGCGAGTGATTCCCATCCTTTCTCCGGCCGTTATTGGGTAAATCGCGTAAGCTTTTCTATTTTTGAGTAGAATTTGATATTTCATGGCCAATCCAGCAAAAACAAAAAAACAACTCGGATATTTTAAGTTTGGTAGCGTCCTGTTTAGCACGACTTTATCTCTTTTTATCGTGGGCCTTTTTGGAATTATTTTGATTCAAGCGAGTTCACTGACCAAAATGATTCGTGAGAACATTGAGATTCAAGTTTTTTTGGATAAAGACTTAAGCCAGGAACAACTAGCGGAACTTCAAAAAGATTTGGCACAAAGACCATTTGTCTTAACCAAAGAAGATAGTACGCATTTGAGGTTCATTTCGAATAAAGAAGCTGCAGAAACATTCATTAAAAATACGGGAGAAGACTTTACCAAATTTTTAGAAGACAATCCCCTCCGTGACAGTTACGTGTTTTCCGTTTCAGAAGAATTCCAAAGCTCTGAGCAATTAACCGTTATTGCGAAGGAGCTTGAAACTTTACCGGGCGTTTTTGAAGTGTCTTACATGACTGACTTGGTGGATTCCATCAACAAAAATCTGTTTAAGGTTTCCCTAATCATGGGTGGCTTTATTCTGATCCTCATCGTGACCGTCATCATGTTGATCAACAACACGATTCGATTGGCACTCTTTTCTCAGCGATTTTTGATTCGTTCCATGCAATTGGTAGGAGCTACTCGAGGATTTATCCGTAAACCCTTTCTAATTCGAGCCTTCCTTTTTGGAATTTTGGCTGGGATCCTAGCCTCTGCGATTTTATATGGCCTACTGGAGTACACCAAAGGAAATATTGAAGGATTTGCTTCTTTACAAAATACGGAGCTGATGCTCCTACTTTTTGCTGCGTTGTCGATTATGGGTGGACTCCTGTCAGGATTTAGTACCTTGCGTGCTGTCAATAAATACTTAAACATGTCCTTGGACGAACTCTATTAATCCATGAGCAATTCCTCTTTTCCCTTTTCCAAAAAAAATTACCTCTTCCTATTCTTAGGTTTGGGACTAATTGTGCTAGGTTTTGTAATCATGGGGATGGATGCTACTCCACATGGCAACGGATTTATGGGCTTGACGCTAGGACCGATTATAACCTTATCTGGGTTTGTACTTGAGTTCTACGCCATTTTTGCCAAGTCTTCCAAATCCTAATTTTACTTTCTCAGCTAAGGTTACCTCATTCCCATGCAGCAAGAAGCTTACGGAGAAGTTTTTCTGATCAACAAACCTTTGGAATGGACTTCCTTCGATGTGGTTAAAAAAGTCAGAAATGCCTTACGCATTAAGAAAGTGGGACATGCAGGTACACTTGATCCCTTAGCCACAGGATTATTGATTGTTTGCGCTGGCAAAATGACCAAGCAAATAGACGGGTTCATGGGGCAAGAAAAGGAATATACCGGAACATTTGTCTTAGGTGCTACCACGGAATCTTTTGACCTTGAAAAGCCCATTATTCCAGTAGCAGATCCCTCTTCCATCACCTTGGAACAGGTCCAAGCAGCAGTTTTACAACTTACAGGCACTATTTTACAGATCCCGCCCATGCATTCTGCAATAAAGGTGGATGGCAAACGAGTCTATGCCTCCGCTCGCTTGGGAATTGAAGTTCAAATGAACCCCAGACAAGTGGAGGTTCGGGAATTTGAAATTTGTCGATTTGAAAATGGCGAGGTCGATTTTCGAATCAGCTGCTCCAAAGGAACCTATATCCGAAGTTTGGCGCGCGATCTGGGAGTAAGTCTAGGTGTAGGTGCTTACTTAAAGTCCTTGTGTCGAACACGAATTGGAACCTATTCCCTAAAGAATGCAAAGGATGTTTCCGATTTGGTAGAAGAAATTAAATCCAGGCCCAATGAAAATCTATCACCAACTCGCTGATTTTCCCCCCCCCCACTTTTCCATTGTTACCTCTGGAACCTTCGATGGGGTGCATTTGGGCCATCAGAAAATCCTTGCTAGGCTGAAAGAGTTGGCTACGCGCAAGCAGGGTGAAACCGTGCTTCTCACCTATTGGCCGCATCCTCGCCTAATTCTTCAGCCCGAGGACAAAAGCCTCCGCCTACTGTCTACTCTTTCTGAGAAAGTAAACCTTTTGGAAGAAATGGGTGTAGACCACTTGATTATTCTTCCTTTTACCAAGGAATTATCGCAGATGAGTTCAGAGGAATTTATCCGAGAAATATTGGTGGATAAAATTCAGACTAAAACCTTGGTCATCGGGTATGACCATAAGTTTGGAAAAAATAGAGAAGGAAGCTTTGAGTATCTCCAAAGCCATAGTCATCTTTTTGGATTTGCTATTGAGGAGATTTCAAGACAGGATGTAGACGACTTGGGCGTGTCGAGCACCAAGATTCGGACAGCCCTTGCCCAAGGTGATATTTCTACAGCCAATAAATACCTGGGAAGGCCCTATGACCTCAGTGGTCAAGTGGTAAATGGTCAGCAAATAGGACGCTCCTTAGGATTTCCAACAGCCAATATTCAAATCGCCGACGATTTCAAGTTGCTCCCTCGCGATGGCGCCTATGCTGTCTATGCAGAAGTAGGAGCAATTCGATACAAAGCAATTTTAAATATTGGTGATCGACCCACGGTAGATGGTGAAAAGAAGACCATTGAAGCTCATTTGATTGATTTTAAGGGGAACTTGTATGGCCAGGAGCTCCGCATTTATTTCCAAGAGTTTTTACGCGAAGAGAAAAAATTCGAAAGTTTGGATGCCCTGAAAAATCAGTTGGTGATCGACCGTGAACGCGCTATATTTATCTTATAAACCCAAAAGCTATGATTTTAAAAACCGTAAAAAATGCAGAAGAGGCAGTAGCGGATATTTCCAATGGAGCCATGCTCATGATGGGAGGCTTTGGATTGAGTGGAATTCCTGAAAACTGTATAGCCGCCCTGCTTAAAAAAGAAGTTCGAGACCTTACCATTGTTTCCAACAATGCTGGAGTAGATGATTTTGGGATTGGACTTTTTCTTCAAAAGCGCATGGTAAAGAAAATGATTTCAAGCTATGTGGGCGAAAACGATGAGTTTGAGCGACAACTATTATCAGGCGAATTGGAAGTGGAGCTAGTTCCTCAAGGAACTTTAGCAGAACGGATTCGTGCGGGTGGAGCTGGGATTCCTGCCTTCTTTACGCCGGCTGGTGTAGGAACAGAAGTCGCTGAGGGCAAAGAAATCCGTGAGTTTAATGGGAAATTGTACTTGATGGAAACTGGATTGACTGCTGATTTCGCGCTTGTCAAAGCTTGGAAAGGTGATACGGCAGGAAATTTGATTTTTAAAGGCACTGCTCGCAATTTCAATCCCATGATGGCAACAGCTGGCAAAATCACCATAGCTGAAGTAGAGGAATTAGTACCTGTAGGAAGCTTAGATCCTAATGCAATTCATACGCCAGGAATCTATGTGCAGCGCATTTTTCAAGGAGAAAAGTACGAAAAACGAATTGAACAGCGAACGGTTACAGCTTGATGTTTTACAACTCGTGAGCGAATCATTTCTCCAACCTAAATTTTTCAAACCCAATGTTAACTAAAGAACAAATAGCCAAACGAATTGCCAGAGAAGTAGAACATGGGCAATACATCAATCTAGGTATAGGAATCCCAACACTGGTGGCCAATTACATTCCTTCCCATTTGGACGTAGTATTACAATCCGAAAATGGTTTGTTGGGAATAGGCCCCTTTCCTAAAGAAGCGGATGTAGATCCGGATTTAATTAATGCTGGTAAGCAAACCATCAGTATGTTACCTGGCTCTGCAATTTTTGATTCGGCTCAATCCTTTGCCATGATTCGAGGTGGACATGTGCATTTAACCATCCTTGGGGCTATGGAAGTTTCAGAACATGGAGACATTGCCAACTGGAAGATTCCAGGGAAAATGGTGAAAGGCATGGGAGGCGCAATGGATTTAGTGGCTTCAGCCAAACACATCATAGTTGCCATGCAGCATTGTTCTAAGGATGGCCAATCGAAATTATTGCCTACTTGTTCCCTTCCCCTGACTGGTATTCGTTGTGTTAAAAAAATTGTCACGGATTTAGCAGTATTGGAAATTGATCCTGCAGGTGGATTTGTGCTATTGGAACGTGCTCCAGGCATAACAGTGGAAGAAATTAAGTCTAAGACAGCAGGTAAATTGATCATCAAGGGTGAAATTCCAGAGATGACCTTTGATTAATTCCATATTCATTCAGAAGAAACCTAGTTTAATATATCGTATGAAAAAATCAGAAATCAACTTTCAAATTGAATTGGATGAAACCAACCTTCCCAAAGCTATCCATTGGGATGCTTCGGATAAGGAAGGAGATGGAGCAGAATCCACTAAAAGTATCAGTTTGAATGTTTGGGATAATCTCAACCACTCTACCCTTCGAATCGACTTGTGGACCGATGAG
>CANGYY010000106.1 GCA_947458585.1 Cyclobacteriaceae bacterium | reverse complement strand
AGAATTCGCGCCAACGACGTAAAGCGTTTGAGAAACAGATATCAGGCTAAGACCACCCGTACTTTTATCAAAAGATTGAAGGCGGCTACCGATAAAGTAGAAGCGATGGAGTTGTACAAGAAAGTTTCTTCCATGTTGGACAAACTGGCAAAGAAGAATGTCATTCATAAAAACAACGCAAACAACAAGAAGTCAAGATTGGCTAAAGTGGTAAGCGCTTTGGGGTAATTTATCCCATCAAAAAATCAAACCCTGTCCACAAGCAGGGTTTTTTTATGCCCTTTTTTCCGTAGGTTTAATTTACTTTTTAACCTACACATGGATACACACTCCTCCATTAGAATTTTTGAGTTGGCCGAAGCAGATCGGCCCCGCGAGAAGCTCCTCCTCAAAGGGAAGGCTGCCCTCTCCGATGCAGAGCTTGTCGCTATCCTGATTGGCACCGGCACCGCGGCTTGCAGTGCCGTCGACCTAGCCCGCATGCTCCTAGCCTCGGTAGGAAATGACCTGGGAGCAGTGGCACGCATGTCCGTAGCAGACCTCACCCAATTCAAGGGGATAGGGGAGGCCAAAGCCGTTTCGATTGTCAGTGCCTTGGAACTCGGTAGACGGAGAAAAGAGCAGGAACTGCCCAAACGTGAAAAAATCACCAGTTCCCGACAAGTTTATTTGCTCATGCGACCGGATTTGCACGATGAACCGGTAGAGCAAGTTTATCTACTTCTGCTGAATCGAACCAATGGCTTGATCAAAAAGCAACGCATCAGTCAAGGAGGAACGACTGCTTCGGTAGTGGATCCCAAGGTGGTCTTCAAATTTGCTTTGGAACACGGCGCGCATTCCCTAATTTTGGTTCACAATCACCCCAGCGGTAACCTAAAACCTTCGGATTTGGATCAGCGCCTCACCCAACGGGTGCAGCAAATCGGAAGGGAGTTGGAAATACCGCTGCTGGATCACCTCATCTACACCGATCAGGGGTACTTTAGTTTTGCGGATGAGGGGAGGATGTAAAATTGGGAGTATTCTTTCGCAAGGGTTCAAACCAAGAGTAGGGAAGGGTAGTTTGAATAGTTAAAAATAAAAGAACACGTGAAATCAAGTCATCTTCTACTTATTCTGGCCTCGCTAGTGGTCTTGGCCTCCGTTGCCTACATGTTTACCGCTGCCGAGAGCCCGGAAGATTACCAAGAAAAAATCGAAACCGAGCGGGAGCGCCAATTCAAATACATTCGATTCAATGTCGAATCCCCCTTGACCGAGGAGCAAAAACGAGGATTACAAAGCTTGAAGTTTTATGCCATTGATCCTGCTTATCAAGTCAAAGCACGCTTGCTCCCTATCGAAATCAAAAAAGTGCGAGAGGTTCCTTTGACAGACGGAAGCACTGAGCGCTACTTGGAACATTCCTGGGCAGAATTTGAGTTGGGCGGGAAAACCAACAAAGTCCTCCTGCTGCAATCCCTGAGTGAATCCGATATGCGCAACTTTTTCTTGGCCTTCGCAGACGAGACCTCGGGCAAAGAAACCTACGGGGGAGGGCGCTACTTAAATGTTCGCCAAGATGGGAAAAACAGCATAACGATTGATTTTAACTTGGCCTTCAATCCCTACTGTGCCTACAATCCTGACTTTGCCTGCCCGCTGCCTCCTCGAGAAAATATCTTGGGAATTGCCATTCCTGTAGGGGAGAAAAATTACGATTAATGCCCAGGGCTCAGGCAAATCTTTTAAATTTGCAACTTACCCACAAGGTGCTTACGCACCTTTTTTGCTAACCGGAAAGGTAGCTCACCCATTGCTATGAAAATATCGATCAATAGACTCAAGGAGTACATCCATTTGACTGAAAGTCCAGCCGAAATTGCGGCGCTACTCACCCAATCTGGTCTAGAAGTAGAGAGCATTGATTCTTTTGTATCTGTACCAGGAGGCTTGGAAGGGATGGTCATTGGAGAGGTGTTGACCTGTGAGAAGCATCCCGATGCCGATAAGTTGAGTTTGACTACCGTAGCCATCGGCCCAGACCAGGTTTCTCAGATCGTCTGTGGCGCCTCCAATGTGGCAGCAGGTCAGAAGGTGGTAGTGGCTACCGTCGGAGCCACCCTGTATCCAAGCAATGGGGAACCTTTTGAAATCAAGAAAGCCAAAATCCGAGGACAAGTTTCCGAAGGAATGATTTGTGCCGAAGACGAAATCGGAATTGGCACTTCCCATGCGGGAATCATCGTGCTGGACACGGACCTACCAAACGGGACCCCTGCTTCGGCCTATTTTGAAGTAACCCAGGATCAAATTTTAGAAATCGGGCTTACGCCCAACCGCGCAGATGCCGCTTCACACCTAGGTGTGGCTAGGGACTTGAAAGCCCTTGTGCGTAGAGACCTGTGTTTGCCTGAGGAGAAAGCACTACCCGTGGAGGTGCAAGGCCCTGCAGTGCAAGTAGTCGTAGACAAAACGGACGATTGCCCTCGCTATGCAGGTGTTGTCCTGACAAATATTCAAGTAGGACCTTCCCCACAATGGATCCAGCATTTTCTGCGCTCCCTAGGCTTGGAACCGATCAACAATGTGGTCGATATCACCAACTACATCCTTCACGATTTGGGGCAGCCCTTGCATGCCTTTGATGCTGCCAAGATTGGGGAGGGGAAAATTCGCGTAGGCAAACTTCCAAAAGGGAGCACTTTCGTGACCCTAGACGGAAAAGAGCGAAAGCTTTCTGGCGAGGAGTTAATGATCTGTGATCCGAAGGGTGGGATGTGTATTGCTGGAGTCTTTGGAGGAGCCGTTTCAGGAGTCTCTGAACAAACCACAAGCATCTTCCTGGAGTCGGCCTATTTCTCCCCTGACGTGATTCGTAAGGGTTCTCAGGTGCATGGATTGAAGACCGATGCTTCCTTCCGTTTTGAGCGGGGTACCGATCCCAACATGCCGGTGTATGCGCTCAAGCAGGCAGTCATCCTTTTGCAGCGCTATGCCGGAGCAAAAGTAGCCTCTGAAATCATTGATGTTTACCCTGAACCCAAGCAGGATGTGCGTATTCCAGTCAATTTTGGGCACATCAATCGCCTGATTGGCAAAGTCATCGAGCCTACCGAAGTGGTGGGAATCTTGGAAAGTTTAGAGATTGCGGTGTCTGAGTTGACGACCGAAGGATTTGTAGCTACCGTCAAGCCTTACCGAGTAGATGTGACGCGTGAAGCAGACATCATCGAAGAAGTGTTGCGTATCCATGGCTTCCAGCAAGTATCGCTTTCTGAGGCACTACGCACGGATTACTTGGCTGAGCATCCTGTAAAAGATGTGGCGAAGTTGCAGTACCGACTCACCGAGCTGCTTGCCAATCAAGGCTATTTTGAGTTGGTGACCAACAGTTTGACCAGCCCCAAGTATGTGGAAAAGGCAGGCTTTTTGGATGCCAGCACCACGGTGGAGATCTACAACAAGTTGAGTGAAGACCTGGGCGTCATGCGCCAAACGCTCTTGTTCTCTGGTTTGGAGGTCGTAGCGCACAACATCAATAGAAGACAAACCGACTTGAAGTGCTTTGAGTTTGGCACCGTGTATCAAAAGAAGGCGGAAGGTGGCTACAAGGAGTCGCGCCGTTTGGCGATTTTTCAGTCCGGCAACCGATCTTCTGAGAGCTGGGTTGAGCCCGCGAAGCCTTTTGCATTTACCGACTTGTATGCCACAGTAACCCGAATTCTCGAGCGTCTGAATGTAGAAGCAAGCGAGGTGGAGGTAATGGAAACAGCGCCTTTTGCCTACGGCTTGAGTTTGAAGTTGGGCGAAAAAGTGGTAGCAACCTTGGGTCTAGTCGAAGATAAGCAACTGAAGTTGGCCGAAGTAAGGCAAGAGGTTTGGTATGCAGAACTTGACTGGGATTTACTGGCTAAGAAATCTTCTGGATTGAAAAAATTCCAGGAGTTGTCCAAGTTTCCTGAGGTTCGTCGTGACCTTTCCTTGGTGCTGGACAAAGAAGTGTCTTTTGCCCGTGTCAAGGTCGTGGCTGAAAAGGCAGGAGGAAAATTGTTGAAGCGCTTGGAGGTGTTTGACGTGTACCAAGGAGACAAGTTGGAAGCTGGGAAAAAAGCCTATGCGCTGAGTTTTATTCTTCAGGATCAAGAAAATACCTTGACCGATAAGGAAATTGAAAAAACAATGAGTAACTTGATTCATGCCTTTCAAAATCAAGTGGGGGCCATCATCCGAAGCTAAGTTATGATTCACGAGGAATTACAAAAACTTGAAAAACTTTCTGTTCTGGTAAGTAAAAAGGTAGAAGCCTTGACTGCTGAAAATGAGCGCTTAAATGCCCGTTTGGCGGAGCTTGAAGCCCAGGTACAAGAGAAGGAAGTCGCCCTCGACCATTTTAAAAATAAGATTAAAATTAGTAACATTGTGGACAACCGACCGGTAAGCCCTGAGGATACCGTCGAAATGAGTGACTTAATCAATTCCTATATACAAGAAATCGATCAGTTGATTACCCACCTATCCGAATAGCATGGAAACATT
>CANGYY010000105.1 GCA_947458585.1 Cyclobacteriaceae bacterium | reverse complement strand
GTAGCCATTCACGACTTAGATGGGGATGGAGACCTGGACTTATTTGTAGGCAGCAGCGTGCGCGCTGGAGACTATGGAGCCAGCCCCAAAAGTAGCCTATTGATCAACCAAGGGAATGGTCAGTTTAAAGATGAAACGCAGAAATGGCTGGGATCCGACTGGGATGCCGGCATGGTGAATACCGCCACTTGGGCTGACCTCGATGGAGATGGAAAAGCTTCGCTTTTCCTGACGGGGGATTGGCAAGGAATTCGGGCATTTCATCCCCAAGGGGGAGGGAAATTAGCGGAAACCACCCTTCCCGGATTAGAATTTTCTGCAGGTTGGATCCAAAGTTTAGCGGTGGGAGATGTGAATGGAGACGGAAAAAAAGACATCCTCGTGGGCAACCTAGGTACCAACACCAAACTCAAGGCTTCTCAAGAAAAGCCCGTATGGCTCTACCACCATGACTTTGATGGCAATGGGCAGGCTGAGCCCTTGATTTTTCATTACATGGGCGAAAAATTGGTTCCCTTTGGGACTCGAGACGATCTGATCCGTCAGATTCCTAGTCTGAAGAAAAAGCACAGTTCCTACAGCGAATACGCCAAAATCACGGGTCCAGAAGACCTCTTCCCAAAAGAAACACTGGATAAGGCCCGCAAATTGCCAGCCTATAATTTCCAGTCCGGAGTATACTTCCAGGATGCCAAGGGAGGTTTTGAATTTGTACCCTTCCCCATGCAAGCACAATGGGCTCCCGTTTCAAGCATTCGCTTTTCAGCCGCCGATGGGCAGATTTGGCTAGGAGGTAATTTTACTGGCTTCCGTGCTGACTTAGGAAAATCGCTGAATCTTCCTACTCTTGCCTACACTTGGAAAAATGGGGCATGGGTATCCCTGCCTGTTCAGGCATCGATCCCAGGTCCAGTAGAGTTACGAAGCCTCCACTTCGTGCAAGTCCAAGGAAAAAGATGGGTTTTCGGGGCTAAAAATGGAAGTACTCCCCTTTGGATGCAGTAAATACCTGAGTTTTATCATTTGGGTTTATTCCCCATTTGGGTAACTTTGGATTTCTTGGACAACAAATTTCAAGGCACCCCCGACTACTTATCCCCTTCTGACAATCCCATGCGTTTTCAAAAAATAGTGCTCCTCCCCATCCTGCTATTGGCGGTAGTGACTGCGTGCCAAGAGAAAAAAGATTACTCTCAGGCCATCACCGATGGCAGCTATTTTCACCACGCACAAAAGCAAATCACGGAAGTCATCATCCACGATATTTTTTCCCCACCCGTGGCTGCTCGAATCTATTCCTATTCCTCCTTGGCAGGCTACGAAGTAGCTGCTGCGACCGATCCTACCAATTACGCTTCCTTGATGGGGCAGTTGAATGGATCCGAACCCATTACGGTCCCTGTTCCAGCGAATATTTACCCGCCCTTGGCTTCTTTAGCCGCTTACTACCATGTGGGTACTGCATTGATCTTTTCCGAGGAAAAGATGCATGCACATCGCGATTCTGTATTTGCAGAGCTCAAAGAAAAAGGGATTCCTGACGATGTATTTGAGGCTTCGGTAACCTATGGGCAAGCCATCGGGGAAAAGGTCAAGGAATATTCCAAAAAAGACAACTACCACCAAAGTCGTTCTTTTCCCAAGTATACCGTCACTAGCGAGCCTGGAACTTGGCAGCCTACCCCTCCTGCTTACATGGAGGCTGTAGAGCCGCATTGGAACAAGATCCGAACCTTTGTTTTGGACTCTGCTGCCCAATTTAAAGTAAATGCTCCGCCAGCGTTTTCTACTGACCCTAACTCTGAATTTTACAAAAGAGCAATGGAAGTTTATGAGTCTCAAAAATCAGCCACAGAAGAACAAACAGCCATTGCTAATTTCTGGGATTGCAATCCCTACAAAATGAATGTCAAAGGCCACGTCATGTTTGCCACCAAGAAAATTACACCTGGTGGACACTGGATGGGGATTGCTTCCATCGCTTCAGCTACCGCTAAAAAAGACTGGAAAGGAACCATCGAAGCCTTGGCACTCACAGCCATCTCGCTCAATGAGGCCTTCATTGCTTGCTGGGATGAAAAATACCGCAGCCGCACCATACGCCCTGAAACCTACATCAATCAGCACATTGATGAAAACTGGGTTCCACTACTTCAAACCCCACCTTTTCCAGAGCATACTTCAGGACATAGCGTCGCCTCTACGGCGGCATCCTATACCTTGGCGCAACTATTTGGAGACCAACTCCACATCGTAGACAGCACCGAGGTAGCCTATGGCCTTCCTGTTCGGGAGTTTGACTCCTTCTCTCAAGCGGCATCCGAAGCGGCCATCAGCCGTTTTTATGGGGGTATCCATTACATGACTGCCATCGAAGAAGGCAGCAAGCAGGGCAAGCAAGTGGGGGAATGGATTTGGAAAAATATCTCCACACGACCAGATAAGGTAGCGGGTAAAAAATAAATCCCTGTTTTTTCACGCAGAGCCTGCCAGCGGAAGGCAGAACACAGAGACGCGAAGGAAAATAGGATATGTCGCTCCGCTTGAGCGAATGACCTTCACCTTGTATTTCTATCTATTAACATGTTACTCCTCCGGAGCAAATAATCGCATTTCAGCCAAACTAACTCATTAAAAAAGTAAGAAATGTGCTGATTATTGGTTTTTTTCTTTGCCCCAGATGGGGCGAAATGTAAATAGAAACTATCGTGAAAAATGGAGCCAGAGCTCCAGAGGAGCGAAATAAAATAATTTCTAGTGGTTGCAAATGGAATTTAATGGGATAACATTCATCCTTTTTTTCTCGCGCGAAGACGCAAGGGCGCAAAGCTTGTCCCGGAACATCACGGGAAGGAGCTTTCTCTTCGCGTCTTTGCCTCTTTGCTGCCTGTCCCGCAGAATTGCGGGGTGAAACATTTTTCTTCCGCTGATCTATTTTACTCGAAGAGTGTAATTTTTTATTGGTACAGTTTTTTGTCCAAAATATACTCCTCCACTCGCTGAGGAAGGAGGTAGCGTACCGATAATCCCTCTTGAATGGACTGCCGAATGAAGGTGGCCGAAATGTCCAACAAGGGTGCTTCCACATAGTTGACTCCAGGATGGTCGAGGCGTTTGAATTCCCCCGGACGAGGGTAAACGAGGAGGGGATACTGGTCTAAAATCGCTTCGTAGTTTTTCCATTTGTTGAAATGATTCAGATTGTCCGAACCTAGAAACAAGGAAAACTGATGCTGAGGATATTTATCGCTCAAGTAAGTGAGCGTATCGATGGTGTAGCTGGGCCTTGGCATTCGAAACTCTACATCAGACGCCCGGAATTGGTAATTATCATCGATAGCAAGTTCCACCATTCGAAGTCGATCCTGCTCATGTGCAAGCGATTCTTGTTTTTTGAATGGGTTTTGAGGACTCACCACAAACCAAACTTGGTCTAATTTTCCACGTTGAAAAAGCGTCTGGGCAATAATGAGGTGTCCCACATGGATGGGATTGAAACTACCGAAGTACAGCCCTATTTTCATGCTTAAGCCTTCAAAAAAGTCTTCACTAAATCAACCGTTTCCGCTGAAGATCGGGCAAAGTCATCGTTGAGCACGGTCACATCAAACTGCTGCTCAAAGGTCATTTCAAACTTGGCCTTGTAGATTCGACGGGACAAAGATTCCTCTGTTTCGGTTCCGCGATCGTTAAGTCGCGACTCCAACACCTCCAAAGAGGGCACCTTTACAAAAATTGCCAAGGCCTGCTCTCCAAAATATTTCTTCAGGGCCAGTCCACCTTTGACATCGACGTCAAAAATCACTGCTTTTCCTTCCTTCCAAATCCGATGCACCTCTTCTTTCAGTGTGCCATAAAAGTTGCCTGCATATACTTCCTCCCACTCCACAAAGGCCTCCTCGTCAATCTTTTGTTTGAACTCATCGATACTTAAAAAATAGTAGTCCCGTCCATGGACCTCATGTCTTCCTCGTCGATCTCGCGTACAGGCGGAGATGGAAAAGCCCAGGTGGGGAACATGCTGCATCAAGTGCTTGACTAGGGAAGTCTTTCCAGATCCCGAGGGAGCGGAAAAAATAATGGCTTTGCCAGAAGGAATACTCATCGTGCGTCTTGAATCATTTGACGGATGGACTCCGCCAGTTTATCAGGTAAAGGTTGTTTGGTGCATTTGGTTTTGAGCACCTCTCGAATGGCTTGCTCCAAATGAAAATGCGCAAAGCAGGGCTGGCATTGGTCCAGTTTTTCTTGTAGCATTTCGTTGCCACCCTCGACAAGCTCCCCATCTAGGATACGCTCGAGAAGCTGAAAGCACTTGCCTACGTCGCTGCACTGCAATTTCCGCTCTGGGGATGATGCGTCTGTATTTTCCATAGCTAATCGTTTAGTCCTCCTCCTCGTCCCTGCCGTAGCCCATCGATTGGGCATAGCCTTTTAATGTATCTTTCAAGAGATTCCTAGCCCGATGCAGCCTAGAGCGCACGGTTCCGATGGGAATATCCAAAATTTTTGCCATCTCTTCGTAAGTGAAGCCCTCCAAATCCGCCAAAATGATGACGGTCCGAAAATCTACTGCCAAGCC
>CANGYY010000104.1 GCA_947458585.1 Cyclobacteriaceae bacterium | reverse complement strand
GGGATCGCAAGTTGCGGCTACGAAAGTAATCCCTGCAACATGCACCTCAACGACTTTGCTGCGCACATCAAAGCCTCTTCCCAGGAAGAAGAGTTGACAGGACTGGTGTTTAATACGATTGGAATTTCTGACGGAACTTCCATGGGTACCTTGGGGATGCGCTATTCCCTTGTGTCCCGAGAGATTATTGCAGATTCCATCGAGTCCTTTGTATTAGGACATTCTTTTGATGCTTGTGTAGCCGTAGCCGGATGTGACAAAAATATGCCCGGTGCCATCATCGGCATGCTCCGAATCAACCGCCCCAGCATCATGGTTTATGGGGGTACGATTGCCTCAGGAATCTACAAAGGAGAAAAGCTGAATATAGTCTCCGCATTTGAGGCATTTGGCAAAAAAATTCAAGGAACCATTACCCCGGAAGATTACGACGGGGTGATTCGGAATGCCTGTCCCGGAGCAGGAGCCTGTGGAGGCATGTACACGGCAAACACGATGTCTTCAGCGATAGAAGCCTTGGGCATGTCTTTGCCCTATTCGGCTTCCAATCCTGCCAACTCCCCGGAAAAATTACGAGAATGCAGAGAGGTAAATCATTACCTACGCATCTTGCTGGAGATGGACCTGAAGCCCAAGGACATCGTCACTCGAAAAAGTATTGAAAATGCGGTTCGTGTGGCCATTGCCCTTGGAGGAAGTACCAATGCGGTACTTCACTTACTGGCCATCGCACGTACGGCAGGAGTAGCATTTACCCTTCAAGACTTTAAGGAACTCAATGCGAAGACACCGATGATTGGTGACTTCAAGCCTTCGGGCAAGTACCTTATGGAAGACTTGCATGAACAAGGTGGGCTACCCGCATTCATGAAATACTTTTTGGAAAAAGGCTACCTCCATGGAGATTGCCTCACCGTTACGGGAAAGACCTTGGCTGAAAACTTGGAAAAGGTGGAGGCGCTAGTGCCTTCCAAAGTCAATGTCATCCATCCGGTAGAATCTCCCATCAAAGACACGGGGCATCTCTGCATCCTGTCTGGAAACCTCGCCCCTGAAGGTGCAGTAGCCAAGATTACAGGGAAAGAGGGCAGACTATTTACAGGACCTGCCAAGGTGTTTGACTCCGAGTTGGATGCCAACAATGCCATCCGGGACCATCAGGTCAAGGCAGGTGATGTGGTAGTGATTCGCAATGTGGGACCAAAAGGTGCACCTGGAATGCCTGAAATGCTCAAGCCTACTTCCATGATCATCGGTGCTGGCTTGGGTGCAGATGTGGCCTTGATCACTGACGGTCGTTTTTCTGGAGGCACCCACGGATTTGTGGTGGGTCACGTGACTCCTGAAGCCTGGTGTGGAGGTCCTATTGGACTTCTCCGTGATGGTGACCTCATCACCATCGATACCGACAGCCAAAGCCTTCAGGTAGCAGTAACCGAAGAGGAGTTTGCAACACGCAAAACAAGTTGGTCTCCTAAGCCCATCGAAGGCTTGCAAGGCACACTTAAAAAATACAATCGCTTAGTAGCAACCGCCTCGGAAGGTTGTGTCACGGATAAATTTTAATTCCATGGAAACCAACATGAGAGGCGCTGACATTGTAATTCGTTCGTTGATTGCTGAGCAAGCGGAATTAATTTTTGGGTACCCTGGGGGGGCAATTATGCCCGTGTATGACGCCCTCTACGATTACCAAGATCAAATTAAACACGTGCTTACGAGACACGAACAAGGAGCCATTCATGCTGCTCAAGGCTATGCCCGTGTTTCTGGGAAAGTGGGGGTTTGCCTAGCGACCTCTGGGCCAGGCGCGACCAATCTAATTACAGGCTTGGCGGATGCTCAAATCGATAGCACTCCCTTGGTTTGCATTACCGGTCAGGTAGCGGCACATCTTTTAGGGACAGATGCTTTTCAAGAAACAGATGTAATGGGTATCTCCATGCCCGCTACCAAGTGGAACATTCAGGTAAGGCATGCAAAAGATATTGCTCCCGCTATTGCCAAAGCATTTTTTATTGCACGTGCCGGTAGACCAGGTGCTGTGCTCATCGACATCACCAAAAATGCGCAGGTGGAACTTGGGGAATTCAATTACAGTCCTTGTCAAGAGTTTAGATCCTATAAAATCCATCACCCGGTAGCGCAATCCGCGATCCAAGAAGCCGCAGCACTAATCAATGGTGCAAGCCGTCCCTATGTGCTATTTGGCCAAGGGGTGGTTTTGGGTAAAGCAGAAGCGGAATTGAAGTCCTTCTTAGATAAATCTGGAATTCCTGCTGCAGCTACTCTTTTGGGCTCAGGAGCACTTTCTGAAGAACATCCCAACTATGTAGGCAAATTGGGAATGCATGGCAACTATGCTCCAAACCTACTGACCAACCAGTGTGATGTGTTGATCGCCGTAGGCATGCGCTTTGACGATCGGGTGACAGGAGATTTATCGCGCTACGCCAAGCAGGCTAAAGTGATCCACTTGGAATTGGACCCTTCAGAAATCAATAAAAATGTAAAAGCCGATGTCGCAGTTCTTGGAGATTGCAAGGAAAGTTTGGCCAAGTTGACCGAAGCGATAAGCGCCAAAAAACACGAGGAGTGGATGGCCAAATTCCGAACCTTGGAACAGCAAGAAAAAGAAGCGGTTATGCAACATGACCTGACCCCAACGAAGGTAGGCTTGACTATGGGCGAGGTCATTCACCACATCAACCGATACAAGGCAGATGATGCCGTGTTGGTTACCGACGTGGGTCAGCACCAGATGATTGCTTGGCGGTATTTCAATTACAAAAAAACGCGGACGCAGGTGACTTCAGGCGGTTTGGGAACCATGGGATTTGCATTGCCTGCGGCGCTCGGCGCTCAGCTTCACGACTATTCCCGTCAGGTGATTTGCGTGGTGGGAGATGGGGGAATCCAAATGACCATCCAAGAGTTGGGCACCATTATGCAGACCAAGGCTCCTGTCAAAATCGTCCTGCTCAACAACAATTACCTCGGGATGGTGCGCCAATGGCAGCAAATGTTCTTCGATAAGCGGTATTCCTTTACCGAACTAGATAATCCCGATTTTATCAAACTCGCTGAAGCCTATGGGATCAAGGCCCAGAAAGTCAATGAACGTTCCAGCCTCCAAGATGCCATCGAGGACATGTTGATCCATGACGGCCCCTATTTCTTGGAAGTAGTGGTTGAAAAAGAGGACAATGTATTCCCCATGATCGCCACGGGATGCTCCGTAGAAGAAGTTAGACTCCATTAATCTCCTGCCAATGAAACGTTATACCATCTTTGTCATCACTGAAAATTTCATTGGGATTCTCAACCGAATCACCATCATTTTTACGCGCAGGGGAATCAATATCGATGCCCTTACGGCTTCCGAAAGCCGAATTCCTGGTGTCCACCGCATTACCATTGAAGTGACGGTCACCGAGGAAACGGTCATCCAACTCGTCAACCAAATCGAAAAAATCATCGATGTGATCAAAGCCTTCCACCACGAGGATTCGGGGGTAGTCTACCAGGAGCTGGCCTTGTACAAGATTCCCGTGTCGCGACTAGATGGGGGCTTGGAAAAAATCATTCGTGACCACCATGCCAAAATCATTGCCGCTGAACCAGACTTTGTTGTGCTGGAATTGACTGGTCACAAGGAAAAGACGCGAGAACTGCTCGAAATTTTGAAAGACTATGGCATCCTCGAGTTTGCGCGATCCGGAAGGGTGGCCGTCGCCAAGCGCATGCTCACCATAGACTCATTTGTCAACTAAACTCAACCTAAAAATCTATTCTTAAAATTTTCTACTATGAAATTGAAATTTGGAAACGTTGAAGAAAACGTAGTAACCCGAGAGGAGTTCCCCTTAGAAAAAGCAAGAGAAGTCCTCAAAAACGAGATAATCGCAGTCATTGGATATGGGGTGCAAGGCCCAGGCCAAGCGCTCAACCTTCGTGACAACGGTTTCAAGGTGATTGTGGGTCAACGCAGTGGCTCCAAAACCTGGGACAAAGCCATCGCAGATGGATGGGTGCCTGGAGAGACACTTTTTGAAATTGAGGAAGCCTGCTCTCGAGGAACTATCCTCCAATTTTTACTATCCGATGCTGGGCAAATTGCCTTGTGGCCTACCCTGAAAAAACACTTGACTCCTGGTAAAGCCCTTTATTTTTCCCATGGATTTGGAATCACTTACAAGGAAAAAACCGGAATCATCCCTCCAGCAGACGTGGATGTGATTTTGGTTGCACCTAAAGGTTCCGGTACCTCCTTGAGAAGAATGTTTGTAGAGGGAAGAGGACTCAATTCTTCCTACGCCATTTACCAAGATGGAACAGGCAGAGCGAAAGACCGCGTCGTGGCCTTGGGTATCGGCGTGGGTTCAGGTTACCTTTTTGAAACAGACTTCTACCGTGAGGTAACTTCTGATTTGACTGGAGAGCGTGGTACCTTGATGGGAGCCATCCAAGGAATTTTTGCGGCTCAGTACGAAGTGCTCCGAGCCAATGGACATACCCCATCCGAAGCATTCAATGAGACGGTAGAAGAGTTGACTCAGTCTTTGATGCCCCTAGTGGCTGAAAATGGAATGGATTGGATGTATGCCAACTGCTC
>CANGYY010000103.1 GCA_947458585.1 Cyclobacteriaceae bacterium | reverse complement strand
GAGGTATTTACCTCCATCCCAATGGGGATAAATGCTCAAAGGACAAAAAATAGATGGAAGTTTCTTGGTTTATGCTTTCCCAATTGCCTCACAAATCCTCCAGATAATCAATCGGATTTAGGTAGAACATTTTCATCCAGCCCTGCTTGGCTTTGTCTATGCGCCAGAAATAAGGAATTGGGGTTGCCAAAGCATAATGCAAGTGTGGCGGTTTGCCAGCCGCATTCCCAGTAGTACCGACAGTACCCAGCTGTTCACCAGCTCCTACCAAAGAGAAGTTTGAAGTGGTAATTTCGTTTAGATGTGCATAGTAATGCAAGCGCCATTTGGGACCTAAAACCAACACGATATTTCCACCCAGTTTGAGTTGCCCGGTATGAAGGACTAGTCCACTAGTAGCAGAACGAACAGGAGTTCCCTGTTTCGCAAAAATGTCCACTCCCTTGTGGGTACCAGATATTCCCCAAGGATAATACCAAAACGATTGTGGATGGTAACTCGATTGTGAAGCTCCTTCAACAGGCATGGAATAATGCTGTGGGTACAGGAGACCCATACCAATTACCGTTAAAAAGAGGAGGGCCAGTTTTTTAAAAACCTTCATGGATGGAGTTGTTTTTAAAACAGGTACAAAAAAAGTACCAAGTACTAAGTACCAAGTATTAAGTACCAAGTACTAAGTACAAATTTGTGTTAGGACCCAAATGGTTCTTCTGGAAGATCTTTGTACATTTCCTGCCTGCCGCAAGCAGGTACTTAGGACTTAGTACAAATTTTAGATTCTGCTTTCGGTTAAAGCTTAGCATAGCGCACATACGCAATCCACTGCCCATCAGGAGACCAACTGTGAACATTGATGGTTCCTTGCCCTCCAAAAAACACAGGCGTCAAGTCTCTGCTTTCACGAGTATTCAAGTCAAAAACCCGAAGCTTTACCTCTTTACCAAATGGATGGGATCCTTTTTGATCCTCTAAATAAGAAATGTAAACTAGACTTTTATTGTCTGGGGAAGGATGAGGAAACCAATTGTCTAATTCATCAGACGTAAGCTGTTCCTGTTCCCTTCCATCCGCTTTCATCCGATACAAATGCATCCTTCCGGTTCGGTGAGAATTAAAATAGATCCACTGTCCATCGTAAGAATATTCTGGGCCATCATCCAAGCCCTCTTCTATTGTCAGGCGAACTTCCTCCCCGCCTTGTGTAGGTACCCGATAAACATCCCATTTCCCTTCTCTTTGGGCACAATACACCAAATAGTTTCCATCTGGGCTGATTCCATGCCAGTAACTAGGGTAATTTGGAGTGATTAATTTAGGAGTTCCACCTGCAAGTGGGACGGTGTAAATTCTGGAACCTAAGCCTTTTTCATTTTTGCTGTAAACAAGGGTTTTTCCATCAAAACTGAGTCCATGGTCATTATTTACGGTGGAAATTACACCTTCTTGAACAAGGCCCAAACTCCGGCCATTCAAGTCAATTTTTTCCAATAGCCCTCCCGAATTGATCAGCAAATAATCCCCCTCCCTGGACCAGTTGGGGGCTTCAAAATGTCGATTTTGGCGAAGAATGCTTCTTTCCTCACCCGTGGCTACATTTAAAATAACAAGCTCACTTGCTATATTTTCTTGAACTTGAGCAAATCCTCTAATTCCAATTAGAAGCATTAAACCGAGCAGTACTGATTTCCTCATGATTTCTTTAGGGATTGATTTTCATGAAGTTAGCAGTAAATTACTTTTTCAGTTCACCACCTGTACCCAAAAATTATCCTTCGGTAAAAATTTTCCTATCTCCCAAAAAGTTTGCTCCTGCAAGCGCATCGTCTCCTCAAACCAGGCTTTATCTTCGGCGCCCACGGAGATCAATAATCCACCGCTTGTTTGTGGATCGCACAGCGGCACCAACTCCATTCCATTCACTCCGGTTACCTTGGAATTGAACGCATTCCAATTCCGATAGGTGTTGTCTGGAAAAATAAATTGCTGAATGTAATCAGCCACCCCGTCGATTAGGGGCAACTTGTTAAACTCCAATTGCAAGGTGAGGCCTGCTCCCTCAGCCATCTCTAAGGCATGTCCCAACAAGCCAAATCCAGTGACATCCGTGAGGGCATGTACCTCCTCATGGTTGCCCAAGACCTCTCCAATGGAGTTGAGTTGGCAAGCAATATCTACTAAGTTGCGGTAGTCTCGATCGTTGATTTTCTGTCGTTTTAAGGCGGTAGCCAATACCCCAATGCCCAGTGGCTTGGTCAAAAACAACAAATCCCCCTCCTTGCTCCCTGTATTTTTTTTGATTTTTCTCGGGTGCACCAAACCATTCACCGAAAGCCCAAAAATGGGATCTTTAGCTGCAATAGAATGTCCTCCTGCTAGTTCTATACCCGCCTGAGAACAAGCCAATTTGGCTCCCTCCAGTACTTTGGCGGCGAGTTCAGGGGCCAATTTCTCCACTGGCCAACTCAAGATCGCATTTGCGAAAAGTGGCTTTCCACCCATAGCGTACACATCAGAAATGGCATTGGTCGCCGCAATGCGACCAAAGTCAAATGGGTCATCCACAATGGGGGTGAAAAAATCTACGGTATTGATGATCGCAATATCCTCGGATACCTGATATACAGCCGCATCATCCTTGCTTGAATTTCCTACAAGTAACCGTGGGTCAGCCTGTACGAAGGAGCCGCTCGCTCCAAGAATTTGGTCCAGTACAGCAGGTGCAATCTTACAGCCACAGCCTGATCCTTCACTCCACTCCGTCAACCGAGTCACTTGTTCCATTGCTTTTTGGTTTTGTTTGTAATAGTAAGTCTACCTGCTCCGCTAAGGATTTACCTTTTAGATTTAGTCGGATAGTTTTTGAAGGTTCGTGGCTCTGCAAGTCAAATTCGTAGGTCTTGTCGTAATAGCCTAGCAGGATGGCAATCCAGAGTTCTGGCTGACCTGCGCGGATCGCCTCTAGTGCTTGGTTGGTTCGATCTCCTCCCAAGCGTTTGTGTAATCTCAGTACGGCTGCTAGGAGTTCTTCCTGGTCCAGATTGCCATATTCACTTGCGATATGAGCGATACGTTCCACCTCGGATTTTTCCAGTTCTATGCGCCAACTTTGTGTCATTTGCATGTAAAAACCATCCGGGAGGATGATGCGGCCAATTTTTCGGCTTTCATTTTCTACCCAAATGGCCTGGTTTGCATTCATTTCTCGTAACTCTTCCGCCAAAAGATTTTCAAATTGCTCCACAGTGGGCTGAGCAGGCTGCCCAATGGACCCAAAGGAGGATCCCTTGTGATTAGCCAGTCCTTCCAGATCGATGACTTGCTCCCCTCGCGCTTTGAGTTGATGGAGCAACACCGTTTTTCCTGCTCCGGTGCTGCCGCCCAAGATTAGGATGGGAAAGGGCTTTCTTACCCAAGAAAAGGTGAAACTTCGGTAAGTTTTGTATCCTCCTTCGAGTCTAAAAATCTCAAATCCTACTAAAGTTAGTAGCCAGGAAAGAATTTGGCTCCGCATTCCTCCTCTCCAGCAATACAGAATTAGTTTTTTGTTTGGAAATAGCCGTAACGCCTCCTTTTGAATGAGGTGAAAGCGTGGTCCTACCAATTCAAAACCCTTGAGGGTCGCTTTTTCAGCCCCCGCAATTTTGTAAAGGGTGCCAACTGTAATGCGCTCGGCGTTGTTGAGAATGGGAATATTGACTGCTCCAGGAATATGACTTTGTTCAAACTCCCCCTCACTGCGGGCATCTACCACCGGTAGCTGCTGGCGCAGGGTCCAAAATTGGTCAAGGGATAAAGTTACTTCAGCCATGAAATTGGGAGAGATAAAAAAAGCCGCAAAGGTTTCTTTACGGCTTTAGGGAATGCTGGTGATTAAATTAAAGCTGTGCGTCTAGCTTCTGTGCCAAAACTGCTTTTGGAACAGCGCCCACTTGCTTATCAACGATTTCTCCTCCTTTAAAAAATAGGAGGGTAGGGATGGAACGAATGCCAAAAGCTTGCGCTACAGAAGGATTGGCATCTACATCCACCTTTCCAATCACTGCTTTTCCTTCGTAATCTGACGCCAATTCTTCCACTACAGGGCCAATCATTTTGCATGGGCCACACCATTCTGCCCAAAAGTCAACCAAGATTGGTTGGCTTCCAGAGATGATTTCTTCAAAGTTTGCGTCGGTAATTTCAATTGCTTTTGCCATGGGATGCTTTCAGGTAAGGTTCTTTTTTCAAATATATCAGCAAAATGCAATTGAATCCGAATAAGTTCCGTTCAATTTTAATTAATTGCTGGAAGGAGGGTAATTTTTATGCTGTTGGTTAACGATCCATGATTTTATAGGCCACTTCCGGCATGAGTTTCAATTCCTTGATCAACTCCGCACTTGGGTCTACCTTAATTTTTTTGGAGAAAAGTTCTAAGCTAATATTCTCTTGCTGGTCTACCACTTCAATATACAATTTGGCTTCGCCCTTATACTTGGCAGTGATGGTTTCTAATTTTTCCATCAGCTCGTAAGTCAAGTCATTCAAATTGATATTGACCTTGAGGCCTTTGATGAGTCGGCCTCGAATCTCGCTGAGTAGAGAGACGGCGTTGATTTTAAACTCCAACTCGTTCTCCGCTCCCCACTTTTTTTGAACTACCGCACCAGAAATAAACAAGAACCAGCCCGTCATGAAGTATTGTTTAAACTTCACGTAATCTTCTC
>CANGYY010000102.1 GCA_947458585.1 Cyclobacteriaceae bacterium | reverse complement strand
AAGGTGGTAGCAGGAGAAGGAGGAAAATATAACCTAAATCGAGATGTCTGAATTCTTTGATGACTTATTGAAAAAAATCTTTCCGCCAAAGACCAACAATCAGGCCTTGTCGGTGAAGGAGAATTTTTCAGTTAAAGAAAAGGATCTCCAGGATCTGGAAACCTGGAATGAATCCGAAGCATCCAAAACACTCTACGATTTGGTTTACAGAAACTACCATTACAAGCGAGCACAAATCAACGAAAGTCCAGAAGTTCATGTGTTTTCCTCTATTTACGCCAATGGCTTTGCCCTCAGTTACGGCCTACCTCTTGACCCAAATTCTTTTTCCCTACTTTTCTTGGGATTAAGTAGACGGATTATAGCTTTGGGATACGAACAAGTAAGTTTGGATCGCAAGCTGGAGGAGGTCAATGAGCAAGTCAAGGAAACGGAGAAATTTTACTTCAAACCCCCACTTCAACTGCCTCAAGAAGGAGAATTGATCAGCCAATTGTATGGCAACATTTCTCTAGAAAAAATCCGGATCAACCAGCAGCCTAGTTACTTCAAACTACTTGCTTCCGTGTATTCTGACCGACTGTATTACGATGCCAAACCCTTTGATGAATTGATGGATCGGTTATTTGAAAGACCCTAAAATGGATAGAATTACCCTAAAAACTCAATTGACTGCTTACCGCAGCCCTTACGAAGAGGAAAATCAATTTGTGCCCGATTTCCTGGCCTTAACTGAAGATCCATTGGCATATTCCAGAGAGCGAATTGCTGGGCATTTTACGGCCTCTGCTTGGATTGTCAATAAAGAGCGAACGCATACCCTGCTGACCCTTCATCGCAAGTTGGGTCGATGGCTGCAGCTGGGAGGACATGCCGATGGGAACGAAAATCTCCTGGAAGTAGCCATGCAGGAAGCTCGAGAAGAAAGCGGGCTGACCTCCCTGCAATTTGTAGACACCTCGATTTTTGATTTGGATAAGCACATCATTCCGGAACGGCCCCATGTGGCAGAGCATTTTCACTTCGATGTTCGCTACTTAATCGAGGCGGATCTCCAAGAGCCCTTGGTTCGTAGTGACGAGAGTATCTCCCTAGCCTGGGTTACCTTTGATGCCGTCATTGATCTTATCGGCTACAATCCCTCCATTTTGCGGATGCTCGAAAAAACAAGTACCTCTGAAATTTTACGTTAATGCGCAGTTTTGCTATTCCCCAGCTTCGTGCTGAATTTTCCTTTATTACACCCATTCAACTTCGATTTTCTGATATTGATGGCTATCTCCATGTCAACAATGGAGTCTATTTTAGTTATTTTGAGCACGCTAGGGCGGTTTTTTTATACCAAGTTGCCGGCTGGGATGTGCTAGATGTGGGCACCGTAGTGGGTCGAATCGAGATTGACTACATTCGACCCATTCACTTGACAGATCAGGTGGAAGCCCTAGTGAAATGCTCAAGACTGGGCAATTCCTCCTTTGATTTGGAGCAAGTACTCTTGGGAAAGGACAGCAGTGGTAAGGAACATGTTTATGCCACCTGCAAAAGTGTATTGGTTTCGGTAGACAAGTCAAGCATGAAGCCCGTGCCTGTACCAGATCCATTCCGGCAAAAACTAGCCTCCTCCTAACCGCTAATTCGTAACTTTACTGAAAATTTATTCCTGTGAAACAGTTTTGGATCATTTGCCTTCTTGTATTCAGTAGTCTTGCCTGCGCTCCAACTGAGGAGGAACTCATGAAAGTGGGTTTGGAGAAAATGGACGCTCAGGCTTGGGCAGAGGCAGTTACCCAGTTTGACCAGGTCTTGGAGAAAAATCCAAACCAGGCCACCGCTTTAAATGCCAAGGGAGTGGCCCTTTTTCAGCAAGGAAAGATCAAGGAGGCGATTCCACTTTTTGATCAAGCTATCCAAGTAGATTCGACCAGCTACAAGCCCTGGTTTAACCGAGGCAATGCCCATATGGAGTTGACAAACTACAAGGCAGCATTGGCAGACTTTAACTTGGCAACAGCACTCGACCCTAGTCAATTGGACATCCTTTTCAATCGGGGTACGACCTTACTGACTATGGAGGCCTATGAGGATGCGATGCTTGATTTTGAAGCTGTAGTGAAGGCTGAGCCCAACCATGCAGAAGCACATTTCCGACTTGCCAAAGCAAAGTTGGGCATGAATGACCCCATCCATGGTATGGAATCCCTCTCCACTACGGTCAACTTGGATCCTAAAAATGGGGAAGCCTACTACTTGCTTGGCGTCACCCGTATGAGTGCTTTAGGCCAAAAAAATGAAGGCTGTGCAGATTTGAAAATGGCGCTTTCCTTGGGCTATCAGGAAGCAGAAACTTGGATCACGGACTTTTGTGAAGCAAAGTAATGGCGGAGGTAGGGACCGATATTCAAAAAGCATCCACGTACCTTAATCAGGGACAACTGGTTGCGATTCCAACCGAAACGGTCTATGGATTAGCGGGCAATGCGCTGGATGTGAAGGCGGTCAGTGCCATTTTTGAAACGAAAAATCGCCCCAGTTTTGACCCCTTGATTCTACATGTGGCCTCCCTGGAGCAAGTAAAACCCTTTGTCTCCTCATTTCCAGAAAAACTCAAGCGTTTGGCGGAGGCCTTTTGGCCAGGGCCTCTGACGGTCTTGCTGCCTCGGAATGCCAGTGTTCCCGATCTAGTTACCTCAGGATTGGATCGAGTGGCAGTACGAGTGCCCAACCACCCACTGACTCTGTCACTTCTGGCACAACTTGATTTTCCCCTTGCGGCACCCAGTGCCAATCCGTTTGGCTACATCAGCCCTACACAAGCTGGTCATGTGGACGCACAGTTGGGGACACAGATTCCCTACATCCTCGATGGAGGGGCATGTGCCGTAGGGTTGGAAAGCACCATTGTGGGCATGGAAGGGGAACAGGTAGTCATCTATCGCTTGGGAGGATTAGAACTCTCCAAAATTGAATCCCTGGTGGGTCCCGTGACCGTTCAGGCACACAGTTCAAGTAATCCCAGTGCGCCAGGACAATTGGCCAGTCATTATGCTCCGCGGAAACCCTTTCTAGTGGGAGAGTTGAACGAGCTTGTGCCGAAGTTGACCCAAGAAGGAAAGGCCTTCGGGGTACTCAGTTTTTCAACGCATTTTCCCACGCTTACTTCGGATAGGCAGTTTGTCCTTAGTCCAAGCCAGGATTTGCAGGAAGCAGCTCAGCGTCTATTTATGGGGATGCGACTCTTGGATGAAAGTGAGGCAGACCTGATCCTCGCCGAATTTGTTCCAGAAATCGGATTGGGTCGCGCCATCAATGATCGCCTCAAGCGGGCCGCAGCACAGCCTACTCACTAGGGCTAGTTTTTCAATCATTCTATTTCGTATTGGCTGGATTTGAGTTAAATTCGTCACGATTTTAAACGCATCCTTAGTTCTCACCTATTCGACTTTATCCCATGTCATTGAATGTAAAAAATGTAGATAGCCTCAATTTTGCAGGCAAAAAAGCCCTGATCCGGGTGGATTTCAATGTTCCCTTAGACGAGCATTTTCAAGTTACCGACGATACCCGAATTCAGGCAGCGGTACCGACGATCCAGAAGATTTTAAAGGATGGGGGTTCGGCCATTTTGATGTCCCACTTGGGTCGTCCTAAAGGTGGGCCTGAGGATCGTTATTCTTTGAAACACATTGTGTCTGCTGTAGAAGCGGCATTGGGTCAAAAAATCAGTTTTGCTTCAGATTGCATTGGCGAAGAGGCAAGCCAAAAGGCTGCTCAACTTGGTGCTGGAGAGGTATTGCTATTGGAAAACTTGCGTTTTTACAAAGAGGAAGAAAACGGTGATGCGGCATTTGCAGCCAAGCTGGCAAAGCTTGGAGATGTCTATGTCAATGATGCTTTTGGAACGGCTCACCGTGCCCATGCTTCCACCGCGGTGATTGCTGCCAACTTTTCCCAAAAAGTAGCCGGATACCTGATGGAATCTGAGTTGACTAATGCAGATAAGGTGCTTGGAAATCCAGAGCGTCCCTACACCGCGATCATGGGTGGAGCCAAAATCGCCGACAAAATTTTAATCATTGAGCGTTTGCTTGAAAAAGTGGACAACCTCATCATCGGTGGAGGCATGTCCTACACCTTTGCCAAAGCGCAAGGAGGATCGATCGGTACCTCGCTTTTGGAAGCAGATAAACTGGATTTCGTGTTGGAGTTAATGGAAAAAGCAAAGGCCAAGGGAGTCAACTTGATTTTGCCAGTTGACACCGTGATTGCAGATGATTTTTCCAATACTGCCAACCAATCAGTAGTGAATAAGGGAGAGATTCCTGACAATTGGATGGGCTTGGACATTGGTCCTAAGACTAGAGAATTGTTTGGAAAAGTAATTCTTGAATCCAAAACCATCCTATGGAATGGCCCGATGGGTGTATTTGAAATGGAGTCTTTCAACAAAGGAACCAAAGCCATTGCAGAATATGTGGCGGAAGCAACGCGTCATGGAGCCTTCTCCCTCATCGGAGGAGGTGATTCTGCCGCAGCAGTAAATAAGTTTGGCTACACCGACCAGGTATCTTACGTATCTACGGGAGGAGGAGCCTTGCTAGAGCACATGGAAGGAAAAGTACTTCCAGGTGTGGCTGCTTTGGCGCAGTAATACGCCCCCAATTCAATCAAAAAAGGCTGCTTCGTTTGCGAAGCAGCCTTTTTTATGCATTTGAGAAAATGGACATCAACGGAGAAACCTGATCTCCGCTAGTACAGGAAAGTGGTCAGAGGGGTATTTT
>CANGYY010000101.1 GCA_947458585.1 Cyclobacteriaceae bacterium | reverse complement strand
GAATCGAAAAATAAAACATTCGAACTAATGTAATTCAACAATTGGACTACAATTTCCTAAAAAGGGTAAATACGAAGTCATTTACAGTTGGCCTTCCGTATACCTAAAAATAGGATGTATCGCTTCAAAGTCAGGTTTGATGGTGGTGAGTTCGTTGACCAACCCATTGTTTAGACCATATACCCATCCATGAATTTCCGGGGATTTTCGGTCTTGCCAAGACTTTTGAATGATGGATGTTTTGATCAGATCCTGGCATTGTTCCAATACATTCAGTTCCACAAGACGGTTGACACGTTCCTTGTGCTCGGGAATAGCATTGATCTCTGCTTGGTAAATTTTATAGACCTCTTTGATATTTCGTAGCCATTTGTTGATCAGCCCGAAACTTTTATTGCCTAAAGCCGCTTCAATTCCACCACAGCCGTAGTGCCCACAGACAATGATGTGATCCACTTCCAATACCTCTACAGCATATTGTAAGACGGACAAAAGATTCAAGTCTGTATGGACGACCATATTGGCAATGTTTCGATGAACAAATACTTCCCCAGGGTCTGTGCCCGTAATTTCATTGGCAGGAACACGACTATCGGAGCAACCTATCCATAGAAACTTGGGTTTTTGCTGGTGGGCCAAACGATTGAAAAAATCTTTATCCATCTGAAGTTTTTCTTCAGACCAGGCTTTGTTTTGGAGCAATAACTTTTCGTAAGGATTCATTTGCTTTCGTTTAATTAATTGGAATAACCTTCAATAACCAAGGTGATGTTTTTTGATTCGGCGGTAGCAATAAAGTCATTCAATACTTCTTGGATGTCGTGATCTATAAACCGCGCCATAGATGCATTCAATACCACTTTACTGCCTTCAGGAATTTGACCCAATTCTTTGATCAAAATCGCCTTATTCAAGAAGGAAACATCCTTTTGGAGTTTGACTAAGTAATTTCCATTTCGTTCGGTCACAAGTACAGATCGGTGAAAATTAGTTTTGATGACAAAGAATAATCCTACCACCAAACCAATCCCAATGCCCACTAGTAAATCCGTGAGCAAAATGGAGGTTACCGTGACTAGGAACGGCAAAAACTGATCCCAGCCTTTTTTATACTCTTTTATAAAAATGGAGGGTTTGGCTAGTTTATAGCCCACCACTAAAAGAACAGCCGCCAAGCCACTCAAAGGAATTTGATTTAATAATCCTGGAATAGTTAGCACAAGAGCCAACAATAAAAAGCCATGTAAGATGGTGGACAATTTGGTTCTGGCCCCTGATTCGATATTTGCGGAGGTACGAACAATGACCGCGGTAATTGGAAGACCTCCAATCAATCCGGAAATCGTATTTCCAATTCCTTGAGCAACTAATTCTCTGCTTGCGGGAGTTGTCCTTTTGTAAGGATCCATCTTGTCACCTGCTTCAATTGAAAGTAAGGTTTCAATACTCCCAATGACCGCGAGGGTTACTGCCACTATCCAGAAATTTGTGGTGTTAATCAAATCAAAATTTGGTAAGGTAAACAAAGCGGGTAGGTCTTGCCAGTTCGAGAGGATAGGTAGAATTACCAAGTGCTCATTGTCCAAGACCCATTCTGGTTTAAATGCCTTATAGATCGCATTGATTCCAATACTCGATAAAACTGCCCACAATGCACCTGGAACAAGGCCTAAGAAGGGGTTTCTTTTGATGATAGGCCGTTCAAAAAGTAGGATGAGCCCCAATGCGATCAATACAATGGGGATGGCCCCTGGACTGTAGTAAATGAATGCGTAGTAAATCTCGGAGAAAGTATTGTGCTGATCTGCTTGGTTGAATGCAAAATCCCCTAAGAAGTCTTTGTCATAGCCCAGGGCATGGGGAATTTGTTTGAGCACCAGAATAACCCCAATGGCGGTCAACATGCCTTTGATGACTGCATGAGGAAAATAGTAGCCCAGCACCCCGGCTTTAGCAATTCCCAATAAAAATTGAAGGATGCCTGCAACAACCAAGGCGGCCAAAAACAAGGGGAATGTCCCCAAACTTGAAATCGAATCCAAAACAATTACAGTCAAACCCGCTGCAGGACCGCTAACGGAAACTGATGATTTGGATATACTGCCTACGATTACTCCTCCAAGAATTCCAGCAATTAATCCTGCCATCGGAGGTGCACCGCTAGCAATCGCAATTCCCAAACAAAGGGGAAGCGCTACTAAAAAAACTACTAAACTGGACCTAAAATCACTAGTGATGGTTTCACCAATCCTATTTTTCATAAAAAGTTTACCTAAAAGAATACTGTACTATAAGTTTTTATTCTGTATTAGTTAAACACAATTTATGCAAAACAGTTTGGATTTAGAAATTAGAATTTAAAAGTGATGCAATTGCATGATCCATTTTTTGAAAATCAAATTTAGAACGGGCTTGATCTAACTTGGATTGAATATCAGGAAGACATAAGTTTCCAATACTTCCTTCATGCGTATGAATTACCTTCTGTTGGTTGGGGACAAAACGATTGGTTTCAATATCTCCACCTACTTGCTTGTAAGCATCACGGAAAGGAATGCCTTGAAGAACCAATTCATTAACGACTTCTACAGAAAATAGGTGCACATAGGCAGGGTCATCCAAGATGTTTTTTCGCACCTGTATGGATTCTAGCATAAACTTACTCATCTGTAGACAAGACCTTAAGGTACTTAGGGCAGGGAAAATCTCTTCTTTCAGCAACTGCATGTCTCTGTGGTAACCTGTAGTTAGGTTACTTAAAAGTAGCCCAATGGTCGATGGAAGACCTTGGACCTGGTTTGTTTTGGCACGGATCAATTCGAATACATCCGGATTTTTCTTGTGCGGCATGATGCTGCTGCCCGTTGTCAAGTCGTCAGGGAAAGAGACAAAGGCAAAATGCTGGTTGCAAAATAGGCAAACATCTGAGGCTAGTTTATTCATCGTCCCAGCCATCCCTGCTAGTGCAAAGGCAAGGGTGCGTTCGGTCTTTCCTCTGCTGTTTTGAGCATTGATTACGTTATGGTGTAAATCTTCAAAACCCAACAATTGCGTCGTTAACGTGCGATTTAAAGGAAAACTGGAGCCATAGCCTGCCGCTGAACCCAAGGGGTTTTTGTTGCTCAAGTCAAAGGCGACCTGAAGTAAAGCCAAATCCTCACTTATACTTTCTGCAAAAGAACTAAACCACAAGCCAAAGGAGGAAGGCATAGCCAATTGGGTATGCGTATAGCCTGGCATTAAATCATTCTTATGAGTTTCTGCCAATTGCATTAACTGTGATGCAAGGGCACTGGCTTCTAGTACTAGTTCTCGAATCGCATCACGGTAAAATAACTTTAAATCCACCAAGACCTGGTCATTTCGACTTCTTCCGCTGTGGAGTTTTTTGCCCACCTCTCCATAACGCTGGGTTAGCAGCAATTCTACTTGGGAATGAACATCTTCCACACCGGGTTCGATGGCGAATTTTCCTTGCTCGATCTCTACGTAAATCTCCTTTAGCCCTTTTTGAAGTAGTGCATTCTCTTCTTTGGTCAATAAACCAATACTTGTAAGCATGGATGCATGCGCCATGGAGCCCAATACATCGTATGGCGCCAAAAGGATGTCGAACTCAGGATCTCTACCTACAGTAAATTGCTCTACTTCTTTTTTGCTGGTCGTAGTTTTTTGCCAAAGTTTCATAACGTAGTGCTTGTGTGAAGAGAATGACTGGCATAGGTCTCAAGAATAGAAATGTATCGCGAAATGCCATCCTCCACCTCTTGAATAAAGATAAATTCATCTGCCGTATGGGAACGGGCTGAGTCTCCAGGGCCAATCTTTGCAGATGGGTACGGGATCAAGGCTTGATCGGAAAGGGTAGGGCTTCCGAAGGTTTCTAGGCCCAAACTTTTTCCTACTTGATGCAATACATGCCCTTCTGGCAAGCAGGAGGAACGCAAACGCATGGAACGAGGAATAAGATCTGCTGAAAGGACAGTTTTCAATTCCTCCAAAACCTCCTCGTGCGTGTACAATTCATTGACACGTATATCTAAGACGTATCGGCAAAGTTCGGGTACCAAATTGTGCTGTTCACCCGCCTGGATCACCGTGCAGGAGACTTTGGTAGGGCCTAGAAAGGGAGATACTTTGGCAAACTTGTAGTTTTTGATTTTTTCCAAGTCATTCATTGCCAAATAAATTGCATTGATGCCTTCTTCTCGTGCGGCATGTCCCGCCTTGCCGGTTAGGGATCCATCAATGACAAGCAATCCTTTTTCTGCGATGGCCAATTTCAATTGGGTAGGTTCTCCCACCAATACTAATTCAGCAGGAGGAAGTATGCCTAGGAGACTGCTGATGCCATTGGAACCAGATATTTCCTCTTCTGCCGAGGCTACAAGCAGCAAATTGAAGGGTAAATTTTTTCCAATAAAGTAGCAAAAAGCAGCAATCATGGCTACCAAGGGGCCACCTGCGTCATTGGAACCCAACCCGAATAATTTTCCCTCTCTTTCGATGGGGGAAAAGGGATCTTGGGTATAGCCCGTATTTGCTTTTACGGTATCGTGGTGGGAATTGAGCCAAACAGTGGGGAGATGTTCTTGATAAGGTGAAGCAAACGCCCATACATTGTTGCCCTTGCGTTGAGGAATTGCACCTTTATGGGATAAAAATTGTACGATTAAATCAGCGGTTCCCCCTTCTTCCTTGGAAAAGGATGGAATAGCGATCAACTGCTTGAGAAGTGCTATGGCTTCATTTTGGAGCGCTTCCATCAATACAAATCGTAACGTTGTCGTTCGATAATGGTGCCCGCCTTTTTACCCTTTACGGCCATCAGCAAGTTTTCTGCTTTGCCAATCCACACGCGTTGCACCCCTTGCTTCAAGGCTTCAAAGG
>CANGYY010000100.1 GCA_947458585.1 Cyclobacteriaceae bacterium | reverse complement strand
CAATGGATGCACCTGGCAAAGCCACGGCAACCGTGTTGGAAGCTGCGAGGGCCAGGATTTCTGGTGCTCCTGAGGCTTCCAAATGATCCGCAGAACGGGCCCCAAGCCCCACCGCCACGGCTGATCCCCCGCAGGAGAATTGGTCGGCATGGATGGTCAAGTCAAAGCCCAATTGCTTTGCTCTTTCCAGGTAGGGAGATATTTCTTCTGGTGAAAAGGCACTTTTTTCCACAAAGGCATCGATCCGGGTACACAAGTTTTCGGCCAACAGGACTGGGAAAAGTTGGTCGGCGATTTCAGCCAAATAGTCGCTAGGACTGCCTTTCCAATCTTTAGGACAGAGATGCGCAGCCAGGCATGTTGGAATCAAATCGGCAGCAGTGTCAGCCGATGCCTGTTTGATTGCGCGCAGCATTTTCAACTCATCCGTAACCGAAAGGCCATAGCCGCTCTTTACCTCGATGCTGGTGATACCTTCGGACAAAAGCCGATTGGCGTGCTTGGCCGTAATTCTGGCGAGTGTTGCCTGATCCAAACTGCGGGTTTGGGTGACGGTATCCCAAATGCCTCCGCCAGCAGCGGCGATCTCAAGATAGGTCTTGCCTGCATTGCGCAAGGCAAAATCCCGAGCGCGACTTCCGCCAAAACACAAATGGGTATGGCAGTCTACCAGGCCCGGAAGGGCCACATAGTCTCCTTTTAGTTCATGGAGTTCTGCCTCTGGGAATTCCTGTTTCAGTTCCGCCCAGGAACCTACTTTCTGAATGTACTCCCCCTCAATCAGGATTCCTGCCTGGGTAAAGATCTCCAGTTGCTCGTCTCGAAGCGCACCTTTCAGGGGCAACTGATCCAGCGTGAGCACTTGGCGGATGGGACCGATTAGTTTTTTCATGGGTATCAATAGTCAAAAAGGCTGGTCCATTCGGTTTGGTACGGAGCACCTGTTTCCTGAGCCACCTGATGGGCAAGTGCAAGTAAGGATCCACTTTTCACCAAGTCAATGGCCATTTCCATGTCCTCGTACAAAATTCGGTCTTTTTCAAGCGGTGGAATTACTTCACGGATGCTGCGGTAGACGGCATCCAAGATTTTCCCCGAACGGAGAGGCGCATGGAAGTCCATGGCCTGAGCGGCATAGAGCAATTCAATTCCAAGGATTTTTTCCACGTTGTCAATTACGCGAAGCGCTTTCCGTGCGCTGATGCTTCCCATGCTTACATGGTCTTCCTGACCCAAAGAAGTGGGGATGGAGTCGGCAGATGCAGGAAAACAAAGCCCCTTATTTTCTGAGGCCAAGGCGGCAGTAGTGTACTGCGGAATCATCAATCCAGAATTTAAGCCTGTTTCCTTCAGCAGCAACTTGGGTACTCCTGGGGTATTCCCCTCGATGGACAAGTAAATCCGTCGGTCGGAGATATTTCCAATTTCAGAGGCAGCCAAAGTCGCATAATCCAAAGGCAAGGCAATGGGCTGTCCATGAAAATGGCCTCCAGAAATGGTGTGGTTGGCATCAAAAACCACGGGATTGTCCGTGACGGAATTGATTTCTATTTCAAGAGTTTGCTTGAGGTGCAGGTAGGCATTCCAACTGGCGCCATGTACCTGTGGCATGCAACGCAGGGAATAGGGGTCCTGCACACGGGAACAATTGGCATGGGAAGCGACGATTTCGGAGTCTTCTAACAATTGGTGGAGGGTCTTCGCCACGTGGAGGTTGCCCGCATAGGGCCGTAGCTTATGCAGTTCATCCGAAAAAGGAGCAATGGATCCCAGCAAGCCCTCAATCATGAGGGCTCCAGTAAGGTTGGCATGGCTAAGCAAGCGGTGCAGGCGCTCGACGACCTTGACGCCATGGGCAGCCATAAACTGGGTGCCATTGATCAAGGCTAGGCCTTCCTTGGGTCCAAGTGTTAGGGGCGCTTTTCCTAATTTTTCAAGTAAACTTCCAGCAGGAATTACTTCTCCACGGTAACTCACCTTGCCTGCCCCAATCAGCGGTAAAAATAAATGGGAGAGGGGAGCCAAATCCCCGGAAGCGCCTACAGATCCTTGAATGGGAACAAGTGGGGCGATTCCCTGGGCAATCATCCAGAGGATGCGTTCCAAGGTCTCGAGTCGTATGCCCGAAAACCCCTGGGCCAAGGCATGACCTTTGAGCACCAGCATCAGGATGGAAATTTCATTTTCTACGGGTTCACCCACTCCCACGGCATGGCTTTTCAAGAGGTTTTCCTGTAGCAGTTGGGTGTCTGTTGCCGATATTTTGCTGGTGCAGAGCGGTCCAAATCCGGTATTGATTCCATACACAATCCGCTCTCCCGCTGCAATTTCAGCCACAGCAGCGGCTGATTGGTTTACTTTTTGAATTGCAGAAGGGCTCAGCACTCCCTGAATCTCTTTTCTCGCCAAGCCTAGTGCGATGGACGCGGTCAATTGGTCCTCACCGTATCGAAATGTTTGCATTCTCTTTTTTGATTTTCAAACTGGAACTAGGCATTGCCTAATACAGGTAAATCTACTTTTTCTTTTTGATGCCTAGTAATACTATATTTGTTAGTAACTGATACCTATAAAGCATCAATGGAACTGAGACACTTGACCTACTTCAAGGCGGTGGCCGAGGAATTAAACTTCCGAAAAGCTGCAGACCGCTTATTCATTTCCCAGCCTGGACTAAGCCGACAAATCAAACAGTTGGAAGAGGAATTGCAAGCACCGCTATTTGAGCGCGATAAAAAGCAGGTCAAACTGACCGCGGCCGGAACCTATTTAAAAGAGGAGGTAGATTTTGTACTCAACCACCTGAAGATTACTGGGCAGCAAGTCAAGGAGATTGCCGAAGGTCGGGAAGGCGAGTTGCGCATTGGGTTTTTAGGTTCCGCCGCCAACCAGGTACTACCTGACCTACTTAACCAACTGAACACCCGATTTCCAGCCATCACGACGAGTTTGGAAGAATTGAGTAACCAGGAACAAATTGATCGAATTCAAAAGGACAAGTTGGACCTAGGATTTGTGCGTGTAGCTTTCTTACCTGAGGGACTCCAACGCAAGGTGGTGCACCGCGATTCCTTTTCGCTGGTGGTACCTCTGGCCCATCCGCTGCAACCAGCCGATTTTCATTCCTTGGGACAGTTTGCCGAGGCGCCCTTCATTTTATTCTCCTCAGACTATTCCAACCAGTACTACGAGCAAATTTTAGGAATTTGTAGCGCAGCCGGCTTTCGCCCAAAAATCAAACACAAATCCGTTCATGCCCTGACCATCTTTCGCTTGGTGGCCAATGGGATGGGAGTAGCCATCGTGCCCAGCTCGCTCCTGGTGGGCTATGACGTGCCCGTGCGTGGCATGGTGATCCCAGGAAATACGGCTTACACCGAACTCAGCATGATCTGGAAGGCAGCCAATCGAAATCCGGTTTTAGGAAAGGTTTTGGGGTTAATTTAACGTGGTCTGTCGTCTATGGACGATTATCCGCGGCAGCAATCACTATCCCTGTAGGTTTGCGGATAATCTTTTAACCTTCTCTTTTACCGCCTTTAAAATCGCAGCATTGGTAGCACTGACCGATTCAATCTCCAGAATTTTCGGAGCGGCACTTTCATCAAAAAAAGTAGCAAGCGCCTGATCCAATTGGTGTGCATTGGTCACCAGCTGATACCCAAATCCATACTCTGCAGCCAAATGGGCTGCGCTTAAGGCTTGTGAAGTCTCAAAAAACTCTTCCAACTCCGGTTGCTTGGCGGGACCATCAATCAACCGGAAAATCCCTCCCGCATGGTTATTGAGCACAATCACCCGCAAGTTTGGCATGGGGTACTTGTGCCAAAAAGCATTCCGATCGTAGAAAAAGGCCATGTCTCCGGTGAGTAGGGTGACTGGCGTCTCCGAAACCAAACTGGCACCTACTGCCGTACTGTTGCTTCCGTCTATGCCTGAAGTACCTCGGTTGCAGCAAATTTCTTGTGTTCGTCTACCCAAAAAATTCACGTACCGAATCGCCATGGAATTGGCTACATGCAATTGCCCGTTTGCAGGCACGGCATCCAAGACCTGTTTCACAGCCGGATATTCCCCGAACTCCACCTCCTTCAAGGCTTGGGGAAGGACAGTCGCAACCTGCTCTTCCAGCAGTTGCCAACGCTGCGCAAAGTCGGATTCCAAAGAAGGAAGATGTGCGGTCAGCCAAGTTAAAAAGGCCAAAGGCTCGGACCCCAAAATCCGCGTAAGCCTTGCGTAGGTATCCTTCGCCTGCCCATCGGGCTGAATATGCCAATGTGGTATGTCTTGCTTGCGAAGGAAAAGTTTGAGAGACTTGGAAATAATGGATTTGCCAAAACTGATCACCAAGTCGGGTGCTAGCGCGGCATGAAGTTCTTCCCGTCCCAACCAATGGTCATGCAAGGTAATGGTACCCTTTCCTTGCAAGTTGGAAAGGCTGTCCGCCACAATAATGACCTGCTGATTTTGCGCCAAGCGTTCGATAATTGCAAGTAAGGCAGGATTGGAGGCTTGTTGCCCAGGAACGAGGAGGATGCGTCGAAAACCGGTCAATTCCGATTTCAACTTTTCTAGTGCAGTATCGCTTAGCCGTACCTCTGAAGACTCCAGGGTAACTACTGGAGGATGCTTCGGGAAATTGAATGCTTCGCCCTCCTCTGGATAAAATGGTTCCCGCAAAGGAATGTTGAGGTGAACGGGTCCAGCAGGAAACTGCCTGCTCAGCAGGATGGCCTCGTTGCTGATTCGGTGAGCATGCCGCACCTGATCTGGGTGAATAAATGAATCCGGGAAGCGGAAACTTTTTTTAACATGCTTTCCATAGACTTCCTCTTGAAAGATCGTTTGCCCGTCCCATTGGTCCACCCATTCCGGGGGTCGGTCTGAGGTGAGCACGAGCAGGGGGATTTGCTGAAAGAAGGCTTCTGCGATTGCAGGAAAATAGTTGAGCGCTGCAGATCCAGAGGTGCAGACGAGTACT
>CANGYY010000099.1 GCA_947458585.1 Cyclobacteriaceae bacterium | reverse complement strand
GTGCCTGCATCGAGGGGTTCTAGACCCAATTCATTTTTCACTTGAATCCATCCCTTCGCTCTAAAAATTCGGTTGAGGTGGATCGGCTGAGACACAGTCGTAATGCCGTATTCCGAAAGCAGCAGCACCTGCGTTCCTTGACTTTCAAAATAGGTGATCAGGTCCTTGGCTAGGTCATCAATTTCCCGCAGGTCTTTGCCAATCTTGGCGAAGTCAATCCCATACTTCTGCAAGGCATAATCCAGGTGAGGGAGGTAAATTAAGTTCAGCGTTGGGGAATGCCACTGGTCTACTTTTTTGGCTGCCTCCGCAATCCAGCGGCTGGAAGCAATCGTCGTCGCGGGTCCCCAAAAACTAAAAAGGGGGAAGGGGCCCAACTCCGCTTGCAGGCGGTCCCGAAGCTCCATGGGTTGGGAATGGCAGTCGGGCAACTTGCGTCCGTCAGCCGGATAGAGTGGCCTTGGAGTCACCGCAAAATCTGCCGTGCTGTACATGTTGTACCACCAAAACAGGTTGGCCACGGTAAAACTCGGATCTTCTTTGCGCAGCAGGTCCCAGACTTTTTCGCCTTGAACGAGCTTATTGGATTGCCGCCAAAACTTGATTTCACACTCCTCTTCAAAGTACCAGCCATTGCCGACAATGCCATTTTCAGCAGGCCACTTCCCCGTCAAATACACCGACTGGGCAGAGCAGGTCACTGCTGGAAGCACGGGCTCCACCACTGCTCGATGCTTGGCCGCAATCCATTGTTTCAAAAATGGGGTATGCTCACCAATCACTCTTGGAGATAGGGCAACGATATCGAGGACAACAGTTTTTTTCATCGGCTAAAATGGTAGGGGGCCTCGTTCATTTACAGGAGTTGCTCCCTGACCCAGGCCAACTCTCGAGAGATGGCCTCTCCCAAGGTGAGGTGTGTGTCTTCTGGAAGCACTTCCCAGGTATAGGTTTCCACTTCCAAGTGGCTGCTGATGCTTGGATCCGCTTTGACCAATTTCAACACCTCCACGATATCTTCTTGAGTGGACTGGAAGGTTCCGTAATTTTCTAGAAAGATGGGCACATGAAAATGAACCCGCCATTCCAAATCTTCGGTACTGTTGAGTAAGGCAATCGCTTGGGGTAGGTCAGGATAGGAAATCAGCCCTTGTGCTTGGGTTCTCCCAACCACCTGATGCAGGTAGGTGGTGTCTGCAAATTCCTCCAGCCTTTTTCCAATGCTAAATCGCTCGAATGGCGAATCTGGAATCAACAGTTTTAGAGCCGCTGAAAGTTGAATTTTCCCTATTCGAATCCCTGCTTTCTTCAATTTCTGAAAGGTCTCCTTGGGCTTTTCGTAGCCAATGGCAAAGTGACACACATCGTAACATACTTGAAGATGATCCAAAATCAGCGCTGAAGCCTCTTTCTCCACAATCCCCAATTTCTTTGCAAGTATGCCCTTCCCTTTGGCCAGGAGCCAGTCTTTGAAATAGTTTATCAGTTCCTCAGAGTTTTCAATCAGCCCATCCGGTTCTGGTTCGATATCTAAGTGCAGCAGTTTGCCAGTTTCACGACGAAGCCGTACCAACTCTTCCACCACATCGATTAAGTGGGTAGTCGCTTGCGCAAAAGCGGCCTCCTTTTCCACATCCGTGCCAAACCAGTGTCTGTATGTCAGGGGAGAGGTGGATATTCCTCCCTCCATCCCCTCGGGAAGGAGATACGCTAAAATTCGAAAACAGCGGATGGTGTAATCGCGTCGGGCTTCCGTAGTCCAATCGGGTGCATGCACCTGTTCTTTTACCTTGGTTCGGTGAAATCCTCCGTAGGGAAAGCAATTCAAGGTATAGACGTAAGCATTGCTTTTTTTCAACCAGTCCCGAAACTCTTGCAAGTGCTCGGGGCGTTCCAAAACCAAAGAGGCTTCATGTGACAAGCGAAGACCAATTCCAAAAGCCCCCTTATGGGCCAAGCGCTTCTTGACTTCAGGGATGTATATTTTCAGGTTTTGAAAAGTGGCGTCCCATGGTTCTCCTGCATGGATGTTGCTGCAATAACTTAAGTGAAAATCCTTGATGTTCATAGGCAACTTTAGCTTATCCGTGGATGGAGCCCCGCTCTTCCCAGTGTTGAAGGAGGTGCATTGCTTTCACAATCAATTGCTGGTCCATTTCATGCACTTCGACCCCTTTTCCCAACTTTTCCAGCAACATGATCGTGAGCCTTCCTCCCAAGTGCTCTTGAAATTCTTTGAGCCCCTGAAGCAAGGCTTCTTCTTGTAGTTCGGGCGCATAGAGACTAAGCCCCAAGGTCCGAAACAAGTTAAAAATACGGAGTAAATCGGCTTCTTCAATTCGCCCTTGTAAATAAGAATAGGCCGAATCCAGGGCTATTCCTATGGCCACAGCCTCCCCGTGACGAATTCGAAACTGACTCAATTTCTCCAATTTGTGTGCCGCCCAATGGCCAAAGTCCAAAGGCCTGCTTGAGCCAAACTCAAAGGGATCTGCCCCAGCAATGTGTGCCATGTGATGCTTTGCACTGCGGATGATGTGTTCCTTCATGGGCTCTAGTTCTCGACGAGCAAGTGCCGGACCTTCTTTTTCCAGCCAGTCAAAAAAATCAAGGTCTTTGATCAGTGCCACTTTGATCGCCTCCGAAATCCCCGAACTCCAATCTCGGTCTTCCAGACTTTCCAAAAAGGTAAAGTCATTGAGGACCGCAAAGGGAGGAGTAAAGGTGCCTAGGTAATTTTTTTTGCCAAAGGCGTTGATGCTGTTTTTGACCCCGACAGCAGAATCGTTTTGGGACAGGACCGTCGTAGGAATGCGGATGAGGCGAATGCCCCGGTGGGAAATCGCTGCCGCAAAGCCCACCATGTCCAGCAGGGCTCCTCCACCCAAGGCTATTAGGTAGGAGTGCCGATCAATTCCGAAAGTATGGGTAGCCTCCACCACCTGCTGATAGGCTTCTGGCTCGTTTTTACAGGCTTCTCCCCCAGTTACCACCATCGGTTCGGCCACCAGGGCAAGCCGCGAGGAATGGGCGGCTACATAGGTTTTGATCTGGGAAATCAACCCGGGATGATGGGCCACTACCCCAGAATCCAACACAAAAAATACCCGAGCAAGTTGCCCTTCTGGGAAGGTGTCGACAAACAAGGTTTGACTTCCCGCAAACAAATTCTCCGTGAACGCAACCGGGTAGCGAAAGGGTACCGAGAAAGACTGTTGGAGAATCGTAGGCATTTTGGAATGGGATAGCTCGTCTAGACAAGCAAGATGTGAAAGAAATTGAATTTAATCGCGATTAGGTCACTGCAAATTTTTTGGCCAAGCCCAAGGAGATGGGAAGCAAAAGCAAAATTACCAGCCCAATAGGCCAGCCTGAGAATGCCGTGGCTAGCGTAGCATTCACCAAAATTAAGGAAAGTACGGCCGCTTTGACGGACTTCCCAATGTAGCGGGGCTCCTGTGTTCGGATCGCTTGCAAGAGGGGTGGAAAAAGGCGGTAGCCCAAGAAGACTAAAAAAGGCAAAATTTGGAGGTATCCCGGACTCTTTTGGTAAGCGAGGAGAAAAAGGGCTACGAAAATAGACGCATACATGGCGCCTCCTAGAAACAGGGCACTGCGATTTTTTCCATGGACTTCTCCTCTACTGATCAAGGTAATGGCTGCCACATAGACGAGAGGAAGTAGCCCCAGGTACCAGTTGCTCTCCAGCAAGGCAGGCACTACCGCGATGCCCAACAGGAGATTCCCTGTCCGACACAAGCCCATGTTGATGGGTCCAAAAAAGAACTGATGCTTGCCCCAGTAATCGTAGAGCAAGGCACATCCCGCCACGCCAATGGCCAGTATCCCGGCAAGTGGATTGACTTGAAACGCACAGACTATCCCTCCTAGAAGTAAAATCGATGCCATTGCAATTGCCCCTTTTTTGGAAACTCGTCCACTGGGGATCGGGCGCTCAGGACGCTCAATTGCATCCAATTCCGCATCAGCGATGTCATTGAACGCTACCCCTCCACCATACAATCCGATGGTACTCAGGGAAAGCCAGAGCAAGTTCCACCAGTACAACTGATCCCCATAAATCCAATTGGTGGCCATCCCATCCCAGGCTCCAGCGATGGCAAAGCCAGCCCAGATATCCGCCACTGCCGTCACTACATTGGCAGGTCGGGTGAGTTGGAGATAGGAAAAAAGTTTACTCGCCATGATGAATTAGTTTTCTACGCGGTCATCAGGACCTTCCACACGGGGAACCTGTCCACCGCGAAGTACGGAGTTGCCCCCCAGTTTTTTGGTTTGATCAATCGGCGCAGCCTTGAGCCAATCGTCCTCATGCATTTGCCCACTCAAGCCAAATACGGTGAGTGCATTTTGGTAGGTAGTCAAGCGAACATGCTCTTCAGGCACCCCCATTTTGCGCATCAGCGCGGCAGTCTTAGGCACGGCAATCGGATCCGAAATCCCCCAATCTGCCGCCGAATTCACAATGATGCGCTCGGGGCCATATTGCTTGACGATTTCCACCATCCGCTCAGAACCCATTTTGGTATGTGGGTAAATGGTAAATGCTGCCCAAAAACCACGGTCCAATACCTCTTTGACTGTTTCCTCATTGTTGTGATCGACCACCACCCAATACGGATCCATGCCGTGCTCTACCGCCACATCCATGGAGCGGGTCGTGCCCTTTTTCTTGTCGCGATGAGGGGTATGAATCAATACAGGTAGCTCCACTTCCTTGGCCAGCTCGAGTTGCAGGCGGTAAAAGCGATCCTCCGCTTCGGTTTGATCGTCGTAGCCAATTTCCCCAATGGCCACCACCCCTTCCTTGCCCGCATAGAGAGGTAGAAGTTCCATCACCTGTTCGGCCAAGGCTACATTGTTGGCTTCCTTGGAATTGAGTCCCATGGTGCAGTAGTGGACGATGCCAAACTGGCTTGCCCGGAATCGCTCCCAGCCCACCAAGGTGGAAAAATAGTCCTTGAAGGAGCCCACTTCGGTACGGGGCTGCCCCAGCCAGAATGCGGGTTCGATCGTGGCCACTATGCCCGCTTTGCGCATGGCTTCGTAGTCGTCGGTAGTCCTGGAAACCAGGTGAATGTGGGGATCTATGTACATTTCCATGGGTAGATGCGGGGGTAATTGGGTGAATTTAGCGGTTGATGAGTGATTAAACTCGATTTTTTTGAAATTCTATTCCTAGGTCTTCCCAGCCATAGGCAGCGGTAGCGCAGGCTT
>CANGYY010000098.1 GCA_947458585.1 Cyclobacteriaceae bacterium | reverse complement strand
GTTGACTGAATTAGATATTTATCATAATTACAAGTTAGATTATCTATATGCTGATAATTCAATTGCAAATTATTCTGATTTGCAAACATTTTTAGCAATAAATAGGCTTAATGCCACATTAAATAAAAAAGAGGAAGCAAGTCAACCTCTATTGGAGGATATGGCAAGTCTAATTAAATGGATACTTGGGTTATTGGTGTTTTTAATAATTGCAAAAATAATCAGTAAATTTCTAGGGAGTCCATCCAAAAGTTCAAATCAAATTGAAAATGAGAAAATGAATTAAAGAGAAAGGAGAAGCCGATGTATTTTTCTTTAATTCGGTTAAATTGAATAAAATACATAAGTAAATATTAGTTGATTAAGTCGTTTGAGTAAACGAATTATACCAGGCGAATAATTGAAATACCTCAATTGAATTGTTTCAAGATCCTGGTGTTACTCACTTACAGCTCCTCGAATTTTGGGGGCGTAATTCTTGACTTGGAAGAAAATCAGTTGTAAAATTTCGATCAGTTGTTCTAGATCGACTTTAGACTCGTCTTTGGAAAGAGGCATGACGTAGCGGAAATAAACTAGGCCAGACTGAGGATCACACACAAAGCCAGGAGTAACCAATTCGCTATTCATGAAGTGAAGGATGGAGTCCAGGTACTTCGGGTAGTCAGCGGTGATTTCGAGGACAGGAACGACAAATTGAAGCAAGCGAAAGGTATCTACTTCCTCTTCTAGATCGGGGATGTAGCCAATTTCCATCACAAAGCTTTCCTCTTCCTTGGTTTTAAAAAATAGCTCTAGGTAGGCCTCCAGAGTCTCCACTTGACGGGACTTCAAGGACACTTTCACCTTTCGTTTTACTAAAAAATCATGTATTGCTTCAAGGGTCATTTTGGTAGTAATAAAGTAGGAAGGGCTGTGATTCTTTGATGTTAACGATAATCTTTACTTCTTCAAACCATTAAAGGCGCATTAAACGAAATTCATTTCAGGGTTTATTGGATTCTCTTTCTGATCTTTTAATGGATTCTCTTCTTTGAATTTTTTGAAGCCTTCTGCTGCCCCTGTAAATCCATCTTTCGCCTTCAAAATTCCATAATTTTTGAACAGTACAATATTTTTCCCTTTCCCTTTGGTAGAGTTAAAAATAATTCCGTCACGTGCATCTTCCCTTACTTTTTTCTCTATTTTTTTAGGTTCTTTTTGGACCATGGTATCTAAGCCAAAAAATCCTTTAGAGGTAGCATCCACAATCTCTGCACTGCCAGCCCCCGTGTATTCAATTATATGGACTGCGGAAAGTAAGCCCTTTGAAGTATCTCCTCCTTTTTTGAAATTGTCAAATTCGTGTGCTTGAATTTCCGCATAAGAGGTTTGTAGGTCAGTAGCCACATAAAAGCCCCCTCCAAATCTACCAGCAGGATTATGGAATCGAGGATCAATTCGGTTAAGAATACTTGCTGCTGACTTCTCAAGTGTCGTCACATGGAATGCTGAAGAAATAACTCCCTCATAAAGTGGGAGGGATTTTGTTGTTGCTTTTACACCTTCTATTCCCTCTGAAGCCTTGAACCATAAATCATCATCAAGTTTTAGATCATCGATTACATCGGTTGAATAATCTTTTTCTTTCCCATTTTCATCTTTTGGCCAAAGTTCGTCTTTTCTTCGATCAATTTTTTCTGGTGCAGGATTTTTCGGGGCTAGTTGAAAGGTGTTTGAAGAAGAAGCGCTTGAGGCACTGCTGGTTTGTGTGGATTGGAAACCAGGCATCGCCTTTAATTGCATCGCTTTCGCGCCCATTACATCAGCTTCTTTTTCCAACCCAGCATTGTCATTGATATTAACCTTGCCTTTGAGTTGTGTGGTTGGCTTTACGCGTCCTTCTTTTTGCTGGACCACATGTCCGAGCTCGTGAGGTAGGTGTTTCTCTTGTCCTGGTCCTAAGTGGATATCAGTTCCCTGTGCGTAGGCATGGGCTTGAAGTTGGGCTGGCTTGTCTGAGTTGCGGTGCACCTTTACGTCGCTCAAAGAAAGACCAGAGAGCGATTCCATTCCGGATTTGAGTTGGTCAGGGAGACCTGTTTTATTCTCTTGTCGCTGTACCGGAGCGCTTGATGAAGTTGGCTGCCGAAGATCATTAGCTGCCTTCAGTTGAGCTAGTCGAGAAGTTCCTGTAAATAGGGATGCCTTGGCTTGCAATTGGGTGGTATTGCTTCGGTTGCCCTTGTCATCCGCTGCTGCCTGCAAACTGACCAGCTGCGCGGTGCTGGATCGATTGTCGGCATACTCCAGTTCCGCAGACTCACTTTTCCCTTCCTGCTTTTGGGTAGCAGTGGCTTTTTTACTTTCAGGTGCCGGAGCATTCTTGAACTCTGCCATTAGGGGACAATCGCGATATTTCTTAAACGGATGAAGTTAGTAAATAATTCTTTTTTTCTAGCGTGGACAGATGTGGTCTGCTTCTTAATTTACAATTCGATGGTATCGCTCTTGATGACTTGATCAAATCCAGCTTTCGCACTGGCATCTACTTCTTTTATCTTTGCCTTTAGATCAGCCATTCTAGCCATCATTTGAGCAATTTTTTCTCCATGTTCAGCTTCGGCCCTAGGAACAACATTGGTCTTGATGTCAGTTTCCATTTTCTCAACAGTAGTCAACAAATCATTGAATACCTTGGTGGCTTCTTTTTGATTCTTTTGTAATTGGGCTACAGTGTAAGCTTGGTGACCAAGTTCCAATACAATCATTCCTGCTCCAACACCAGGTACAACTTCCGCAGCACCGGCAACAGTCGAGCCAATGGATTCTAAGGTTGCAGCACCAGCCGGATCTGCCAATCCTTTCTTATCACCAGTGGCCATTTTCATGCCTGATTTAGCGACGGTTACCCCTATTGCGGCAACTAGGAGTGCTAGACCGCCCACCCCAGTCCCTAGTATGGCAGCTACTCCAGCTGCTAAGCCAAGTCCAAGGGCTGCTGTACCTAAAGCCAAGCCAGCTTTTTCAAGCCTTAGCATGTTGTCCTTATTTTGCTTTTCTTTTTTGAGATCCTTGAAGTCAAGCAACTCAAAAATCCCGATGTAATTTTCCAATTTCCCCAGGTAATCGTCAATCCCCTCTCCGATATTAAAAGCAGGCTTTTCGGCATTATCCAAATTTTTACCTTTCTTATCTAGGATGTTTTTATCCCATGCCTTTTCCTCCTTGCTTTTATGGTCTGAAAATAATCCTCCTGCAAATTGGAAAGGCTGAGTTGATGCCTTGCCTGGGCTTTGATTAGCGATAGCCCCTGTAGTCATAAACTTGCCCTGTACCGCTTTCGCTCCCATCACATCTGCTTCTTTTTCCAATTTGGGATCATTGTTCACCGGAACCCCAGCTTTAAGCTGCACTGGCGCACTCGATGATGCCGGTCGGCTAAGATCACTGGCTGTTTTCAGTTGGGCTACTCTGGACTCCCCTGCAAAAATTGATGCCTTGGATTGCAATTGGGCGGTGTTGCTTCGGTTGCCTTTGTCATCCGCTGCTGCCTGCAAGCTGACTAGCTGCGCGGTGCTGGATCGGTTGTCGGAATACTCTAATTCGCCAACCTCGCTTTTTACCTCTTGCTTCTGGGTAGCGGTGGCTTTTTTACTTTCAGGTGTGGGGGCACTCTTTAATTCTGCCATTTGAGGTAATCACGGTGGTAACTAAAAAAATCAAATTAGCATTTAAATTCCTGCTAAACCGCCTGCCTAAAATAGAAGCACCGCCATTTAATCGATTTGATATAAATTTGTCGGATTTGAGGGATGATTTTTACTTTTGATTCAGATTTGAGTAGCTGAACTTAGCTGGATAAACTCAAGTTCCTTGCAAATCAATTCTTATTCAGCTCACTTCTGGATTGTATTTCCTATAACCTTGCGAGCAATGAATACCCATACTTTCCCTTCCACCGCTTGGAAAGGAAAGTTCGTACTTCCTCCTCCCGACCGTTATCGCCAGCAAGCTGGGTGAAATAAAAAATTACAATTCTGAGAGATTTTCTAGGACATTCAAATCTTTTGAACGGCCACTTATTTTTTTGTTTTTGCGAAGATCATTTAAATGAATGATTTTCATTGGAATGCCTTCAAATACTGTTTGAATGGCATTTTCGTTTATTTGCTGAAAGGAAAAGCCCGAAATTTCTTTTAAGGTTTCAATACAGATTGGAGGTCTTCCAAAGGTATATACGTTTACTTCTGATTGATTCAAAAAAGAATCTTCCGTCATATCAAAAGTGGGCATTTGAAACTGAAGAAATGCTTGAACCAGTTTTTCTTAATTGTCTTTTGATACCTCTACAAAGAGGTCTAAATCACCTGTAGTTCTTGGAAAACCATGGTAAATAACAGAATAACCACCTACTAATACGTAGTTGACTTTTTTATCATTCAAAGCCAATAAAAATTCTTGAAAATCCTGATTGAAAATATTTCCCATACCTTAAAATTTCCGGGAAGAGCCCATTGTTTTATCCATTCTTGGGGGAAATCCGATTGGATAGTTAAAAGAAACACTATTTAGGTAAGCGAAGACCTTGCCTAATTCTTCTTTTGACATTCCCTTGTAATGCACAATCTCTGGCTTCTGCTCAAATAAATTTCCTGATGAGCTGCTTGTTCGGTCTAATTTCGGCATGTGTAAATCTACCTTTTTTGTGAATGAGTCCCTAATCGAAAAAGAGATTAGGTAAGTACCCTAAATTTCGGGCTCCTTACAAAATATTAATTACTAAGAATTCAATTTGTTCGGTTTTTGTAGCTCTATACTCCCTCAATACCCATACTTTCCCTTCCATCTTTTAGAAAGAAAAGTTCGTAATTCCTGCTCTCGAGCGTTGTCCCCAGGTTGGTAGAGGGTAGTGCCTTGGATGGCTTCCGGGAGGAACTCTTGGTTTATAAAGTTACCCGGCCCATCGTGGGAGTATTGGTAGGCTTTGCCGTAGTTCAACTCTTTCATCAATTGTGTAGGGGCATTCCGTAGGGCCAAGGGAACAGGTAGATCTCCCGTTTGCTTTACCAAGGCCTGGGCCTGGTTGATGGCTAGGTAAGAGGCATTGCTCTTGGGCGAACTGGCCAAGTAGGTGACGCATTGGGACAAGATAATGCGTGATTCCGGGTAGCCGATTAGTTTGACCGCATCAAAGCAATTGGTGGCCAATAGCAAGGCGTTTGGGTTGGCATTCCCGATATCCTCCGAAGCAAGAATCACCAGTCTCCGCGCAATAAAGGTCAATTCTTCCCCTCCCTCAATCATCCGTGCCAGCCAGTACACGGCCGCATTCGGATCGGAACCGCGGATGGATTTGATAAAAGCGGAGACGATGTCGTAATGCTGCTCTCCAGACTTGTCATACAAGGCTACCTTTTGTTGGGCTACCTGCATGACGCGCTCGTCGGTGAGGGTGCAAGGATTTTCGGGCAAGCTTTCGATGACGATCTC
>CANGYY010000097.1 GCA_947458585.1 Cyclobacteriaceae bacterium | reverse complement strand
CCCAATTAAATTACCAAAAGTATCATGGCAAGTGTAGAAATGCTCATGCCCAAAATGGGCGAAAGTATCATTGAAGGCACCATCCTTACTTGGCTCAAGAAGGAAGGCGATTCCATTGAGGCAGATGAATCGGTACTGGAAGTAGCTACCGACAAGGTGGATACCGAAGTTCCTGCTACGCATGGGGGTATTTTAACCAAGATTTTGGCAAAGGAAGGCGATGTGATAGCAGTAGGCACGGCCATTGCCATCATCGAAACCAATGCTGCTGTGACTAATGAAGCACCTGCGAGCGCGGTTACTCCCAAAGAAGAGGTGGTACAAGCCGCACCTGCACTTACTGCAAGCCTAGTCACCACAGTGGAACCCGAGGCAGCATCCCATTCTGACGCAAGATTCTACTCCCCTCTAGTCAAAAGCATTGCCAAGGAAGAAGGGATTTCTGCGGACGAACTTTCACGCATCCCCGGTTCGGGTGCAGAAGGTCGCGTGACCAAACAAGACATGCTGGATTACCTTGCTTCCCGAAGCAATGGCGGATCAAAAAGCAAGGAAGTCGCAAAAACTCCTCCTTCCATTTCTCAGCCTAAGGCGGCACCAAGCATCACCGGTGGCGACGAACTCATTGAGATGGATCGCATGCGCAAGATGATTGCCACGCGAATGGTGGAATCCAAGCGTATTTCTGCCCATGTCACCTCCTTTGTAGAGGCCGACATGACCAATATTGTACTTTGGAGAGATAAAAACAAAGAAGCCTACAAGGCGAAGTATGGGGAAGGGATTACATTCACTCCTTTCTTTATCGATGCGGTAGCCAAGGCTATTCGTGATTTCCCGATGATCAATATCTCTGTAGAGGGCGATCATATTTTGAAGAAAAAGGACATCAACATCGGCATGGCTGTGGCTTTGCCTTCAGGCAACTTGATTGTACCGGTGATTAAAAATGCCGACCAACTCAATATTGTCGGGATTTCCAAAAAGGTAAATGACCTGGCCAACCGTGCTCGTAACAACAAATTGACGGCCGACGATGTGACCGGCGGTACCTATACCGTATCGAATGTGGGTTCCTTCGGCAATGTCATGGGTACACCCATCATCCCACAGCCTCAGGTCGCCATCTTGGCGATCGGTGCCATTGTCAAAAAACCTGCCGTGGTGGAAACACCTACGGGCGATGTGATTGCGATCCGACACAAAATGTTCCTTTCCCACTCCTACGACCACCGCGTGGTAGATGGGTCCTTGGGAGGCATGTTTGTTCGAAGAGTAGCGGATTACTTGGAAGAGTTTGATTTGGAGACTGCTTTGTAGATTTTGGTCAACAGACGACAGTCCATGGTCCACAGCAAACTTTCTTGAACTTCACGGCTTGCTTTTAACAGGTGAACCTTCGGAATAATTAAGTAAAAAATCCCCCAGGAGTGATTTCACTTCCTGGGGGATTTTTCGTTTGTAATCGGTAGGTTTTTTACTTCCAATCAATGATATCAAGTGTTGAAGTTTAATTCAATCGGCTGTGGACCGTGGACTGTGGACGGTTAGCGATTTCCCTGTTGCTGAAGTTTTACCTTCCTGTAGTACTGCTCCAATTTGCCCGCCAGTACGGCCAAGCGGAGGGGTTTGGTCAGGTAGTCATCCATCCCTACTTCAAAGGCCTTGTTTTGATCATCTTCGAAGGCATTCGCTGAAAGGCCTATCAGAATCAACTGTTTTCCTTGGGGTAACTTTCGGATCTGCTCCGTGGCTTCCAATCCATTCATAACCGGCATTTGCACGTCCATAAACACCAGATCAAAGTCATGGGCCATTACTTTTTCTACGGCCTCTTTCCCGTTTTTTGCAACTTCAAACCCATAACCCAATTGCTTAAACATCAACCCCATCAATTGCAAATTGAGGTCGTTGTCTTCCGCAATCAAAATCCGAAGTGGGAAATCCTTGCCCAACTCCTCCGTCAAGGCTTGTGGTAGTTCCTCTTTGACCAACGCAGTCAAGGCTTCCTGCTTGACCTTGGCCAATACCGAAAACTGGAAGGTGGCACCTTTCCCTGGCTCGCTCTGTACTTCCAACTCTCCACCGAGTAGTTCGATCATTTTTTTGGCGATAGCCAATCCCAGCCCCGTCCCCTGGTAAGACCGCGTCGCCGAACTTTCCACTTGGAAAAATGGCTGCGTCAAGCGGAGTATATTTTCTTGGGTAATGCCAATGCCTGTGTCTTTGACGGTGTACTGGAGCATCAACAAGTCCTGCCCAAGCAGTTCCTGTGTGAGGTTTATCAATACCTTGCCTCCCTCCGGAGTAAACTTGAGGGCATTGCCAATCAGGTTGAGAAGGATCTGGTTGATCTTGTCCCGGTCCGCTTCCACCACGAGTGTGGAGCCGAGTTCCTCCTCAAGCAGGAGGGAAATTTCTTTCTTCTGCGCAATAGCACCCAGAATTTCCAACTGAGCCTTGACTTCCTCCACCGGCGAAAAGGCACTAACATGGATATCCACCTTCCCTGCTTCAATCTTGGAGTAGTCCAAAATATCGCGAATAATGGTCAGCAGGGAACTTCCCGAATTCTTAATAATCTCCAAGTATTGGGTTTGGATTTGATCCAATTCCGTACTCTCCAAAAGGTCGACCATTCCCAGGAGCCCATTGAGTGGGGTCCGGATCTCATGGCTCATGTTGGCCAGAAACTCCGACTTGGATTTATTCGCCTGATCGGCTGCATGCATGGCGTCCAACAAGCCTTTTTCCCAGATTTTCTGACTAGTGATGTCCTTCGAAATGGAGATCATTTGCTCCTCATCCAAGGGGAAGAATCGCATTTCGTAGTAGCGCTTTTCACCCGAGTCTGCGTCCACCCTACTTAGATTGGCAGTTTGAAGAGTTCCACTGCTTCTTGCCTTAGAAAATGCCGCCTCCAAGACAAGCACTTGATCTGAAGGAACACTTTCCCCCAGGGTTTTCCCTACCAACTCTTGAGCAGCCCCATGAGAGCCCTCGCTCGCTGGCACATGGAAATCTAGAATTTTACCTGCGTTGTCGTAAATAAAAATTTTATCAGGCAGGTTATTGATCAGCGATCGAAGTCTGTCCTCACTTTGGATAATTTTCAACTTGGCCGCATGTTGTGCAGAAATATCGGTGCATATTCCCAAGCCTCCGGCAAATCGACCCAAAGCATCGTAGGTGATTTTTTCAAAGATGCGAAGCCGAATAGTTCGGCCATCTCCACGTTGGATATCAAATTCCATATCCACAAACTCTTTCCGCTCTAGGTAGGCATTTTTGATGGATTCTTTTACCATTACGACTAGAGGATGTGTAGATCCATCGTTGAATGCCACATTGAAATCCGATAGGGAATAACCCAGCACTTCTTCCACTTCATGGCTGGTACGCAGAATTTGCCCTCGGTAATCGTGAAAAAACACAAAGCCTTTCAATTCCCGGAGCAGCATGTTTTGCTGATCAAAGAGTTCGCTCACCTCCTTGTAACTATCTTCCCGAGTTTTTGAAAGTTCCAAGTAGTTTTTGACCGAAATCACAAAGAAGGAAAGAATAATCACCATGATGATGATCATGCCCACGAAAAGTAAAAAGTAAGTACGATAGATGCCTGAACGAAGGTCACTTATAGGCAAGACGATAACCAAACCCGCATGATGCGCTAAATCTCCAAAAGAAAAGGGATACTGAGCCAAGACCCCATTGACCAAATTTCCTTCCTCTTCCCAACTTACGGGATAGATCCCTTTGACTCCCTGATACATGTCTTTTTTGACACTGTCAAACTCAAACACCGCCACCGATTTGAGATGAGGCAAACTCGGAGAACCAATATCCAACAATTCCCCCTTTAAAAACACAAAACTTCCCCCACCAGGCATTTGGTAGAAATTTTCCAGGTATTCCTGAGCAAATCGCGTCAAAGTAATCGAAAACAAGAGTTGATACCCCGATTCTCCTTCCAAATACTGTTGCAAGCGTAGGCTATCTTGAGGAAACTGTGGGACTTGCTTTTGGATAAAATCATTTCGCTCTGTGTATACGTAACTGGTCACGACTCCTTCAGGATCTGCAACCCACAAAGTATCCACCAAACTAGGAAAGGAGGTGAGCATTTTCCGAACCAACTTCCCCAATTCATCCTGACGATTCTTAGTGTTATGCTCCTCTAATTCCCCCAAAAACACCTTGGATTCTTCTTCAAAGCGGTCCAACTCATTTTCCAAACCCCTGCCCGCCAAGTCAGTTTGCTGACTCAAAAAGTCCTTTCTGCCGGCCAACTGGGTGGAATAAATCGCCCAAAAAAAACTAACCCCCACCACAGCCACAAGGAGGATGAGTACCACCCCGAGAACGAGTGAAAACCGAAAGTTGGTATTTTCAAAAACCTTCCTCATCCTCAGTCGGGCAACTTCACTTCCAATAAATACCAGTCAATCTGCTCGAAGGATTTTCCCAAAACCCGAGCGATACGCGTATCCTCCACAAAATCAAAATGGGATTTTTTCGCTACCAAGATAGCCTGCGCCATTTGCCGCACCTGTTCATTTTTACTTCGGGACAGGTTAAAATCCGCCACCCGAAAGTTGTCTTCCTGGATGGCTTCTCGGTACACATGGTTTTTCAGTAGCGGCATTCCGAGCAACTCAATCGCCTCAGATTTGCCTCCAATGATGTCCCCTTTTCCATTGACCAAGACGAAATAGCCCTCCACAGAATCTAGATAACTGTCGATGGCATCTGCAATGGTCAAATCAACACCAAGAACAGCCGAAAGTTGATTCCCATCATATACAGGGTGTACCAAGGAAAAAATCCAACCCTTCCCTGCGGGATCCACATAGGGATCTGGAATCCAAATGGTCTTTTTGGTAGGATTGTGCGCCAAATCCGCCTCGTAGTAAAAATTAAATTCTCTAATATCCACTGTAGGATCTACAATATTTTTGGCATCAAAGGCTGGGTATATGCGGCTTGCCAACAAGTCCGAATTGGAATAGATCTGCACCGCCTTAGGGTATCTATTCAAGAAATCAGCAAATACACTGTCCATTGAATTGGTCAACAGAATCAATTCTTTCGCTTTTTCTGGATCAGCCGTTTTCTGAAGAAAGACTATGGTACTTAGGGAAGGATCTTCTCCAGGTAAATTAGTGGAAAAAGGCCCATCCATGGCGTATTTGAATGAAGGTGAGGTGGCAAGAATGGAATCCCGCTGTTGCAGTAGCCCCTCATTGTAGGTCGCAATCTGCTCCAACTCCGTACTCAATACCTGGATCTCAGATTCAATTTGCGAGACCAAATCCGATAATTTGGCGAAATCCTCTTCTTCCGGAACACTTACTCCCGGAGTGCATGACCCTAACCCAAAAAGAAGAAAAAGTAGGGTTGGAAAAATTAAAAGTTTCATAGTCAGAATTGTTTTTAAAAATGAAATACGCTTAGTACTGCCTGTAGATTCAAGAAGTTCGATGGATTGGGATCAATGTCCCTAGTCGACAGCAACTATCCATCCTAATTTTCATCACTCCACTAAAAGAAAATAGGCACTTTTTCCGAAATACTGTTAGAAAAATACTATTTAATTTATAAATAATCTAGTACCAATGAAAAAAAAATAATTGAACTCGGTTTCACCAACATTGATCCGTGGGCTGTGTTTTTTTGTCAACAGTCCACT
>CANGYY010000096.1 GCA_947458585.1 Cyclobacteriaceae bacterium | reverse complement strand
CTCGGCATGACTGCTGAGGAAATCAAAAAATACATCAACCAGATTGCATTCTCTGGAGCCACGGAGTTTGTGGAGAAATTCAAGGATGCCAAAGATGCCAACGAGATCATTGGCAAGTTTGGTTTGGGTTTCTATTCCGCCTTTATGGTAGCCAAGAATGTGGAGATCCATACCCTATCCTACCAGGAAGGTTCTGAGCCTGCGATTTGGACCTGTGACGGAAGTACCGAGTTTGAAATCAAGAAAGGCAAACGAAAAAACCGCGGTACGGACATCATTCTTCATGTCAACGAGGATTCAGAAGAATTCTTGGACAAGTGGAAGTTGCAGGGCATCTTGGATAAGTACTGCAAATTTTTGCCTATCCCCATCAAGTTTGGCACCAAAACCGAGTCTGTTGAGGATGGCGTAGACGACAAGGGAGAGAAGAAGTGGAAGTCCGTGGAAGTGGACAATATCCTCAACACCACTGCTCCAATCTGGACCAAATCTCCAAGCGACCTCCAAGATGAGGATTACTTAGCCTTCTATAAGAGCCTGTATCCGATGGGTGAGGATCCACTATTCTGGATTCACTTGAATGTGGATTATCCGTTTAACCTTACAGGTGTCCTGTATTTTCCTAAGGTCAAAAATGACTTTGAGATGCAGCGCAACAAGATCAAACTTTTCAGCCGTCAGGTATTCATCACCGATGAGGTGAAGGACATTGTACCTGAGTTTTTGATGCTGCTTCATGGGGTGATTGACTCCCCAGATATTCCGCTCAACGTGTCTAGAAGTTTCTTGCAGGCGGACGGCAATGTAAAGAAGATCAACAACTACATCACCAAGAAGGTGGCTGACAAACTTTCTGAACTCTTCAAGAAAGACCGCAAAGTCTACGAAGAGAAGTGGAATGACATTGGCCTATTTGTGAAGTACGGCATGATCTCCGAGGAGAAGTTTTACGAGAAAGGGAAGGAATTTACCCTGCTTAAAAACACGAAGGACGCCTATTTTACCTTGGACGAGTACCGCGAGAAGGTGGCGCCTACGCAAACGGACAAAAACGATCAATTGATCTACTTGTATGCCACCGACCTCAAGAAGCAGGATAGTTTTATCGATTCGGCCTTGAATAAGGAGTACGATGTGTTGGTGCTCGATTCACCGATTGACAACCATTTCATTCAGCACATTGAGTCCAAATTGGACAAGACCCAACTCAAGCGTGTGGATGCAGATGTGGTGGAGAAATTGATCCAGAAGGATTCTACCTATGCCAACCTGCTGACCGAAGATCAGAGTAAGTCGGTGAAGGAAATCTTTGACAAGGCGATTCAGAACAAAACCTATACCGTAGAGATTGAAGGCCTAAGTCCAGAGGAATTCCCAGTGACCATTACCATGGAAGAGTGGATGCGTCGAATGAAGGAAATGGCACAAACAGGTGGTGGACCAATGAGTTTCTACGGCAGTCTGCCGGATAGTTACAAGGTGGCCATTAATGGCAATCACCCGCTTGTGGACAAGATCTTGAAAGCGAATTCGGAAGAGGCGCAAGTAACCCTTGCCAAGCAGGCCTTTGATCTGGCTTTACTTTCTCAGGGCTTGCTAACAGGCAAGGACTTGACTGCCTTTGTAAAGCGCAGCGTGGAAATGATTTGATGACCTTTGGGGTTTCTCAAACCCCGAGTGCAGTTTTAAAACCATTGAGACTTTAGGAATCTCAATGGTTTTTTTAGTTAATCTAATTGAAGTGGAAAAGTGAGATTTCTTTAAAAAATAGTCTCTCAAAGGCGGTGTTTCTATTTTTCTTTGTGAGCGTAAAAAAAGTTCTAGCTCAAAGGGTCCAATGGACTAGAATCTTTGCGCCTGCCTTCCGCAGGCCTACCTACCGTAGGCAGGTAGGTCTTACCGCCTTGGCGATAATAAAAAATTCTCGCGCAAAGGCGCAGAGCCGCAAAGTTTGTACGATTTCTCTTTGCGCCTGCCTTCCGCAGGCAGGTCTTTCCTACTTTGCGAGAATAAAATAGGACTAGCGCAAAGCCGCGGGAGCCTACCTACCGTAGGCAGGCAGGCCGCAAAGGTTTTATAAACTAAAGGTCTTTGCGAGAATAAAAAAAGGAATCGCTGCGGCTCAGTAAGGAACCCCTTTCTGCAGTTTTTTATTTCCCCTACTTCCTGTAATTTTGGGGCACCATTCACGAAAATAAAAAACGGTATGCCTTACCTATTTACCTCAGAATCTGTCTCTGAGGGTCACCCAGATAAAATTGCGGACCAGATTTCCGACGCATTGATTGACAACTTTTTGGCTTTTGATCCCAACTCCAAGGTAGCCTGCGAAACACTCGTAACCACCGGTCAGGTAGTCCTTGCTGGAGAGGTAAAATCGGAAGTATACCTAGACGTGCAAAAAATCGCCCGCGAGGTAATCAACAAGATTGGTTATACCAAGAGCGAATACATGTTTGAAGGCAACTCCTGCGGGGTGCTTTCTGCCATCCACGAGCAGTCTGCCGACATCAACCAAGGTGTAGAACGCAAGAACCCAGAAGAGCAGGGTGCAGGCGACCAAGGCATGATGTTTGGCTATGCCACCAACGAAACAGAAAACTACATGCCTTTGGCATTGGACCTCTCACACCGCATCCTTTTGGAACTGGCGGAATTGCGTAGAGAGAACAAGGACATGCCTTACCTACGTCCTGACTCCAAGTCTCAGGTGACGATTGAATACTCCGATGATAACGTGCCTCAGCGTATCGATGCGATCGTGGTATCTACTCAGCACGATGACTTTGACGAGGAAGGAAAGATGCTTGCCAAAATCAAGTCCGACATCATCCATATCCTGATCCCACGTGTGAAGGCTAAGTTGAAGCCTTCGCTACAAAAACTATTTACTGACCAGATCACCTACCACATCAACCCAACGGGCAAGTTTGTGATCGGTGGACCACATGGCGACACTGGACTTACTGGAAGAAAAATCATCGTAGATACCTACGGGGGCAAGGGTGCTCACGGAGGAGGTGCCTTCTCTGGCAAAGATCCTTCGAAGGTAGACCGCTCTGCGGCTTATGCTACTCGTCACATTGCCAAGAACATGGTGGCAGCGGGTATCGCAGACGAGATCCTAGTTCAGGTATCCTACGCAATTGGCGTTGCCAAGCCGATGGGCATCTACATCAACACCTACGGCACTGCCAAGGTGAACTTGAGCGATGGAGAGATTGCGAAGAAAGTGGAAGGCATCTTCGACATGCGTCCCTATGCCATTGAGCAGCGTTTGAAATTGCGTACCCCGATCTACCTCGAGACTGCGGCGTATGGCCACATGGGTAGAGAGAGCGTGGTGGTAGAGAAAACCTTCACTTCCCCTTACCGCCCAGCAATCACCCAAAAGGTAGAGTTATTTACCTGGGAGAAGTTGGACTACGTGGATCAGGTGAAAAAAGAATTCGGGATCTAAGACCTAGAATCAACTCCTTAAAAAAACGGTGCGAGCGAATGCTTGCACCGTTTTTTTGGTTTAGGGGGCTGCTCGTGATTTGCAATCGCGATCATTTAATTTTTAATTCCTTTATTTTTTTGTGTCGCCCCGCTGGGGCTCGTCTTTCTCTCATTTCATCTTTCCCCGGTTTATCCCCGGGGTTATTAATGGTACGCTCCTATGGAGCTAGAACATGCTGCCTGAATATTGAGTTGTTTTTAATAGAATAAGTTTCCACCTCCCAATCCTTTGCGAGAATAACTACCTTTTGTCTGCCGCGTGAACAAACTCCCTTACCGCTTCAGCATCAGCCAGCCCCGTGGATCTACTTCTGGGGTACTGGTACTTGAGATAAGCGTAGGGGATTTACCCAAGGAGTACTTTTGAATTCCTGTGGAGGTCTTTACTTCTACGGGCATCTCGAAATCAATGCCTTCTAAGGAAACGAGAAACTCATTTTTCCCTCTCTTTTTCACCTTAACCTCAGGCAGCCTCGTCGTTTTGAGGTAGAGTTCAAAAAAGCCTTCCAGATTTTGACCCGTGTACTGTTGGATAAATGCAGTGAACTCTTCGGTATTCACTTGATTTAAGTAAGAAAACTGCTCCCCTTCAGCAAAGGCCTTCAGTGCTGGAAAGAAGAGTTCGTCCCCGATGACTCCCCGTAAGGAATGAATGACCATGGCCCCTTTGGTATAGATTTCGGGATGGTAGGCCGTCTTTTCGGTGGAGTTGGGAGGGCTGACCACTGGAAGGGCATGCGGGATGTCTCGGGCTTCAGCGTTTACTTTTTCAAAGTAAGCCTCAGGTCCTCCATGTTCCCAAAAGAACAACCAGTCTCCGTAGGCAGTCAGTCCTTCGTGAATCCACATGTCTGCCCAGTCTCCTACAGAAATCTTATTGCCAAACCACTCGTGCCCTAGTTCGTGATGGAGTAGCCAGTCGTATTGGACTTTACCCATGGGAACAAACTGGAAATTGTTGCCATATGCATTGATGGTTTGGTGCTCCATTCCCAAGTAGGGAGTTTCCACAACCGCGATTTTGTCCTCCGGAAAAGGATAGGGGCCAAAGAATTTTTCATGGGTCTGGGCACTTACTCGAAGTACTTCCAGCAGTTCCTGGGCCATGTCTTTGTTGTCTTGAAGTACCCACACTGCCATCGGAACTACTGCTCCGGAGACAGAGCGAAATTGGCTTTCTGCTTTTTCAAATACACCAACCGTAAAATTGATGTTGTAGTTGTTGATTGGATAATCCGTTTTCCAGTAGTAGCGCACTTTTTCACCCTGATCTTGGGTTTGGATCAGGCGCCCATTGGAGGCCACGAAGTAAGGTTTGGGCACCGTGAAGAGCAACTCTACTCCTTGCTGAGGTTCGCTTGAGGGGTGGTCAAAGGCGGGCATAAATAGTTTGGCTCCTTCTCCCTGGCAGGATAATCCCATCCAATGCCTGCCCCATTGGTCTTTCTCCCAGGTAAATCCCCCTGTCCAGGGAGGATCTTGAGCAATAGGAGTTGGGCCCTCGTAGAAAATCTCTACCTGATTGCAGGTGCAGTCGATGGGAAAGATGTCCAAGAGGTCATTTTGATGGGAAAAAGCAACCTCCTTCCCATCCATGAGTACCTTACTTACTTGGTACTGGTCAATCAATTGAAACCGCAGCGTATCTAACTTTTCTTGGGAGGAAAAAGTAATCGTGGATCGGCCAGCAATGGACTGCGTTTCGGGGAAAATTTCCAATTCAAGTCGGTACTGTTGAATTTGAAACTTGGCTTGCAGGGGATCTATTGGTCCACCCCAATCCCAAGTTTGGGCTTGAATGAGCAGGGTTACAAAAAGAAGCGGAAGTAAAAAGAGTAGTTTTTTCATGGAAAGCGAAAAAAGATGAGGAACTGAATATAGGCAAAACTGCACCTAAAAAAGCCGCTCCAGATGGGAAATCGAGGAGCGGCTGATGCATTTAATCTTCGGCATAATTGAAGGAATCGACTTGTTCCTTGATCCAATCTTGGTACTTCCCCCGTAAGAATTCAGCCCATTCATCCTTGTACTTGGACCCATCGAGTAGGAAACGGAAAGCGGTTGTTGCCTTGGGTTTGCTTAGCGCACTGACCAAGTCCTCCGCCAGGGTCCGCTCTTTCACTCGGCGGTCAACAAAATCCTGCATGAGCGAATGCTCCTGAGTAGGTTCCAGGCGGGTAAACTCTGCAAAATTTTCTGGTTGGTCTTCAATTTCATCGAGGATATCTTCTTCCTCGGGAGTTAGGTCGTAGTTGAAATAATCTTCATCGTCCGGCATGTGGTGGATTTTCTTCTTGTCAACCTGATAGAAGCACACATTGCCTTTAAGCAATTGGGTAGCAATTAGATCTACCTCTTTTTCAGTAAGCGAAAGCATGGATGGAGT
>CANGYY010000095.1 GCA_947458585.1 Cyclobacteriaceae bacterium | reverse complement strand
CTCAAAAAAGAAATAAAAGAATACATCCACTACTACAACCATAAGAGAATAAAATCCAAACTAAATGGAAAAAGCCCGGTACAATACCGAGCTCTTTCTCTAAATTTAAATCATTCTTAATCCGTCCAACTTTTGGGGGCTAGTCCAATCAAGCAGGGTTTTTTGTTTCCTTAATTTGATTGTCCCCATTATTCCCAACAACGAAACAAAATAAGGATTGAAGTTCATTTAGGTGAGCGGTGGTCTGTGGACAGTCGTCTGCCTGCAGACTGTGGTCTGTCGACGATTATCCGCAGTAATTCAAACATACCTTAAGCCACTGGGATAATTGCGGAAAATCACAATACTTAAAATTCAACAATCAATCCGATGGTAGGAAGGATAGTTCCGCCAGGATTCACAATGGATTTAAGTTGGTAGCGACTAGGGTCCGTCGGATTTACCGTCAGATTGCCTTGCACATCTCGGACTGGGACTATTTGTGGGGGCTGTTGCGCCTTATAGTTATAGGCATTTTGGATGTCAACATACCAGTTCAGATTCCATCGGTCAAAGAAGTACTTTTTATCCAGACGAATGTCTAGTTGATGAAAAGATTTCAACCGGACGCCATTGATTCGAGAAAAATCTAAGACGGCAGCATTCCGGAGGTCCCAGTTGCTGCGAAGACTGGAGGCACTCAAGTCTGCAGGGGTATAGGGTGTTCCACCCAAGAAGCGCCATCTTCCACCCAGCTCCCAGTTTTTGCCAAAGCGCTTGCCTGCTGTAAGGCTGACAATAAAACCATTGTCCCAGGAAGAAGGGATCATGCCCTCCGAATTGGGGTTGGTAAATTCTGAGCGAACCAAGGTTAGGGAAGCGATTCCATAAAAATTGTTGTACAGACGCTGCTGCGCCAAGAACTCCAATCCATAGGCCCTGCCTGTAGAATTCGAGAGCACGGGCTCGTTGCCGATTGCGCCGAAGTCTGCCCCTAGGTTGGCCAAAGAAATACCGTTCCGGATAGATGTCGGGTAGTTGCTGTATCGCTTGTAAAATGCTTCTGCAGTAAATCTTCTCGCTTTCTCAGGAAAGAGGTATTCGATTCCCCCAATCAGCTGTGCATTTCGAATAAAGCGGACATCACTGTCTTGATTGACAAAAGCACCTGCTGAATTTTGGTAACCGAGAATGGTATAAGCCGGCCGCTGGTAGTAGATGCCTGCATTGGCGGTGGCAAATAGGTTGGGCTTGAGCTGGTAAGAAACAGAAAACCGAGGGCTCAGCTGGTTGAGGGGATTGGAGGCCGTTTTGGCAAAATCTGAACCATCGACACGAACCCCTCCGCTAAGCAACAGACGATCGCCAAACCAATTCCGGGTTCCCGATACAAAAGCCCCATAGCTGCTGTAGTTGGAGGTGGCTAAAATATCAATAGTACCTCCAGTCTGAGAGAGTGCGACGCGGTCAAAGTTGTCGATCAGGTAGCGAGAGTACTCCAAATTGACCCCGTACTTGAGGGAATAACCCTTTCCGAAAATGCTATTTTCTGCGCGAAACTTGTTTTCTGACTCCTGGGAGCGGTATCTGAAGAGTAGGTTTTTCTCGTCTCCTTCCTGGTTTCCGGCATATTTATAGGATTCGTTGTTGAGCATGTTTCGGCTCAGCACAAAGGTCCAAAAGCCATTTTCTCGAAACCGCTTCAATTTGGCCCCTGTGGTGTAATTCCATTGGGTTTGTACTGGCAATACATTGAGGAGGTAAAGGCGATCATCTTTCTCTTCCTGGGTCTCTTCTTCAGGAACATCCTCGTTGAGTACAAATTGGTCGATGGCTCCAATGCCGATGAAGGTTAATTCGGTTTTATCGTTGATTTTGGTGGTGGTTTTTACCTGAAAATCGTTGAAAGTAGGTAGAAATGGGAGATTGAGTAAACGAAATAAGCCTTGCAAATAAGACCGTCTAGCCGATAGAATATAGGCTGTCTTAGGGGAAAGTGGCCCTTCGTTGGATAGGGTCAACTCGGAAGCACCCACCGTCAGCTGGGTAGCCATCCGATCTCTCCTTCCTTCTTTGAGCTGAAACTCGAAAAAGGAACTCAAACCATTCATGCGATTGGCGGGGAATCCTCCCGTGATCAAGTCTACACTTTTAATCAAGTTGACGTTCAGTATTCCTGCTGGCCCTCCAGAGGACCCTTGGGTGGCGAAGTGGTTGATGACGGGCACTTCGATTTCGTCAACAAAAAAGCGGTTTTCGTTAGGCGCACCCCCGCGAATCAGGATATCATTTCGGAAACTAGGCGTGCTGGCCACTCCGGGCAAGGATTGGATCACTCGGGAGATGTCTCGATTGCCGCCTGGGTAGCGCTCGATTTCATTGGTGTTCAGCTTGCGTACCGAGAGTGGGGTTTCTTCCGAACGGGTAAACTCACTACTCACGACTACTTCACTAAGTTCGGAAGCATCTTCTACTAGGCTAAAATCCAATAGTACAGGCTTGGCCAGGCTCACTTGGATTTCATATGCGGTAGACGATTTATAGCCTACATAGCTGGCCCGCACATTGTAAAGGCCCGCAGGGATGTTGCTGATTTCGTAATAGCCCTCCTCGTTGGTGATGGCGCCAAGCTCCGTGTTGAGCACCAGGACATTGGCAAAGGGGACAGGCTGGTTGTTGACTGGATTGGTGATTTTTCCCCGGATGAGGCCTTGTCCCATACTGGCTAGGGAAAGGAGGAAAAAGATTCCAAAAAGACCGATAATTCGCATGATGTGGTGTGGCTTAGTGCTTCAATTCAATGACTTGGTGACAGGGTAGGCTTGGCTAACAAACTAGGCAGCCTGTTTTTCTTTCACTCTCCATAGACGCCACCAAGGCGTGCCAGGGGAGTCGTGGTGCTCAAAGTGGTATCCAAAAAAGTAACAGCTCAAAAATGCCCAAAAATGGTTTTTGGACTGTGAACTCGAATGGTGTTCGTTGGTCTGCTCGCCCATGTGAGGCAAGTAAGTGCCGAAGAAAAATAGCTGTAAGGTAGAAAGCCCAGCAGGAACCATCCAGAAAAGGATCAAGTTTTCAGTGGGCAGCACCAGCTTAAGTAGGTTGAAAGTGACCGCCATCAGCAGAAATTGCCAGAGGGTCAGGTATTGGAGGATAAAGCTCAGGTACCAGCGGAAAAACTTGCCAGAGGCATGGTAATCTGGATCCTTATCCGTGGCTACGTAGCGGTGGTGCTCGTGGTGCTTGGGAAAAAGCTTCCAATAGAAGTTGTAGGAAAACAAGATCGCGGCAATCCAGCCAGTGAAGTGATTGGCTTTCTTATTGGAGGAGACGATGCCATGCATGGCATCATGCGCAGTGATAAAGAGCCCGGTGTACAGATGTGTCTGGACTAGAATGGCCAAATAGGTCAAGGGATTTTCCCAGGAAAACTCCCAAGTGAGTAGGAAAGCCAAGGAAAGTCCCCAGGTAAGGATAATTCCCCATCCAATCAAAAGACCTTTTGGATCTACGGAACGTGTACGAGAAGCCTCCATGAAGGGGAGATTAGAAGGTTAAAATACGCTCCCGAACCTGCTCCATGAGCCACATGGGAGTGGAGGTGGCGCCGCAGATGCCTACGGATTCGCCATACCCAAACCAGTATTCTTCAATTTGGTCGGGATTGGAGACAAAAAATGTTTGTTCGTTTTTCTCTTTACACACATTGTAGAGCACCTTTCCGTTGGAAGACTTGGTGCCACTGACAAAGATGATTTTGTCAAACTTTTCTGCAAAGCTACGTAGCTCCTTGTCCCGATTGGACACTTGTCTGCAAATGGTGTCGTTCGTGTTTACGGCGATTCCATTCTCCCGTAAAATCTCGTTGATTTCGTAGAATTTATCGGTGCTTTTGGTGGTCTGGCTGTACAGCGTAATGTTTTTGGGAAGGTTGGGGATATCCAACTCCGAAATGTCTTGGAATACCACGGCCTTATTATTGGTCTGACCCAAGAGGCCAATGACTTCCGCATGCCCGTGCTTGCCGTAGATGTAGATATGGTCTTCCTTATCGAAGGAATTTTTGATCCGGTTTTGTAGTTTGAGCACCACCGGACAACTCGCATCAATGAGGGTCAGGTTATTCTTAATCGAGAGTTCGTATGTAGAGGGTGGCTCTCCGTGGGCGCGGATGAGGACCTTTTCATTAGTCAATCCATGCAAGTCGCCATGGTCTATGATTTTGAGCCCTTTGCGCGTCAGTCGACTGACTTCTTCGTCGTTGTGCACGATGTCACCTAGGCAATAGAGATAGCCCTGCTCCTCGAGGATTTCTTCCGCCATTTCGATGGCGTATACTACCCCAAAGCAAAAGCCCGAATGATCGTCTATTTGAACCTGTAGGTGTTTCATACGATTATTAACCACGAATCGGGGAAATTGTTTGCTTACGTCTTAAGTATTCAAAGAAGCTAATGTTCATTAGCAACAAGGTCATCGAGTAAATCAAGTCCTCTATGGGTACCGTCCAAATCCGTATGCCCAAATTTTCTGAATTGTTGTATATGACCACCGGCTCTTCTGTAAGTCCTCCAGTAAGAATTCCATTGCAAATCATCAGCGGAATGAGGTGGACGAGGTAAGCGAAAATAAAGCGGCCTAAGTACTTTTCTTTGAAGATTAAGTAATGGATGGCTAATGCAAGCGCCCCCACCAAGAAGTTGACAGAGGTGTACCACTTGTCCAAGTGGAGGATACTCATTACCAGCAGAAAAGGCACCAAGATCCAGACGAAGGCCTTTCCAAATGGACGAAAAATATCCTTTGGGAAAAAGTAAATCAGCACTTCGTAGATAAATACGGATGAAAAAGGGACGATCAAGAAGAAAAGCCATTCTTCTAAGGGCAGGTCCATCCAAAAGAAGCCCAGTACGTAGGTGGGGTTAAATTCCCAGACGCCTAACTGCGTAAACCAGATGTCCCAGACGATAAAAAAGGCTGCAGTCAACCCCATACCGGGGAAAAGGTATTTCCATTGAGTAGCATAGCGGATCCGATGTTCAAAGGATTGGGCGAGCGGATAGCTAATTGCGAAAAGGAGGACACCTAAGTAGAGGTACTTTTCCATCAGGAGAAGCCAAGTTTGTTTTCCACATAGCTTCCAAAGAGGAGGCTGAGCTTTCGAGCATTGGGAATGCGTACCCGCTGCTTCGTAATCGTTTCTGGAGGGAGCTTTTTGATCTTATCAAATAGCTTTTGGTAGTACAAGTAAGCCACCTTTACCCCAAGTTTGGCCCCGTCTGGTAGCCCCGCGATGCCAATTAGGGAATCATTAAAGTCTTTTTGGATGTCTTCTTCAATCAACGATTTGACTGAAGTGTCGAAGCGGTTGAAGTCTACCCCAGGGAAATAGACTCTTCCTCGTTCTTCGAAATCACTCTTGATGTCTCGGAGGAAGTTGACCTTTTGAAAAGCAGCGCCCAACTTGCAGGCAGGTTCTCTTAGGCGTTGGTATTCTGCCTCATCTCCTTGGCAAAAGACCCTCAAACACATCAATCCCACCACCTCGGCAGATCCGTAGATATATTCGTGGTATTTGGAGTCGTTGTAGGTTTTGAAGTCCAAATCCATTTCCATGGAATGCAAAAAGGCCTCGATGAGATCCCGGTCAATCTGGTACTGGTTTACGATAAGTTGAAAAGCATGAAGCACCGGATTCAAAGAAATCTTGGCTTCAATGGCTTCGTAGGTGTCTTTTTTGAATCGGTCGAGCAGCGCTTTTTTGTCCTGATTGTGAAAGGTATCTACGATTTCATCTGCATAGCGCACAAAGCCATAGATGGCATAGATCGGGAGATGAAACTTTTTTGCTAAGGTTTTGATGCCCAAAGTAAAACTAGTACTGTAGCGCTGGGTGATCAGCTTGCTGCACTCTAAGGTAGTTTGGTCATATAGGGAAATGGCATCCATGTACGTAATATACCTTTTTGTTTACAAATTGTTTTCTTTCAT
>CANGYY010000094.1 GCA_947458585.1 Cyclobacteriaceae bacterium | reverse complement strand
TGCCTTTTTGGGAAAAATTAACCACATAGACACATAGAGTTGTTCTAGTCGTCTATTGGGAAAAAAATTAACCACATAGACACATAGCGTTAATTTAGGTGTCTATTGGTTAAAAAAATAACCACATAGACACATGAGAAAAAAGTGAATTCACTTCGTTTCTATGTGTCTATGTGGTTCTTTACTTTCAAGGTATTTTCTACCTATCTAGGCGGTTACTTCCTACCCGTTTAGGTATACATCGCTCCATTGACATGAAGTACTTGGCCAGAAATGTAAGTGCTCATTTCAGAGCCTAGAAATACGCACACATCCGCAATTTCTTCGGGCTGTCCTCCTCGTTTCATCGGGATGGCATCTCTCCAGCCCTGAACTGTTTTTTCATCCAAGACCTCAGTCATCTCTGTTTCAATGAATCCAGGGGCCACCGCATTGCAACGAATGTTGCGTGATCCCAATTCCAAGGCAATGGATTTGGTGAATCCGATAATTCCAGCCTTCGAGGCGGCATAATTCGCTTGACCCGCATTTCCTTTCACCCCGACCACAGAGGTCATGTTGATGATGGAACCAGACTTGGCCTTCATCATTACTCGCGTTGCCGCCTTTACAGTATTGAAGCAGGACTTCAGGTTGATGTTCATGATCTCATCCCAAGACTCTTCTGTCATGCGCATGAGCAAGTTGTCCCGAGTGATGCCCGCATTGTTGACCAAAATATCCAGGCCTCCAAAGTCAGCCACCACCGCATTGATCAATTCCTCTGCCGCTTTAAAGTCGGAAGCATCCGAGCGATATCCTTTGGCAGTAATGCCAAAAGCCTTTAGTTCAGTTTCTAAGGCAAGCCCCTTTTCTACGCTTGAAAGGTAGGTGAAGGCCACTTGCGCGCCCTCTTGGGCAAATTTGATGGCAATGGCTCTACCAATTCCCTTGGAAGCTCCAGTGACGAGGGCAATTTTTCCAGTTAGTAATCCCATGAATAGACTCATTTTTGATTTCGCCAAAAATAGAAATTTCTCCCGTCATTTAGTCGCTGGATTTTTTGAAAGGAGAAGGAACTGATCTAGAACGAATGATTTACCCTATTTTTTTGAAATAATCCCAAGAAATACACACCAAAAAAGCGTATCTCAGAATTAAGTTTACCCCCACTAAATCCTTCACTAAGAAACTTTTCCCTGTGAAAACTACCTCGTAAAACAGATTTTTTTCTGAAAGCAAAAGACCTATTTTTGCGAAGTTATTTTGATATCAAATCCATTAAACTATGTCTTCGACAAAATTTGACTTGATTGTGCTGGGTAGCGGACCGGGAGGATACGTGGCGGCCATTCGTGCTTCACAACTTGGGCTGAAAACTGCCATCGTGGAAGCAGAAGAGTTGGGCGGAATCTGCCTCAACTGGGGCTGTATCCCCACCAAAGCGTTGTTGAAAAGCGCACAGGTTTACGAATACATCAACCATGCCAGCGACTACGGAATCACCGTGAAGGATGCTACAGCAGATTTTGGCAGCATGGTCAAGCGCAGCCGCGGTGTCGCAGACGGCATGAGCAAGGGCGTGCAATTTTTGATGAAGAAAAATAAAATCGAAATCATTTCTGGTTGGGGCAAAATCCAACCTGGAAAGAAGGTAGAGGTAGCAGACAAGGATGGCAAAAAGACGGTTTATGCTGGCGACCACATCCTTATCGCAACTGGTGCTCGCGCTAGAGAACTTCCTACTTTAAAGATTGATAACGAAAAAGTAATCGGCTACCGCAAGGCGATGACCCTAGAAAACCAGCCTAAAAGCATGGTGGTCGTAGGATCTGGCGCCATCGGAGTGGAATTTGCCTACTTCTACAATGCCATCGGCACCAAGGTAACCATCGTGGAATTCATGGACCGCATTGTACCTGTAGAGGATGAGGAAGTTTCCAAAGCCCTGGAGAAGAGTTACAAAAAATCTGGAATCACCATCATGACCTCCTCCGAAGTGACCAAAGTGGACACCAAAGGTGCAGGTTGCAAGGTGACCGTGAAGACCGCCAAAGGAGAGGAAGTTCTGGAATGTGACGTGGTTCTTTCAGCGGCGGGCGTGGTATCCAACTTGGAAAATATCGGTTTGGAAGAAGTAGGAATCTTGGTAGACAAAGGAAAAATCCAAGTAAATGAGTACTACCAAACCAACATGCCAGGCTATTACGCCATTGGTGACGTGGTTCCTGGACCGGCATTGGCGCACGTAGCATCTGCTGAAGGCATCATTTGCGTAGAGAAAATCGCTGGACACCATCCAGAGGCACTTGACTATGGCAACATCCCAGGATGTACCTACTGCTCTCCAGAGATTGCCTCTGTGGGCATGACCGAAGCCAAAGCCAAAGCGGCAGGACACGAAGTACGCATTGGTAAGTTTCCTTTCTCCGCCTCCGGCAAAGCCTCTGCATCCGGTGCTAAGGAGGGTTTTGTGAAACTGGTATTCGATAAAAAATACGGCGAACTATTGGGTGCTCACCTCATCGGTGCCAATGTCACCGAAATGATTGCCGAGATCGTGGCGATTCGTAAACTGGAAACTACCGGTCACGAATTGATCAAAACTGTGCACCCGCACCCAACCATGTCTGAAGCGATCATGGAAGCGGCGGCTGCAGCCTACGACGAAGTGATTCACTTGTAAGCAATAAATTTTCCTAAGGCCCGCTCTCTAGCCTTCCAATTTGAATCAATTGGAATGTTGAGAGCGGGCTTTCTCATTTCTTTTCCCCAACTTACGTCTTAGACTTACGCTAGTCCCATGGAACTCCAACTCTCCACTCCTGCCCTCCTCTTTTCCGCAATCACCTTGCTGATGCTGGCTTTTACCAATCGGTTTTTGGCCATCGCCACGCTCATTCGGGGACTGCACAAAAATTACCTGAAGGATCCAGATCAAGAGATCATCGTGGAGCAGATTCACAACCTCCGCAGAAGATTGACTTTGATTAAGAACATGCAACTTTTCGGGGTATTTAGTTTTTTACTCTGCGTGATTTGCATGTTTTTGCTGTTCAAAGGATTTACGGAGGCGGCCAATTGGACCTTTGTCATCAGCATGGTGTCCCTGCTGATCTCTTTGGGGATTTCCTTGGTAGAAATTCAAATTTCCACCAAAGCGCTGAACTTGGAACTTTCGGATATGGAGGGAATCTTTCAAAAGCGAAAAAGTAGCCTAGACCTATTCTTTAAAAAAGACGAGAAATAAACATGCTGACTCTAGATTTACGAAGCGATACGCTCACTAAGCCCAGTGTTGGAATGCGCGAAGCCATGTACGCCGCTCCACTTGGAGACGATGTATTTGGTGAAGACCCTACGGTCAATGCCCTGGAGGAAAAGATAGCCAGCCTTTTTGGAAAGGAAGCAGCGCTTTTTTGCCCTTCCGGCACGATGACCAACCAAATCGCCATCCGCTTGCACACTGGCCCCCAAAAAGAAGTGATTTGCCACCAATATTCCCACATCTACCTGTATGAAGGAGGGGGCATCATGGCCAACTCCATGGCTTCGGTGAAACTCTTGACTGGAGACTTGGGTAAAATCACCGCTTCCCAGGTGGCCGAATCCATCAATCCAGACGATGTCCATGCACCGGAGACTACGCTCGTTTCGCTAGAAAATACGATGAATAAGGGCGGCGGAAGCATCTATACGCTAGATGAGGTACGGCCCATACAGGCGCTTTGTCAAGAAAAAGGGCTCAAACTTCACCTCGATGGCGCTCGTCTGTTCAATGCCTTGGTCGAAACAGGCGATGCTCCAGCGGAATGGGGTCAATTGTTTGACACCATTTCCATCTGCCTAAGCAAGGGCCTGGGTTGCCCCATTGGATCCGTGCTTTTGGGTTCAAAAGCGGACATCAAGCGCGCCCGTAAGGTGCGAAAAGTCTTTGGGGGCGGCATGCGCCAGGCAGGATTTTTGGCAGCAGCGGGTATTTATGCCTTGGATCATCAGGTAGCGCGCTTGAAGGAAGACCACCGACGTGCACGAAGTTTGGGTGAGTTCCTCATGAAGGCACCTTATGTAGTAGAAATACTGCCTGTGGCGACCAATATTGTCATTGCCCGACTGGAGGGAATTAGTCCAGAGGCCTATCTTCAGGAATTAAGCAGCAAGGGCATCAAGGGAGTAAAGTTTGGCAAGGACCTGGTTCGCTTTGTGACCCACCTCGACTTTGGAGACGATCACCTGGAGGAGTTTGGGAAACGGATTTCTAGGAGTTGAATTAGCCTAGATTGAATTTTTCTTGTTAAATTAAACAAAAGATAAATCCATGATTACCAAAGACAAAGCGATCGAAGTCATCAAATCACTCCCTGAGGAATTCTCCATCGAAGAATTGATGGATCGATTAATTCTTCTCAACAAGATTGAGACCGGACTCAGACAAGCGGAGCGAGGAGAAACATTCACGACTGATCAGGCAAAAAAGATGGCTAGAACAAGCCATTGAAGGCATTCACAGAATCAAAGCTAATTTTTTTGTTCATGATTACCTGCTTTCATGAAAATGACTCAAACCACAGCTCACTTAAAAGAACTTCAAATCTTATTTTTTGGATACTGAAAAGAAAAGTGAGCTGAATATTTTTTTAATAAATACTAAAATTAATTACTAACTTTTCACGTTAGTATTGACAAACGAGAGTAATGATACGTTCTTTTGGTGATAAGGAAACAGAAAAAATTTGGCTTGGGATAAGGTCCTCCAAGTTGCCTAACGAAATTCAAGATGTTGCCAGAAGAAAGCTTAGAATGTTGGCTAACTCCCAAAATCTATCTGATTTAAAAATCCCTCCATCAAATCATTTAGAAAAACTATCGGGAAACTTAGCTGGCAAATTCAGTATTCGAATCAACCAAAAATGGCGTCTAATTTTCATTTGGGAAGAAAACCAGGCCTTCGAAGTCCAAATTGTTGACTATCATTGAACAATACCATGGAAACTATTAAAAACATCCACCCGGGCGAAATTTTAAACGAGGAGTTCATCAAGCCTTTTGGGATTTCTGCGTACCGCCTCGCAAAAGAAACACATCTACCTCAAACCAGAATATCAGAAATCATTCAGGGAAAACGTAGAATCACCGCAGATACCGCACTCCGATTTTCAAAATTCTTTGGAAACTCCGCAAAATTTTGGTTGGGAATTCAAGATGATTTCGACTTGGAGGAAGCAGAAAAATCAAAGCAGGCAGAATTTGACTCCATTTTTCAAATAGAATCAAATTAGATCTTAATTTAAGTACAAAGTACCTGCCTGCGGCAGGCAGGCCCCTTACTTCTTGGCTCTTGTATCTTGCTTCTTGTCTCTTGCCTCTTGCCTCTAAACTCTCGCTTCAAAAAAAATGAACCCCACCCCCCTAGCCGAACGTATGCGCCCAAGCCGATTGGAGGAACTGATTGGTCAGGAACACCTGTCCAGCCCCCAGTCTTTTTTGCACAAAGCAATCAAATCCGGAAATGTGCCTTCCTTGATTCTTTGGGGACCTCCAGGTGTAGGGAAAACAACCATCGCCAACATCATTGCCAATGAAATCAAAGCCCCATTCTACACACTCAGCGCAATCAATGCAGGGGTAAAAGACATCCGAGAGGTGCTCGAAAAGGCCAAATTCCAACAAGGGGCAGTACTTTTTATCGATGAGATCCATCGCTTCAATAAATCCCAGCAGGACGCCTTGCTTGGGGCAGTAGAAAAAGGCAGTATCCGACTGATCGGGGCCACTACGGAAAACCCTTCTTTTGAGGTCAATGCCGCCCTACTCTCCCGATGTCAGGTATTTTCCCTGCATCCTTTGGGAAAAGCCGACTTGGAAGCCATGATTCAGCAAGCGCTGGACCAGGATGCTGAACTGAAGAAAAAGGAGGTGATCCTCCAAGAAACGGATGCCTTGCTCCGAATCTCCGGTGGGGATGGACGGAAACTGCTCAACCTGCTAGAGATCGTCATCGAAAGCTTGCCCGAAAATCCTTGCACCCTCACCGACGAGCGCGTCATGCAGGTAGCCCAACAAAAGGTAGCCTTGTATGACAAGTCTGGAGAGCAGCATTACGACATCGTCTCCGCTTTTATCAAATCCATCCGCGG
>CANGYY010000093.1 GCA_947458585.1 Cyclobacteriaceae bacterium | reverse complement strand
TTGCGGCTCAGTACGAAGTGCTCCGAGCCAATGGACATACCCCATCCGAAGCATTCAATGAGACGGTAGAAGAGTTGACTCAGTCTTTGATGCCCCTAGTGGCTGAAAATGGAATGGATTGGATGTATGCCAACTGCTCCACTACTGCGCAGCGTGGAGCCTTGGACTGGTGGAAGCCTTTCCGCGATGCGACCAAGCCGGTGTTTGAAGCGCTGTATCAGTCTGTAAAATCCGGTACTGAGGCTCAAAAATCCATTGATTCGAATTCTAAGGCAGATTACAGAGAAAAACTAGAGGCTGAGCTTGCTCAACTTCGTGAATCCGAAATGTGGCAGGCAGGCGCCGTGGTGCGCAAGTTGAGACCTGAAAATAATTAATGTACCCAAACCCAAAAGGTCATGAGTGAAAAGCTATGGATATTTGATACCACGCTTCGGGATGGAGAGCAAGTTCCAGGATGTCAACTAAATACCCAAGAAAAAATCATTGTTGCCAAGGCACTAGAAGAACTCGGGGTAGACATCATTGAGGCGGGATTTCCGATCTCTAGCCCTGGAGACTTTAATTCTGTCATTGAAATATCAAAAGCCGTTTCTAATCCGATTATCTGTGCACTTTCGCGTGCGGTTGAAAAAGACATTGAAGTAGCTGGGGCAGCACTTCAATACGCCAAAAAAGGGCGTATCCATACCGGAATCGGCGTTTCTCCCTACCATATTCAGTACAAACTCCGCTCTACTCCCGAAGATATCATTCGACGCGGGGTAGCGGCGGTTAAGTTTGCCAAGCGATTCGTGGAAGATGTGGAGTTTTATGCAGAAGATGCCGGACGAGCTGAGGCTGATTTTCTCTGCAAAATCATCGAAGAGGTGATCAAGGCAGGAGCGACAGTAGTCAATATTCCCGATACAACGGGGTATTGCTTGCCCGAACAGTACGGAGCGATCATTGCTAGTTTGAAAAACCGGGTACCCAATATCGATCGGGCCATCATTGCTACCCATTGCCACAATGACCTAGGTATGGCAACTGCTAATACCGTAGCTGGGGTGCAGCAAGGAGCACGACAAGTAGAGGTGACCATCAATGGAATCGGGGAACGTGCCGGCAACACCTCCATGGAAGAGGTAGTAATGGCTATCAAATGCCACCAATCCATTCCCGTGTACACGGACATTGTCACTCCAAAAATTTACCACACCAGCCGCCTAGTATCCAAATTGATGAACATGCCGGTGCAGCCCAACAAGGCGATTGTGGGAAGAAATGCATTTGCACACTCCTCTGGAATCCACCAAGATGGGGTGTTGAAGCATCGCGAAAATTACGAAATTATCGACCCCAAGGAAGTGGGTGTTTCCGAGTCTACCATCGTGCTTACTGCAAGATCTGGAAGAGCCGCACTCAAGCATCACTTGGATGCCTTGGGTGTGGAACTCGAAGGAGAGGAATTGCGTGAAGTGTACGAAGCATTTCTAATACTGGCAGATTCCAAGCGGGATGTAGGAAGAAAAGATTTATTGGAGCTAGTGGGTAAGTACATTGAGGACTCGAATTTTATTGAATTGGGGGAAGTCAACTACACCTCTAATGGTGTCATTCAAGCAGAAGTACACCTTAAAATTGGAAATGAGCATCATTCGGCAATTTCCACCGGTGTAGGGCCTGTGGATGCGGTATTGAAAGCCATTGAATCCTTGGTACAGCCGCAGGTAGAACTTGAGGAGTTCCTTATTCAGGCCATGACTCAGGGAAGTGACGATGTGGCCAAGGTGCACATGCGTCTCATCAAATCAGACAAGCCCTACTATGGCTTTGCCTCCAACCAAGACATCGTACTTGCTTCCGCACAAGCATTTGTCGATGCCCTCAACAAAATTCCAGTCAAAGAATATGCGACTGCCTAACTATGGAAAAGAACACTTTATTTGATAAAATCTGGGATGCGCACGTGGTCAAATCCGTGCCTGCTGGCCCAGATGTATTTTTCATCGACAAGCACTTCATTCATGAAGTGACTTCTCCCGTGGCTTTCCTGAATTTGGAGAAAAGAGGGATAGGTGTGAAATATCCACACCGAACCATTGCCACTCCAGACCATAATGTGCCTACAGTAAATCAAGATCAGACGATCAAGGACAAACTCTCTCGGATGCAAGTTGAAAAGCTTCGGGAGAATTGTGCGAAGTACGGCATTGAATTGCATGACTTGGGCTCCGCCCACCACGGAATTGTGCACGTTATCGGTCCAGAATTGGGAGTAACTCAGCCCGGAATGACCATTGTTTGTGGGGATTCACATACTTCCACGCACGGTGCTTTTGGAGCCATTGCTTTTGGTATCGGTACCTCCGAAGTGGAGATGGTATTGGCTACCCAATGCATCATGCAGTCCAAGCCAAAGAAGATGCGCATCTCTGTAGAAGGCGCGCTAGGAAAAGGCGTGACTTCCAAGGACATTATTTTGTACATCATCTCCAAAATCTCTGCAGCGGGTGCCACTGGCTATTTTGTAGAATATGCAGGTTCGACCATCCGTAGCCTTTCCATGGAAGCCCGAATGACGATTTGCAACATGTCTATCGAAATGGGTGCTCGTGGAGGACTGATTGCTCCCGACCAAACTACCTACGATTTTCTAAAAGGCAAGCAGTATGCTCCTGCAGGGGACGACTGGGAAAAAGCGGTGGCCTATTGGAATACCTTGCGTACCGACGATGGGGCAGTGTTTGATCAAGAACTGACTTTTGATGCTGTGGATATTGAACCGATGATTACCTATGGTACAAATCCAGGCATGGGCATCAAGGTAGTAGACAACATCCCCACCACCGAGGGAATGGAAGGTTCCAACAAGACTTCCTACCTCAAATCCCTAGACTACATGGGGTTTGCTCCTGGTGAACCCATCCTTGGAAAATCGGTAGACTACGTCTTTGTAGGTTCCTGTACCAACGGGCGCATCGAAGATATCCGAGCAGTGGCTCAATTTGTCAAAGGACATAAAAAGGCCGATTCCATTACCGCTTGGATTGTACCCGGATCTCGGGAGGTGGAAAAACAAGCCCAAGCCGAAGGATTGGTTGCTATTTTGGAAGAGGCAGGTTTTGAATTGCGCCAACCGGGCTGCTCTGCTTGTCTTGCCATGAATGACGACAAGATACCAGCAGGAAAATATGCAGTTTCTACTTCCAATCGGAACTTTGAAGGTCGACAAGGACCGGGTGCGCGCACCTTACTCGCTTCTCCGCTGACGGTGGCTGCTGTAGCCATTACTGGGCGCATCACCGATCCACGGGAAGTATTTCAGAATTGAAAACACCTGCCTGCGGCAGGCGAAATACCTACCAGCGGAAGGCAGGCGGAATTTATGGAGAACACGAATAGCACTACCCACTCGTTAATTTTACCACATTTGGACTAAGAAAAAATGGCTTACGATAAATTTACCATCCTACAGAGCACAGCCGTACCACTTTCGACAGAGAATGTGGATACGGACCAAATTATCCCTGCTCGCTTTTTAAAGGCAACAGAAAGAGAAGGCTTTGGTGACAACCTGTTTCGCGATTGGCGTTACGACTCTGCTGGAACACCAAAGGCTGATTTTGTACTCAATGATTCGACTTACAGCGGGAAGATTCTGGTTGCGGGAAAAAACTTTGGATGCGGATCGAGCCGGGAACATGCTGTTTGGGCCTTGTATGACTATGGCTTTCGTTGTGTGGTGTCCAGCTTTTTTGCAGATATCTTTAAAAACAACTGCCTCAATATCGGCGTACTTCCAGTGACGGTGACGCCTGCGTTTGCAGATAAACTTTTTGCTGCCATAGCAGCAGATCCGCTAACCGAGGTGGAAATAAACTTGCCTCAACAAACGATCACCTTACTTGCTACAGGGGATGCTGAATCCTTTGATATCAACGAATACAAGAAGGACAACATGCAGCATGGGTTCGATGACATCGATTACCTCATCAACATGGCTACAGAAATCGAAGGCTTTGAAGCCAACCGATAAACGGTGTGAAGCATGGAGGCGCGAAGATTGGAATTGATGGATACTACCTTGAGGGATGGAGAACAGACCTCTGGGGTATCTTTTTTGCCTTCCGAAAAGCTGCACCTCGCCAAGGCACTCTTAGAAGAATTAAAAGTTGACCGTATTGAAGTCGCTTCTGCTCGCGTGTCAGCGGGAGAATTGGAGGGAGTGCAACGCATTACCCAATGGGCTGCTCAAAAAGGTCTTCTAGATCGCGTGGAGGTTCTGGGATTTGTGGACACCCCCATTTCCGTGGATTGGATCGTGGAGGCCGGCGGCCAAGTACTCAATCTCTTAACCAAAGGTTCCCTCAATCACCTGGTTCATCAGTTAAAGAAAACGCCCGAGGAGCATTTTGCTGAAATTCAGCAGTGCATTGCGTATGCGTTGGAGCAAGGGCTTCAGGTAAATGTCTACTTGGAAGACTGGTCCAATGGGATGCGCAGTTCGCCAGACTACACACTTAGCCTTATCGAAATGCTTGCGCAGCAACCCATTCAGCGGGTAATGCTTCCGGACACTTTGGGAATTCTTTCTCCTTCAGAGGTTCGCGAATTCTTGGGGGAAGTAATCTCCAAATTCCCTGATTTGCGGATCGATTTCCATGCACACAACGATTACGATTTGGCAGTAGCCAATGTCCTTGAAGCAGTACTTCAGGGGGTGTCTGGTATCCATAGCACCATCAATGGGCTAGGGGAAAGGGCAGGAAATGCTCCTTTGGAATCCGTTGTCGCCGTGATTAAGGATTTTACGGAATTGGAAATTGGCGTTCAGGAACAAAAGATTTTTCGGGTGTCCAAGTTGGTGGAACAATTTTCTGGACAATACATTCCTGCCAATAAGCCTGTGGTAGGAGAAAATGTATTTACCCAAACAGCCGGCATCCATGCCGATGGAGACCAGAAAAAGAGTTTGTACTTCAATCAATTGCTACCTGAGCGATTTGGGAGAGAGCGAAAATACGCCCTAGGAAAAACCTCGGGGAAAGCCAATATTTCAAAAAACCTGGAAGCCCTGGGAATTTCTTTGGAGCCGGATGAATTGGCTCGCGTCACCCAGCGAATTATAGAATTGGGAGACAAAAAGGAGCGAGTGACTACGGAGGACTTGCCCTACATCATTTCCGATGTACTCCAAAACAACTCCTTTACAAAAAACATCAGCATTGATGGGTACCACATGACCCAATCCAAAGGCCTTAAACCTTCGGTACAGTTGCGACTAAAAATGTACGATAGTTACCACGATGCCACTGCTACGGGTGATGGACAGTACGATTCATTCATGAAGGCAGTGAGTTCAATTTATGCTTCTTTGCATAAAGACCTTCCCAAATTAGTAGATTACCACGTAACCATTCCTCCAGGGGGAAAAACCGACGCTTTTGTGGAGACGGTCATTACCTGGGAATATGGAGGTCGATTCAAAACCAAAGGATTGGATCCAGACCAAACGGTAGCGGCCATGATGGCTACTGAAAAAATGTTGAACATCATGGATAAGAACCCAAAGGAAATTCATCCGTAATTTTGTACCTATGAAAATGAAAATAGCACTCCTGCCTGGCGATGGCATTGGACCCGAAGTGATTGCTCAGGCAGTAAAAGTGGTTGAAGCCATTGGAAAGAAATTTGGCCACCAAATCACCTTCCAAGAAGGCTTGGTGGGTGCATGTGCCATTGATGCGACAGGGGATCCCTATCCCGATGCTACCCACGAAATTTGCATGGCATCCGATGCAGTTCTTTTCGGGGCAATTGGTGATCCCAAATACGACAATGATCCCAAAGCCAAGGTACGTCCTGAGCAAGGCTTACTTCGCATGCGGCAAAAATTAGGGCTCTTCGCCAATGTTCGTCCCACCTTTACTTTTCCTTCTTTAGTACACAAATCCCCCCTCAAGTTGGACCGAGTGGATGGTGTAGATCTAGTTTTTTTCAGGGAACTGACCGGAGGCATTTATTTCGGGGAGCCTAGAGGAAGAAACGAGCAAGGAACCAAAGCTTTTGACACCAATGTCTACAGCAAGGAGGAGATTGTACGATTGGCGCGCATGGGTTTTGAAGCTGCGCAAAAACGGAGAAAACTACTCACTTGCGTGGACAAGGCAAACGTGATGGCGACTTCCCGATTGTGGAGAGAAACCGTCCAAGAATTGGCGTCTGAGTATCCAGATGTAAAAGTAGAATATGAGTTTGTGGATGCCGTAGCCATGCGATTGATCCAATGGCCCAAGGCCTACGATGTGTTGATCACAGAGAATCTCTTTGGAGATATTTTGACTGACGAAGCTTC
>CANGYY010000092.1 GCA_947458585.1 Cyclobacteriaceae bacterium | reverse complement strand
TGATAAAGCCTCCATAACTGCCTCCATAAATCCCGATTCGTCCTGCTTCGACTCCGTGCTGCTGCATCAGGTATTTTGCTCCATCCACTTGATCGGAAAGGTCTTTGCCTCCCATGTGACGGTAGATGCCGGTTCGCCATTCGCGGCCATAGCCTGCGGATCCTCTGTAATCAATATCTAGGACGGTGTAGCCTAGGTCAGCAAGGAGGTTATGGAAAAAATACTCTCGGAAGTAACTGCTCCACCATTTGTGGACATTTTGGAGGTATCCGGCACCATGAACGAAGATGACGGCCGCCCCATTCTTTTTGCTAGGATCGGGTAGGTAAAGCCGTGCGGGTACTTGTGCGCCATCCTGAGCAGGGAATCGTACCAGTTGTGGGTCACGCCAAGCATAGTTTTTGAATTCCTCAGATCGTCCATCGGTAAGACGAATGGGCTTGGCTCCAACCTTGTTTTCTTGCACATACAATTCATAAGGCACATTGGAGTAACTGTGTAAGATGGCAAGATGCTTTTCATCAGGAGAAAGGACCACCTGATTTTCACCTTCCATAGAGGTCAACTGCTCCATCTTTCCACCCCATACCGGCATGCGGTAAAAATGTCTTTCGCCAGGATGTACCTCAGAGGTAGTCAAGTACCAAGATTTTTTGTCTTTGGACAAGAAGGGATCAAATACTTCAAATTTCCCTGCAGTCAGCGCTTTTTTCTCTTTGGTCTCCACATGAACCAAGTACAGATGGGAATAACCACTTTCTTCCGATTGGAAGTACAGGTGCTTGGAGTCAGGAAGCCAACCCAAAGTGCCACCCCAACCAATCCCTGGTCCAGCAATCCAGGCTTCGTCGCGCTGCCGATCTAGGGTGGTTAAGGCTCCTGAGGTCAGGTCAATGGCTGCAATCCAGCGATCCTTATTGTCTACGGCTCTGGCTTGAAGTACTGCTTTGGTTCCATCAGGGGAGAAGTAAGGTCCCGTAAGGGATAATTCTCGATTCTTTTTCTCCCAAGTTTTTTCAGGATAATCAGTTCTATAATCCGGAGCATCCTGAATTCCTGGGAGGCTGGCTGTATTTACGTAGTATACGGTATCTCGGTCCAAATCATAAATCCCCAATTCCGTCTTACCTGCTTGGGTACCCACTTTAGGTCTGCTGTTGAGATCCTCGGTGTAGCCGGAGGCCGCAGCGTAGTCAGGAACTTTGGTGTTTTTGTTGCCTGCAGGAGGAGTAAACACAGAAAAGGTGACATAGCGCCCATCAGGTGATAGTTGTAGGTTAGAGAGATTTTTACCTTCGGTATAAAACACAAACTCCTCCTGGACGGCTTCACGGATGCTGGCTCGATAGGCTTGGGATGCTTTTTGGGCTTCTTTTCGCTTGCGAACCTCCTCGAGTAAGGCCAGGTTTTCTTGTTCCAAGAAATTGATTTTTCCAGATTCAGCAGGCTTTGCTTTGGCTGGTTTTGTTGCGTTTACGATGGAGGTGAGTTTTTCAAGGCGATTATTTTTCCGGTCAAAGCGGTAAAAATTCAGTTCAGAACTAAAGGCGATGTAGTTTTCATTGGCGAGAAATTTGAGTTTCTCCAAGGGTTCATACCAATCAAATAGGGTGGTTGTTTTTCCTTTATTTACTTCTTCCAAAAAGACCTGATTGCCTTTTTTGTAAAGTTTTAGGCTTTCATCGGAGGATAAAATGGCTTCTTTCTTCAGCGTTTTTTCTTCCGACCACAGGACTTTGCTCGGTTTGGCTCCGGCAATCGCCTCGATTTTGTAAAGTGAGTCGGCTAGGTTCTTTTCGGGGTTGTAATTGAAGTAAATCTGCTTGCTATTGGCACTCCAATAATGTCCGGAGGGAAATGTTCCCATCCAACTTGGGTCGCGCATGATGGACTCTACTGATAATTGGGATTGCGCTGAGGCAAGGGAGTAGACCCAAAGTAGGGGCAGAAGAAATAAGATTTTGCGTAGCATAAGGCTAGAACAAGTGAATTTAATGGTGAATACGAAAAATGGATTCTATTTCAAATCCAAGAAAAGGAATCAAGGTTGTTATCCCTGCAATTTATAAATCTAAGACATGGAAGACATTCCATTGGTGGAAATTCATTTAGTAAATTTTTAGGAAGAGTTTTTTAACAATTGGGTAAGGAATGAGTTTTAAACTCATAATTGACCTTGAAACAAGTATTCAGTTCCGTTTGGATGGGAAAGGATTCTAAAAATGAGTGGATCAAACAGGGACAAAAAGGGTAGTAATCGTTAATTTTGTGCGTTGAATCTTTTTACTGATGCAGAAAAATAAAAAAATCTTCTTGTTGCTTTTTGTGTTGTTCATGCTTGGCATTCTCTACGTGAGTTATGACATCTCTAGAAGAACCACTTTTCCAGGCTCTAAGGGTAATTTGAAAGAACGAATTTCTACAGAAGTTGAAAAATAGTAGGCATGATAGGAAAGAAGATTGATGTAGATCGTTTGGATCTGGATTTGATGAAGGAAAAGACCACGGAGAATCCTGGGATTTTGCCCTATGCACACCATGCAGGTAGTGCGATCATCAAACCTGAGGATAAGGGAAAAATTACGGGTAGGGCAGTGGCGGCAATGCATAGTCAGACCGACATGCAAATGGCCCAAATCTACGATCAAATGAAACTTTTGGCAGATCAAGCCAAGAAAATTCAGTCTCGAATCGAAGTTTCAGAACGCATTTACCAAGCTTCCATTTCCTTTGAACCCTTGATCAATCACCGCTATTTTCTCTACCAAAAAGAAGATGGAACTGACTTTTTGAGCATGATCGCTCCCGAAGAGTGGGGAAGAAAAAAGAACTGGGCAAATTTTGTGGCCGAGATTAAGTTATTGGCTGACCATACCTGGGAAATCCTTCGAGACGTAAGTTAATCCCATGGAGCACCTGATGACCAGGCAACTGGATCTGATCTTGAAGGAAGGCGGGGCTACTTACGACTGGCAGGTAGATTTTGAAGTTCAACCCCGCTACTTGGATGCACGCAGTAAATCCTGGTTGACCGCTGCTTTGGAAGATTTAGGTGGAACAGGACCATTTCCCCTTTTTGAAAAAGTTCCGGTTGATTTTAAGTTGGGTAGAACCCTCCTGATTTGGGATGAGGAAGTGAATTTTAACCGCTACCGTGGAATTAGTCTGCGCTCCCCGATGTATGAAGAATTTCAGTATACTTTTTTTGAAGGGCACAAAAGGCTCTGTAGAACTTTTGAAAAAGAGGCCCTAAAGGCGGGTATGCCCCAGCGAATTTGGGATGGACCTCCACTGGCGACACGGATTTTTGGTAGCCCTTCAGATCCAGGAGATTTTCATGGGGTAGGTGCTACCGGTTGGAAATTAAGCGCTTACAATCACCTGCAAGTGGATTTGCTAACGCGCATTCATGGATACAAATTGATCCGACTAAGCCCTTACGAAACCATCATGACTGGTGGCTCTTTGAAGCGATTGGATCAACTCTTAATCAATCCCAAGGAAGAACAGCGCAGCATGCTGTATGGATGGTTGATGCGTAAATTATCCTAAATGGAGTAGGAAAGGATTAGGCAAAAAGTCCAAACATTTCCCGTTCGATTTTTTCAACAATAAAGGAAAAGTCTCCTGGGCGCTCGACAAAATCCAAATTGTTGACATCTATAACCAATAGTTTTCCCTCCTTGTACCCAGCGATCCACTCTTCGTAATGAGAGTTCAGATTTTTTAAGTAATCGATGCGCATGGCCGTTTCGTAACTTCTTCCACGCTTTTCGATTTGCCCTACAAGTTTGGGGATGTCTGCTTTCAAATAAATCAAGAGGTCTGGAGCCTTCACATGGGAGATCATGGAATCAAACAGACTCTTGTAATTGGCATAGTCTCGCTCGGTCAAGAGGTTGCTTTTGTAGAGGTTGGCCGCAAAAATATAGGCATCCTCGTAAATCGTCCGGTCTTGGATGGTCGACTCACTACTTCCTTGGATGGTTTTCAGTTGGTTGAAACGGGAATTCAAAAAGTACACCTGCAAGTGAAAAGACCAGCGCTTCATGTCTTCGTAAAAATCGGGCAGGTAGGGATTATCATCCACTGCCTCAAATTCAGCCTTCCAGCCGTAATGTTTTGCTAATTTTTCGGTAAGCGTGGTTTTGCCGCTGCCAATATTTCCAGATACTGCTAAATGCATGGGGGTAGTTTTTACTTTGAAAATCTAGGGGAAACGGGGTAGTCTTTGGTGCCAGCAGGGTAGCAATAAAATCCTTCCCCTGATTTTGCGCCCTTGTATCCAGCCGTGACCATGTTTATCAAGAGGGGACAGGGCGCATATTTTGGGTTACCAAAGCCGTCATGTAGTACGCGCAATATGGAAAGGCACACATCCAAACCGATAAAATCTGCGAGTTGAAGGGGACCCATGGGATGTGCCATGCCCAACTTCATCACTGTATCGATTTCTGAAACCCCAGCCACTCCTTCGTACAAGGTGTAGATGGCCTCGTTGATCATCGGCATCAAAATTCGGTTGGCTACAAATCCTGGGTAGTCCTGAACTTCGACTGGCACTTTATCCAACTGAAGGGATAATTGCATGATCTGGGCTGTAATTTCATCTGAAGTAGCATAGCCTCGAATCACTTCGACCAACTTCATGACAGGAACCGGGTTCATAAAATGCATCCCGATCACTTGTGTAGGTCGCTGAGTTACCGCAGCGATCTGGGTAATCGAAATAGAGGAGGTATTGGATGCCAACACAGCAGCAGCCGGCGCCAATTGGTCCAATTGACGGAAGAGTTCTAATTTGATTTCGATATTTTCAGTTGCCGCTTCTACGACTAGATCGGCGTTCTTTACGCCAGATACAAGGTCTGTATGTGTTTGGATCCGCTGTAAGGCCGCCGCCTTTTCGGCCTCACTCAAGGTACCCTTAGTTACTTGACGGTCCATGTTTTTGGAAATGGTCGCCAAAGCCTTGGTCAGTTGCTCAGCAGAAAGATCCACCAAGGAAACAGCAAACCCTTGCTGCGCAAATAGGTGAGCAATGCCATTGCCCATGGTGCCCGAACCGATGACTGTTATGTTTTTCATGAAGTTAAAATCTTAAGAAAGTCTATTGGGTTTGTTCTGAATTGAAGTTTTCAAAACTACGGGTAAGGCGTGCGATTTCCAACTCGGCATCTTCCTTTCCTATCTGGTGAGGGGTCAATTTTTATCGCCCTGCAAATAGGATTAATCTTTACCTTTGCCTCATGAAAGAACTTGGACTGGTCAACCGCTTACTAATTAACCGATTTACAGATTTTGGGGCGTATTTAGCGCTTAGTGATGGAGATGAAGTCTTGCTTCCTAAAGGCTACTTGACCGGGGAAGAGCAAGCAGGAGATGAGGTTACTGTTTTTGTGTATACGGATAGTGAAGATAGACCAGTTGCTGTGACCGATACCCCCTTAATTCTTTTGGATGAGTTTGGGGTATTGACCTGCAAGGAAGTTACCTCCTTTGGGGCATTTATGGATTGGGGTCTGTTGAAAGATCTTTTTGTGCCCAATGCTGAGATGGCAAAACCAATGACCGCGGGTCAAAAATACTTAATAAGACTCTGTGCGGATTACCGATCCAATCGATTGATTGGAGTGAGTAAATACCGTGAATTTATGTATCCTGCACCCAAGGACTACATGCCAGGAAACGAATGCCAGGGTTTGATTTTTGAAAAAACAGATTTGGGTTACAAGGTTTTGTTGGAGGAGCGCTACGAAGGACTGCTCTACGCCAATGAGGTTTTTCAAGACCTGACCTTGGGAGAAACCCGTAAACTTTGGGTGAAAAAGCGTAGAGAAGATGGAAAACTTGATCTTCAATTGCTTCCATTTGGTCGCGTGAAGTACGAGGAGGGAGCAGAAAAAATCCTTCAATTGCTTCAAGAAAAAGGCTTTTTGCCTTTGCATGACAAATCTGAGCCAGAGGCAATTCAAAAAGCCTTGGGGATGAGCAAAAAGCAGTTCAAGCAGTGCATTGGACAATTGTACAAAGCCCAGGAGATTACCATCCATGAAGATGGTATTTCCCTTAGTAAAGATTGATCGTCTTTGAATAAATCTACTGGTTCAGTTTAGCACAACCTCGTAAGTCCTCGGATGTCCCTAGATCTAGAAAAGTTCAATAAGGAGAGTAAGTCGGAATTTCCGGCCAACAAAAAAATCAAGGACAAGATCAAGGCTACTCGTCCCAAAAATCTCGATGCCAGATTTCAGCAAGCCCATGATGAGGTTTTTTCAAAGGTTGACTGCTTGGATTGTGCGAATTGCTGCAAGACCACAAGTCCTATTTTGATTCAAACGGATATTGATCGACTTTCCAAGGTGTTTCGGATGCGTTCCAGTGAATTTATCGACACCTATCTTTTTCGTGATGAGGATGGAGATTACGTATTCAAGGGTGCTCCTTGTCCTTTTTTAGGTGAGCATAACGGTTGTTTGGTCTACGAAGACCGTCCAAAGGCCTGCAGAGAATACCCGCATACCGATCGAAAGAACATGCTCGGAATCATGGAATTAACCCTGAAAAACACCTTGGTATGTCCGGCAGTACTCAAAATATTTTACGAGATCGGCAAAGATTATAAGAAGTAAAGGAATAGTTTTGCTTTTTTAGCAAACTAAAAAGGCCCATTAAACTATG
>CANGYY010000091.1 GCA_947458585.1 Cyclobacteriaceae bacterium | reverse complement strand
TCCTCCAAAGGGAATGTTTTCTGCCTTAGCTGCAGTTGCAATTGCTTTCATTTCATCCGAAAGCACTCCAGGATGAATCTTCAAGTGATCGTAGCCTTCTTGCTTTTGGGATTTGACCATCGCGGCGCCGTGCGCGGGATCGGTCACGGAATTGGCATTGAAGGAAGGACCGGAAATGTAGGTTCTCGGACCCACCAGCTGCCCCGCATTCAATTTGTCTCGAAGAGCAATGTGGCTAGGATGCCCCAGCATACTTCGGATACGCACCACTCCATTAGCCAAATAAAGCCACATGGATTCCTCTTGGAGTTGGGTATTCCCATCGGCAGCTACCGGCAAGTGCGCATGAAATTCGGCAAGCCCAGGAAAAACATAACTTCCTTTGCCCTCGATTTGAGTTGCTTGCTGCCAGGCTGCAGGTAACTTTCCAGCGGGAACAATAGACTCAATTTTGCCATTTTTGACCAAAAGGGTTTGGTCCTCCTGAATCTTTCCTGTTTCCAAAGAAACCACATGAACGGACCTGATCACCAGGTCTTGGCCAAAAGTCCGGAGCGAAAGAAATCCAAAAAGTAGGGTCAGGGCAAGCGATTTGAATGTCATACGAGTATACTTCAGTTGATGTTTGAAGTTCGCTCCTTGTTTAACCAAATCCAATCCCATTGATGGAAAAAAGAGGATCATTTTGGTCAACGGTCCACAGTCCACAGCAGATGAGATTGAACCTCAACTCCTAGTTGCGTTTTTTACTTTTTATGGAGTGGATATTCAAAAAAAAAAGCTGGACGAGTGTCCAGCTTTAGTGTAGTATGCAATTTAGGAATTCGTCCATTGGGTGTGGTAAAACTTCCCGCTTGGATCGTCCTTGCGCTGGTAGGTATGCGCTCCAAAATAATCACGCTGTGCCTGAATCACGGAAGCCGAAGACTCCGCAGTAATTCGACCGAGAAGGTAGTTGATCCCTGCGCTCATTACCGGTAAAGCAAACCCATTCGTCACCCCCAATCCTACCAATTCTGCCAATGCCTTTCTTCCTGAAATCACCTGTTCTTTCACGCCCGCGATTTCAAAGAAGGCCACTTGATCCCCATAATTAGCAGAAATTCGCTCCATCAAACCGGATCGGATGATGCAGCCATTGGTCCAGATGCGGGCGATTTCATTGAAATTAAGTCCCCAGCCTTTGCTATCTGAAACTGTTTTCATCAATCGGAAACCTACCTCGTGATTGATGATTCGAGCCAAGGCATAGGCTTCTTTAATTTTGGGAAGCCAAGTTTCCAAAGAACCCTCAACCTTTTGGAATTCATGCTGAAAGGTTTTGGAAAATGCGACGCGCATCGCCTTTTCTCCAGACACCCCACGGGCATTTACTGCCTCAGCCAATGGGCTGTAGGGAATCCCGTACTCCAAGGCAGTAGTCAAGGACCAAGCGCCAGTCCCTTTTTGACCAGCCTGATCCAATATTTTATCGAGCAGCAATTCTCCACCCTCTTTGAAAAGCAAAAGATCGGCAGTGATTTCCAGTAGGAAGGACTTCAACTCGCCTTTTCCCCAATCCGAAAAAATGGCAGATACTTGGGCGGCCGAGCAGCCAAATCCAAAACGAAGGAAGTGAATCAATTCCGCCAAAACCTGCATCTCCCCGTACTCAATCGAGTTGTGTACCATTTTGATAAAGTGACCTGATCCTCCTGGACCAACGTAGGTCACGCAAGGCTTTCCATCCTTGTCTTTGGCAGAGATTCTACCCAAAAAATCTTCCACCATCGCATAACCTTCCGCATTCCCGCCAGGCATGATGGATGGTCCTTTGCGTGCACCTTCTTCTCCGCCGGATACACCCATGGGGAGGAAATGCATGCCCGCTTCTTTGAGTCGATTGACTCTTCGATCCGAGTCCAGGTAGAAGGAATTGCCTCCATCGATCACCAAATCGTCTTTTTCCAAAATCGGAATCAAGGCATCCAACTGGGCATCGATCGCAGCACCCGCAGGAATCATCATCAAAATGCGACGCGGGGTAGCCAAGGAAGCCACAAAAGCGGCAAGGTCCTCAAATGCAGCCATTTGGGTGAATTCCGGATTTTCTAAGAGCACTTTTTGAGCGATACCCTCCTCCTTACCCGCCACAAATCGGTTGTAAAGGGAAACGGAAACCCCATTTTCTGCGAGGTTGAGCGCCAGGCTTTTGCCCATCACACCCATACCGATCACACCCATGTTCATTTTCATGTCCTGCATTTTTAAATAGTGTAGTGAAACCTCCAGCACTTCGGCTGGGCTTCCAGAAATAGCAACCAAATGGCCGACTCGTGGCTGCTCCCAAATGGCAAGTTGGGAGTCCAAAAGTCCTGCCTTCATGTAGTGGTTTTGACGCGCAAGCATCCGTTGCCAGATCAGGTCTCGGTCTCCAACCAGGTGGATCCAACGCAAACTTTCGCTCACCTGAAGCTGCTCCCGGTAGGCATTTTTAAGTGCCGAACAAGCGAGAACTGCGCCCTTCTTTGCTTCCATCTCCAGCAACTTAGTCGCCAAACTAGCTAACCAGGGTTGTCGATCTGCATCCGTAAGCGGCTCCCCGCTGCTCATTTTTTCAATATTGGCAGGAGGATGAAAGTCATCGGCATCCAAAAAAGGGATCCCCAGTGTCTGAGACAAGCCCAACCCTAGGGTAGTTTTCCCTGTACCTGACACTCCGGTGACCACTACAAGCATGGGGCAAAGGTAACTTTTTGATTTCAACTCTGCACAATTTAGCCGCTCTAGGATTTGCATTTTTAGTGGGTACCCTATTCGATTGAATCGATCAAGCAACTGAAACCCAAAGAATCCATTTGTCCTGCTTCACGCACTAATTTTGGGCTGGGTGATTTTTCCAAGAACTGATTTCCTACCTTTGCTGCTCAATTTCAAGTACTCATGATTTCAGTAGACAATGTATCCGTCATTCACGGCGGCAGCCCCCTCTTCAGCAACATCACCTTCAACATCAACGAAAGTGATAAAATCGCCCTTATGGGCAAAAATGGAGCAGGAAAATCCACCCTCCTCAAAATTATTGCTGGGGTAAACAAGCCGAGTTCAGGTTCGGTATCTGCCCCAAAAGGATATATAGTGGCCTATCTCCCACAGCACCTGCTGACTGCAGACGACTGCACGGTCATGGAAGAAGCCTCCAAGGCCTTCGCTTCCTACTTGAGCATGAAATCGGAAATTGACCAGATCAACGAGGAACTCACTGTTCGTACCGATTACGAATCTGAGGAATACTACAAACTCATTGAACGGGTATCCGAACTCAGTGAGAAATTCTATGCCATCGAGGAGATCAACTACGAGGCAGCCGTTGAAAAGGTATTGCTAGGCCTTGGCTTCCTTCGGGAAGATTTCACACGCTCCACCTCTGAATTTTCGGGTGGATGGAGAATGCGCATTGAGCTTGCAAAGATTCTATTGCAAAACCCCGACCTTATCCTTCTCGATGAGCCTACCAACCACCTGGACATCGAATCCATCCAATGGCTGGAAGAATTTTTGCTGACCAAAGCCAAAGCGGTGGTAGTCATCTCCCACGACCGGGCCTTTGTAGACAACATCACCTCCCGAACCATCGAGGTGACCATGGGGCGTATTTACGATTACAAAGCGAAATACAGCCACTACCTCGAGCTACGCAAGGAGCGTCGAGAGCAGCAACAAAAACACTACGAGGAGCAGCAGCGATTCATCGCCGATACCACCCAATTTATCGATCGATTTAAGGGTACCTACTCCAAAACCTTGCAGGTGCAGTCCCGCGTGAAAATGCTGGAAAAACTGGAGATCGTCGAAGTCGATGAAGTGGATACTTCTGCATTGAAGCTTCGATTCCCTCCCTCACCACGATCCGGAAAATATCCGGTAATCGTGGAGGAAATGAGCAAAAATTATGGGGACCATGTGGTATTCCACCAAGCATCCATGACCATCGAGCAGGGACAGAAGGTTGCCTTTGTCGGAAAAAAGGGAGAGGGAAAATCCACGATGATCAAAGCCATTATGGGGCAGATTGATTTTAAGGGAAAGTGTGAATTGGGGCACAATGCCTTGATCGGCTACTTTGCTCAAAACCAAGCCTCCCTCCTCGACGAAACACTAAGCATCTTCGAAACCATCGATCAACTAGCGGTAGGCGAGGTTCGAACAAAAATCAAGGATATCCTCGGAGCTTTCATGTTTAAGGGGGACGACATCAACAAAAAAGTGAAGGTGCTTTCGGGGGGTGAAAAAACCCGTTTGGCCATGATCAAACTCCTCTTACAGCCGGTCAATTTTCTGATTCTCGATGAACCGACCAACCACTTGGATATGAAGACCAAGGACATCATCAAAGATGCGCTCAAGGCCTTTGACGGCACGCTCATCTTGGTGTCTCACGATCGAGACTTCTTGGATGGCTTGGCTACCAAGGTATTTGAATTTGGCAACAAGCGGGTGCGCGAGCATTTTGAAGATATCAACGGGTTCTTGAGAAATAAGAAACTTGAAAATTTACGCGAAGTGGAGCGAAAGTAAATCTTCTCTACCCTTACAAACAAAAAAAGCAATTCGAAAGAATTGCTTTTTTTGTTTGGGTGATCTGGACTTAGCGGGCGTAGTTCACGGCTCGCATTTCGCGAATCACCGTCACCTTGATTTGTCCAGGGTACTGCATTTCCTTTTCGATCTTTTGGGAAATATCGAAGGAAAGTTGACCTGCCTTCTGATCGTCTACATTGTCTGCATCCACTAGGATTCGCAACTCTCTACCTGCCTGCATGGCGAAGCATTTGTTGACTCCGTCAAAGTTCAAGGCAAGTTCCTCCAATTCTTTCAGACGCTTCACGTAGCTGTCCATGATCTCTCGACGGGCACCAGGACGAGATCCGGAGATCGCATCTGAAGCCTGGACAATAGGCGAAATCATGGAAGTCATTTCGATTTCATCGTGGTGAGCACCGATGGCATTGCAAATTTCAGGATGCTCCTTGTAGCGCTTGGCAAGTTCCATACCCAAGAGTGCGTGAGGCAATTCTTGCTCTTCAGGCCATACTTTTCCGATGTCGTGCAGAAGACCTGCGCGCTTCGCCAACTTGGCGTTGAGCCCCATCTCTGCAGCCATGGTGGCGGAGAGTTTGGCCACTTCTCTGGAGTGCTGAAGCAGGTTTTGTCCATAAGAAGAACGGAAACGCATACGGCCCACCATCTTGATCAATTCAGGGTGCAACCCATGAATTCCCAAGTCGATGCAGGTTCTTTCCCCGATTTCCACAATCTCCTCTTCGATGTTTTTCTCAGTCTTGGCCACTACCTCTTCGATACGTGCCGGGTGGATACGTCCATCCTGTACCAAGCGGTGAAGGGAAAGGCGAGCAATCTCTCTTCGAACGGGATCAAATCCAGAGATGATGATTGCTTCTGGGGTATCGTCTACGACAATTTCCACACCCGTAGCTGCTTCCAGTGCACGAATATTTCGACCTTCTCTACCGATGATTTTTCCTTTGATGTCGTCGCTCTCAATATTGAATACGGACACACAGTTTTCCACTGCATGCTCGGTAGCGGTACGTTGGATGGTGTCCAGAACGATCTTTTTGGCCTGCTTGGTGGCAGTCAATTTGGCCTCGTCTAGAATGTCCTTGATTTGGGAGGACGCCTTGCTTTGCGCCTCTTCAGTTAGCATGCTTACCAATTGCTCTCTGGCCTCTTCTCTACTCAAGCCTGCGAGTTTTTCTAAGTCTGCAATGCGTTGATTGGTGACACGATCTAGCTCCTCTTTTTTCACTTGAACGGCATGCAATTGAGCCGTCAAGTTTTCTTTTTTGGAGTCGAGTTCAGCCTCTCTGCGCTTGACATTTTCTTGTTCCTTGGCTACCTGCTGCTGCAGTTGCTTCACCTTATTTTCGTTGGTGATGATCAAGTTTTTCTTGTTATTGGTCTCCTCATCAAATTCCGCCTTGAGCTTAAAGAATTTTTCTTTTGCCTCAAGCATGCGGTCTTTTTTGATGGTTTCCGCGGTCAATTCCGCTTCTCGGAGCATGGATTTAATCTTCTCCTTGGTCTCCCCAACCTGTTTGTTTTGCTTATTTTTAAATAGGAAGCCGGATAAAACGGCTCCTCCCCCTAGCCCTGCAAGGGCCGCTAGGATGGAAAATAAAAGTGCGTTTGCCATAGTAGTGAATATATATAAGGTTCACCTACCGGCTCCAGAATCATCAAAATGAAAGGGACTTAACCTTAAACAGCCTTGGCAAGCAAGGCCGAAATATGGACAAGACTGCGCTCTATTTGCTCGCTGTCTTCCGCATTTCCAGCATTGGTCTCTAGGGATTCCACCATGCAATCAAAGGCCACCATGGCCAATAGATCGGTGGAATCATCCAAGCCAAACTCGGATTTATACTTTCTTAACTTCTCATTGATCACTCGTCCCGCATGGCGGATTTTGCCCTCATCTTCAGGCTTCACACGCATGGGATATTCCCGGTCTCCGATTTTTACTTTTATGGCTAATGTTTCCATGCTATTCGGATAGGTGGGTAATCAACTGATCGATTTCTTGTATATAGGAATTGATTAAGTCACTCATTTCGACGGTATCCTCAGGGCTTACCGGTCGGTTGTCCACAATGTTACTAATTTTAATCTTATTTTTAAAAT
>CANGYY010000090.1 GCA_947458585.1 Cyclobacteriaceae bacterium | reverse complement strand
TTTTTCGCCATTTTTGCAGCAAACTTGGCTCGATTACGTTGGTACAATTCTTTCGGTAAGGGAGTATATTTCATAACGGAAAATTTATCTTGCCAAGATAGTAAAATAGGGCGTTTCCTCGACTGAAAATTCTTGGAACAGTCCAAGAGTTGAGAGATCATTTTTCCAAACAAGGAACCACAGCCTATGCAGTTGTCTTTTAAAGAACTTCCCAATGGGATTCGGATTGTCCATCAGGAGATTCCGCATACTCGATTGGTGCATTGTGGCTTTATCCTCAACATTGGCAGCCGGGACGAGGACCAGGAACAAGAAGGGTTGGCTCATTTTTGGGAACACATGGCCTTCAAAGGCACTCAAAAACGAAAAACCTTTCACATCCTCAACCGACTGGAATCCCTAGGAGGCGAACTGAATGCCTACACCACCAAGGAGAAAGTGTGCTTCTATGCCTCGGTGCTTAAAGATCACTACGGCAAAGCCGCCGAACTCCTCTACGACATCACCTTTCACTCCACCTTTCCCGAAAAGCAAATCGAACGAGAGCGGCAGGTAATCCTGGAAGAGATGGCCATGTACCGCGACTCCCCCGACGATGCCATTCAGGATGAATTGGACGCGCTGGTATTTGACCAACATGCCTTGGGAAGAAATATTTTGGGCACGGAAGAAACAGTGGGCAACTTTCACCACCAAGACTTCATCGACTTTATTTCCTCGCGACTGGATACCTCGCAACTGGTATTCTCCATTGTAGGCAATATTTCCTTCGAAAAAGCGCTGCGCCAAATCGAAGGCCCACTCCGTGAAATTCCCACCAAGCGCACCCTGTATACCCGCAGCGGATTTCAGACCTACCAGGCCAAACAGAAAACCAGCAAACGGGAAATTTCGCAATCCCTATGTGCCATCGGCAGACCCGCCTATTCCCTGCACGACCCCAATCGATACAAGCTATTTTTGCTGAATAATATCCTCGGGGGACCCAGCATGAATAGCCGACTCAACCTTTCTTTACGGGAAAACTATGGCTATGTCTACAGCGTGGAATCCTCTTACCAGCCCTTCTCGGATACTGGGTTTTTTGGAATCTATTTTGGGACTGAAGAAAAAACGCTCAAAAAAAGCCTGGCCATCGTCCACCGGGAACTGGAAAAGCTTCGCTCCAAAAAATTAGGGAGTCTACAACTCCATACTGCCAAAGTGCAAGCAATCGGGCAAATGGCAATGGCAGAGGAAAATTATGCCAGTTTGATGCTCGTTTATGCGAAAAGCCTCCTCGATCATGGAAAAATAGATCCCTTGGACTCCATCTTTGAGCAAATTCGCTGCACCAGCGCAGCCGAACTCCAAGACATTGCCCAGGAGATATTCCAGGTAGATCAACTGACTCAACTTATCTATACCCCTGCCTGATATGGAGTTTATTTCCCCAGAACTACTGGCCTACTGTGAGGCACATACACAAGCAGAGGATCCCTTGCTCCTAAAAATCACCCGAGAAACGCAGGCAAAGGTTTTACTTCCACGCATGCTCTCTGGGCACCTACAGGGGAAAACTTTAGAGTTTTTTGCCAAAATGATGCAACCAACTGCTATCCTGGAGATTGGGACCTTCACGGGCTACTCTGCCATCTGTCTAGCCCGAGGCCTAGCCCCGGGTGGAAAATTGCTCACCTTAGATATCAATGACGAACTGGAAACGATGGTCCGGGGATTTTTTGAGGAAAGTGGACTGGCTCCACAAATCGATTACCGACTCGGAAATGCGAGGGAACTGCTTCCTGATATTCCTGGGCCCTTTGATCTCGTTTTTATCGATGCAGACAAGTACTACTACAGTGCCTATTACGAGCTAGTCATTGACAAACTCCGTCCTGGAGGAATCCTACTCGCCGATAATGTGCTTTGGTCGGGAAAAATTCTGGTGGAGGAAGGCCAAAAAATAGACAAGGATACCCAAGCCTTGCTGGACTTCAACCGACAGCTGGCCCAAGATCCACGAGTAGAAACCCTTCTTTTGCCCATTCGCGATGGGATTTTAGTAGCAAGAAAAAAGTAAGCTAAAAAATGGGAATCATTTTTGCTTAGTTTCCGCTAGCGCCAAACAATTCCAAGGTAAATGAAACCCCAACTTCGTTTTCAACTCTTATTTTTTCTTCTTTTCTCGGTTAGCCCGGTCCTCCTTCAAGCACAAATTCCACAGGTGCCTTTGGAGATGGAATTTGCAGATTTGACCCTACGCATCCATCCACAAGCCCAACGGGAAATTCAATTGGATGTGGATGCGCTCTACCGAAATCCAACTTACTTTAAGTTAAAAGCAGACCGCGTCAACCTGTACCTGCCCATCGTGGAGCGTGAGCTTCGCAGCCAAGGGGTACCCGATGAAATCAAATACCTCGTGATCCAAGAAAGCGGATTGGTTCCCGATGCCATATCGACCTCCAATGCGGTCGGTTTCTGGCAGTTTAAACAAGGAACTGCAGAAGAAGTAGGCCTTCGCGTAGATCCACAAGTGGACGAGCGACGGAGCATTGTGGCCTCTACACGTGGAGCAGCAACCTACCTTAAAAAACACAATGCTGCCCTCAACAACTGGATGACTGCGATTGTATCCTACCAAATGGGACTCGGAGGCGCCAAGGCTTATTTTGGCAACCAATATGCAGGCCAAAAGGTGATGGTTGTGGATCGAAATACCCATTGGTATTTTAAGAAATTTTTGGCCCATCGAATCGCTTACCAGTCCTCATTGCCCGTATTTACGGCTACTACAGCACGCCTTTCCGAGGTACAAATTCAAGGGCCAACCACCTTTGCTAGCCTGGCCAAACAGTTTGGCGTGACGGAAGCACACTTGGTAGAGTTCAACAAGTGGGCGGTCAATGGAAGGGTTCCCTCCGGCACCTTTACGTTGTTCTATGTGAAATCAAGCGGTCTTCCTGAGGGCCCAGTGGCCAACCAAACCCAAACTGCGGTAGCTACACAAACGGTAACAATTGCTGTTTCTCCTTCCTACAAACCGGCCAACTCCTATCCTAAAATCTCAGGAAATACCACGAAGGCCTCTCAGCGGAAGCAGATTTTGGTGAATAATCTAGAAGGAGTACAGGCCCCTGCAACCACCACCACTAGCGAATTTTCAGATGAAATCGGCATGCGTGAAAAGCGCTTTTTGAGGTTAAATGACCTACCCGAAACTGAGAAAGTAGATCAGGGCACCTATTACTACACCGAGAAGAAGCGCCCTAGCGCAGAGGCAGATACCCATGTGGTGGAAGCCGGAGAATCCCTCTGGTCCATCTCCCAGAAGTATGGCATCCGCCTTGCCTCCTTGAAATCCAAAAATAGAATCCGTAAAGATGCGGACCTTCGCCCTGGGATGGTACTCAACCTGAAAGAACCCCGAAAAAGGGGAGAAGAAATTCCCATGTACCAAGAGCCAGTTCCTGCTCCCCCTACCCCTGCAAGCAGCTCCAGCCAAGTGGCCACCAATCCTGTTCAATCCCAAGAATCGTCTCCTCCAAGCGCAACGGAAACCTCCCATACCGTCCGAGCAGGGGAAACCTTGTTTTCCATTTCCAAAAAATACGGACTTACCGTAGACGAATTGAAGCAATTGAATGGCATTGGAAGTCAAAATTTGATCACGGTAGGACAAAAATTGCGTATTTTGATCCGTTGATTTGTTAACCCTATGCGGCATTGCCTTTTCGTAATTGGCTTCTTTTTCCTTAGCTACTTCTCTTTAGTGAAGGCTCAGGACAAGAAAATTGTGCCCGATACGGTGATCATTGACCGAGATACCTTGGTGATGCTAGGGGATTCCCTAATTGTTCAGGAACCTATCAAGGAAACCTTCTGGAAGACTGGGGGAACCTACACCTTGAATATCCAACAGGTGACTCTGAGCAATTGGGCAGCAGGTGGTACAGGATCGTTTGCACTCAATACGGGAGCCACCCTATTTGCCAATTTCAAAAAAGACAGCAAAGTTTGGGACACGCAGTTGACGGTCAACCTGGGCTTCAATCGGCAAAATGATCGAGCCTATACCACGCGGAAGACCAACGACAACTTTATTTTTGTCAGCAATTACGGGAGGCAGCTATCTGAAAAACTCTTTCTCACCACCCAGTTGGATGCGCGAACCCAATTGGTCGCGGGCTACAAGTACTCCAAGCCAGCAGGAGCAGAACAAGAAATACGCACTAAAATCTCCGATTTACTTGCCCCTGGCTACTTACAATCCTCCACAGGTATCAATTACAAAAGAACCTTTGCTGACAAAAGTCGGCTATCAGTCATCGTTTCCCCATTTACGGGACGATTTACCCTAGTGATGTCTGATTCCCTGAGCCAAGCGGGAGCCTTTGGGGTGATTTCTGGAGAAAATGTACGGGCCGAAGCAGGGATGTCTCTTGGGGTAGGAGGTGTGGACGTGGTCTTGATGGACAATGTCACCTGGAAGGCGGATTTGAACCTTTTTTCCAACTACGAGCGCTTTGGCAACCTGGTGGTCAACTTCAACTCCCTCATCCGAATGAAGGTCAATAAGTACATTTCCACCCGAATTGAAACCGCACTCATCTACGACGAACAGGTCCTCATCAAGCAGGACGATGGCCGTAGCAAGCAGGCCATTCAATTCCAGAATTTGATCAATTTTGGGATTTCGGTAGATTTTTAAAAATCTACATCCAAGTCAAACTTCCGCTGCAACTCCATCAAAGCGGGATGCTTTTCGCGCAAAAATTTCAATTTATCCGTACTGGTGTACAGTTTCCCCTTTTCGTCAGGCACTTCTTCCTGCTGCGCTATGGTAATGGAAAAATTGGTGGCACCAGTAAATTTCCTTACCAGCCCTACCAACTCGGGTTTCATTTTTAAGGCGATATCTTCTTGAATGGATCCTGTCACAAGCAAGATCATTTCTCCTTCCTTTACCTGAATATCCTGATCCAGGAGGGTAAGTTCCAGATTTTTATTGGCAGTGCGGTAAACGTCTTGAATGGAAAAAATGGCTTGATTCAATAATTCCTGGGTCAGCACAAGTTCTTGCACTGGGGCAGCAGGCGTGTAACTGGGCTCCTCTATTACATCAGCCACCAGGGATTCCTCCTCTTGGCTCTTGGTTTCACCTAATTTTTTGGTTTGACCGAGGCTGCTGGGAATGGCAAAGGTAGGCTTCAGCCCACTGGGCTTGGGTTCCGGGGCAATGGAGACGGCAGCAGGTTCAGGTGAAGGTATTGGCGTAGCGGCAGGGGCTACTGTTGGTTGGGCTGGAGGGGCTGGAGGGGCTACAGGAGCGGGCTCCTCAATCAGGCTTTTTTTTTTGCATCCACCGAAGAAAGGGTGGCAAGGCGGAATGCCTGGGAAAGTTTGGCCACCTTCATCAGAGTCAATTCCACATGAAGGCGCTGATTTTTGCTGGTCTTGTAGTGGATATCACACTGGTTGGCCAGGTTCAAGGCGGATAGTAGGAAGGATACCGAGGCGCGGGCTGTTTGTTCGAGGTAGCGATCCTTGGCCGACTCAGACACTTGGAGGAGCTCGACTGTGGCCTCATCCTTGACCACCAAGAGGTCGCGCAAGTGCTCGCTCAATCCTACGATAAAATTATGTCCATCAAAGCCCTTCTTCAGAATCTCATCAAAGAGCAAAAGGGTAGTCGAAATATTCTCTTCGAGCAGGGCGTCTACGACTTTGAAGTAGTAGTCGTAATCCAGAATGTTCAGGTTGGCAATCGTCTCCTGGTAGGTCACCTTTTTTCCTGCGGAGTAGGTGACGATGAGGTCAAAGATGGATAGCGCATCCCGAAGGGCACCATCTGCTTTGGTGGCAATCAGGCGAAGGGCTTCTTCTTCGTAGTCCACTTCCTCCCTGCCTGCAATGTACTTGAGGTGCTCGGCAATGTGTTTGATTTGAATTCGGTTGAAGTCAAATATCTGGCATCGAGAGAGAATAGTTGGGATGATCTTGTGCTTTTCCGTGGTCGCCAAAATAAAGATGGCATACTTGGGAGGCTCTTCCAGCGTCTTCAAAAAAGCATTGAAGGCCGCGGTGGAGAGCATGTGCACTTCATCGATGATGTAGACCTTGTATTCTCCTTTTTGAGGGGCGTAGCGTACCTGTTCGACCAGGTTACGGATATCGTCTACCGAATTATTGGAAGCGGCATCGAGTTCGTAGACATTGAAGGAAGCGTTGTTTTGGAAAGAAACGCAGGCATCACAAGTACCGCAAGCTTCAAAGTCTTTGGTGATCGATTCGCAGTTGATGGTTTTGGCAAGGATTCGGGCGCAGGTGGTCTTTCCTACTCCTCGAGGTCCGCAAAAAAGGAATGCTTGGGCAAGGTGCTTGTTTTTAATTGCATTTTGAAGGGTAGTCGTGATGTGCTGCTGCCCAACGACACTCTTGAAATCTGCAGGTCTATATTTTCTTGCCGAAACAACGAAATTTTCCATCCCCGAAAGATATAAAAAAGTAGTTATTCTTGGATAGGGGATTTGGGATACGGGGAAGAATTTCTTTGTTAACCAAAGATGAATTTAAAAGTACGAGGTACGAGGTACGAAATACGGGCTTATTCGCTGAATGCATAGATGGTACTAAGCGGATTCACATTTTCCAACCTCTGCATTCTCCACACTGCTTTTGACATTGGCGTGCGTGCCGTATTTCGTATTTCGTACTTCCTACTTTGTACTTAGTTCTTGTTACCCAGTACTTGCTACTTGCCTGCCTGTCGGCAGACAGGATACTGACTACTTGATACTCAAAAATGAACTTATTTATCCCTACTTTTGTAACCATTCAAAGGGGCTGACCGGTTTTGACAGTAGGTGTAATCATCGGGCTCGCATGCAGGCTGGAGTATGTATGGCCTTAAAAAATTCATACAAAAGACAAATGGCGAAACTTCTTACGCCATGGCTGCTTAATCTAACCTAATAGGATAGACTGCTTAAAGGGTTGAGTTACGAGAGTGATTCCCCAGCCACATCCCACCGTGTTTTGCCTGATCGGCGCGGGTTTGGGGTGTCGACTTGATCGGGATGCGGCTTGTGATGCGATTAAGCAAGTCTAAGATCAATCGCTAAGCCAAGCTCAGGTGTGTCACCCAGCA
>CANGYY010000089.1 GCA_947458585.1 Cyclobacteriaceae bacterium | reverse complement strand
CCTCTAAACCAGGTGAATGGTTTTTCTTCGATGTAGGGAGAATCACTTTCGTGTGCCCACCAGTCCAAGTTGAGTTCATTGAGCACATAATCGCGCTTCAAGTTGGGGTGGTTGTTGAGTTGCTCTTGGGTTCTACGACCTCTGTGAGGCACTTCCCAAGGGGCCAAGGTGGCCGATTTGTAATCTTTTACGTGCTCGACATTTGGGCCTCTTTCAAGAAGGAGCACACGGAGACCTTTTTCCGTAAGTTCCTTTGCAGCCCATCCGCCACTTATTCCTGACCCAACTACAATTGCGTCATACGCTTCATTTGCCATAATAATGGTATTGGTTTAATGGTTATTAGACATCGCAAACCTGCACGGCATGACCCAGTGCAGCAATTTTATCTTCTCCCTTGGGAATAAATTCGTGGGAAACATAGCCCTTGAAACCCGAATCTACAATAGCCTGCATAATGGGAGGGTAATTTATTTCCTGGTTTTCATCCAAGTCGTTTCTTCCTGGGTTTCCGGCCGTGTGGTAATGGCCAAAGTATTGGTGATGGTTACGGATGGTGCGAATGATATCGCCCTCGTCAATTTGCATGTGGTAAATATCGAAGAGCAATTTGAAGTTCTCGCTTCCGATGCGCTTGCATAATTCGATACCCCAGGCAGATTTGTCACATAGGTAATCCTTGTGATCTACCCGGCTGTTGAGTAGTTCCATGGTGATAATTACCCCGTGCTTTTCTGCTTGGCTGAGGATTTTTTTGATCCCGATTTCACAGTTTTTCAATCCGGTCTCGTCGTCCATGCCTCTTCTATTTCCTGAAAAGGCAATCACATTCTTGTAGCCTGCCTTTTGCACCAGAGGAATCAATTCTAGGTAATTTTTTTCCAGTTGGGCATGAAAATTTGGTTCGTTGAATCCATCGGCAATACTAATCTCCGCGCCGTTGCACATGGAGCAATGGATGTCGTATTTTTTGAGGAGATCCCAGTTGGCAGGGCTGATTAAGTCAATCGCGCCTACCCCAACCGATTTGATCTGTGCACAGAGTTGCTCGAGGCTAAGTGGACGCATGGACCAGGCACATACGCCATGGTTGATATTGCCCTTGAGGGCGTAAGTTTCCTTTTCCTTGAAATCCAAGGAGGATAGTGTGCCCATAGCGGCACCGCCGAGGAGCATTTTTTTGAAGGAGGAGCGTCTTCCTGAGTCGAAGGTCATGGTACGCAGGGGTTAGTTTTGGGTGTTTATTTTTTCTGCTTTGAATACAGCAATGAAAAATAGGAAAACTAAGGCGGAAATCCCAGCGGGGATCAACCAAATTGCTTTCCAATCGTGGAGTTCTGAATCAAGTAGGTAGAAATCCGAGATTTGTCCTGCCAGCCAAAATCCGATGAGCATGCCGATCCCGTAAGTGGCTAAGGTGATTAATCCTTGGGCGGCGGATTTGAATTTTTTGCCCGCATGGGCATCGGTATAAATCTGCCCACTGACAAAGAAAAAATCGTAGCAAATGCCATGCAGGATGATGCCGGAGAGTAGCATCCAATTTCCAGATCCTACATCCCCAAAGGCAAAGAAAAGGTAACGAACCACCCAGGCCAGCATGGCTACTGCAAGCGTCTTTTTTAGCCCAAATCGGGAGAAGAAGAAGGGGAGTGCTACTAGGAACAAAACTTCAGAGACCTGTCCGAGGGCCATTTTCCCGGTTGAATTTTCCATGCCCAATTCGGTCAAAAATGGGCTGGCGTTTTGGTAGTAAAAGGCCAAGGGGATGCAGATCAGGATGGAGGAGAGAAAGAAGATGGCGTAGTTTCTATGCGAGAGCAGGCTGAGTGCATCGAGCCCTAAGGCTTCTTTGAGTCGGAAAGGGCCGCTCGTCTTGGCTTGTGGAGGAGTAGCGGGTAGGGTGAAACTGTAGATGCCGAGGAGCAGGGATGCAGCAGCGGCGAGTTTCCAGGTGTTTTCGAGGAGCCCTTTGGCCAGTCCCTCTGGGCTATCCCAGGCCAAGGCGGAGATGAGAAATCCAGCGGCTACCCAGCCCAGTGTCCCCCAAATACGGACTGCCGAAAACTCTTTTTCGGGTTGCTGCATCTGATTGAATGAAATCGAGTTGACCAAGGCGAGTGTGGGCATAAACAAAATCATGTAGCCCAGCAGTATGGGAAAGAAAGTATCGAAGGTGAGGGCTTCGTGGAGGCCAAAGAGTAGGGCTGCACCGATCAAGTGAATGGAGCCCAAGATTTTTTGTGCTTGAAAGTAGCGATCTGCGATGAGCCCAACTAAAAAAGGAGCTAGGATGGCGCCAAAGGATTGGGTGGAGAAGGCCAAAGAGATTTCTTGACCTTTCGCCTGGATGTTGCTGGCGAGAAAGGTACCCATCGTCACGTACCAGGAGCCCCAGACAAAAAACTCCAGAAACATCATCAAAGAGAGGCGAAACTTTACCAAAAGTGCCATAAGCAGAGATAGGGGGCTAAGTGAGGAGTTTTTTTGAGCGTAAAATTTAAAATTTTGATGTTTTTGCAGTAGTTTACCCATCTTCTTTGAGAATTTAAAGGAAGCGTCCAAAAAGTTTGTTCAAGCCGCCCATACCTTACCTGGACTGCTGGTCATAAAATCGCTTTTTTCAGGAAGAAAAACGGGGAATTTCATCCCTTCTCGAGTGCAAATGTTAACCTTAGACCCAATTTAATTCAGTACCCATGTCGACTACAAAAAGATTAAAACTTGGCCTCGTCGGAGGTGGTCCCGGCTCATTTATTGGAGCGATTCACTTAAACGGAGCGCTAATGGACGGAATGTTTGAATTGGTTTGTGGAGCGTTTAGTTCCGATCCTGCCAAGTCCATTCAAAAAGGCAAAGAACTTCGACTTGATCCTACCCGCGTGTATGGGAGTTACGACGAAATGTTTGCCAAGGAATCCCAGTTGCCCGAAGGGGAGCGAATGGATGTGGTGGCCATCGTCACGCCAAACAACATGCATTTTGACCCCACCGTCAAGGCCTTGAAGCATGGATTCCATGTGGCTTTGGATAAGCCGCTTACCTTAAATTATGCGGAGGCCAAGGATTTGTATCGGGTGGTGAGCCAGTCGGATCGACGCTTTTTGCTGACCCATACCTACACGGGCTATCCGATGATCAAGCAGGCCAGACAGATGGTGCAAGAAGGAATGATCGGGAAGGTGCGAAAAGTCTATGTGGAATATCCGCAGGGCTGGTTGTACAAACTCCTAGAAACCGAGAACAACAAGCAGGCAGAATGGAGAACGGATCCGAAGAGAAACGGATTGGCGGGATGCATGGGCGATATCGGTACCCACGCCTTCAATATGGCAGAATACGTATCTGGCCAAAAGGTGTCGCACCTTTGTGCCGACCTATACATCAAAATTGCAGGGCGACCGATCGATGACGATGGAGTAGTCTTGCTTCGATTTGAAAATGGAGCATCCGGAGTCTTGATGGCTTCGCAAACCGATACGGGATGTGAAAACAACCTCAAAATCCGCGTCTATGGAGAAAAAGGAGGCTTGGAGTGGGAGCAGGAATTGAACAATTCCTTGACCGTCAGGTACCCGAATGTACCGGCGCAGATCTTCCGAGCAGGAACAGGCTACCTGGGCTCTTTGGCACAAGAAAATACCCGTACCCCGGCAGGCCATCCTGAGGGCTATGTGGAGGCCTTTGCCAATTTGTACCGCAACTTTGCGCGTTGCCTCTATGCAGATAGGGAAGGCACTACACCCAAATGGGAATGGGAAGATTATCCCGGCATCGAGGATGGAATCCGTGGAATGGCATTTATCGACCATGTCTTGCGAAGCACTGAGTCGGAGCAAAAGTGGACTCCATTTATCGTAGAAAAATAAATTCAACTTCTAATCAATTTCTAAGTCGTATGAAAACAATTAAAGGACCGGGTATCTTTTTGGCACAGTTTGCCGGTGACGCTGCCCCTTTCAATAACTTAAAAAACATCTGCCGCTACATGGCAGATTTAGGATACAAAGCCGTGCAAATCCCTTCTTGGGATGGACGCATGATCGATTTGCAAAAGGCTGCTGAAAGCAAAACCTATGCGGACGAAATCAAAGGGATTGTCGCAGAAACAGGGATGGAAATTTCCGAATTGTCCACGCACTTGCAGGGGCAATTGGTGGCGGTACATCCAGCCTACAATGAACTTTTTGATGGTTTTGCGCCAGCCAACCTCAAAGGAGATCTGAAAGGAAAGTCTGCCTGGGCTACCCAACAACTCAAGTATGCGGCGAAAGCCTCTGCTAATTTGGGACTCAATGCACATGCCACCTTCTCTGGTGCTTTGATGTGGCACACCGTCTATCCTTGGCCACAGCGTCCTTCGGGATTGGTGGAGACTGGGTTTACCGAACTAGCCAACCGATGGATGCCTATTTTGAATGCGTTTGATGAAGTAGGGGTGGATGTGTGTTACGAATTGCATCCAGGTGAGGACTTGCACGATGGCATTACCTTCGAAATGTTCCTAGAGAAAGTGGGAGGCCACAAGCGCGCCAATATTCTGTATGACCCAAGCCACTTTGTATTGCAGTGCTTGGATTACTTGCAGTTCATTGATTTTTACCATGAGCGCATCAAGATGTTCCACGTCAAGGATGCGGAGTTTAATCCTACCGGCAAGCAGGGAGTTTACGGAGGATTCCAGGGCTGGGTAGAGCGTGCCGGTCGATTTAGATCTTTAGGCGACGGTCAAGTTGATTTTGCAGGAATATTTAGCAAACTTTCGCAGTACAATTACAGTGGCTGGGCCGTGTTGGAGTGGGAGTGTGCCATCAAGCATCCGGAGCAGGGTGCAGCGGAAGGCGCGCCATTTATCGACTCCCACATCATCCGAGTAACTGAAAAAGCCTTTGATGACTTTGCCGGTACAGGTGCGGATGAGGCATTTAATAGAAGAGTATTAGGAATTTAACGTATAAACCATATCAAACCAATGAAACTAAATTTTCGCGCAACGAGTGTAGTAGTACTTCTAGCAGGCCTTGCTTTTTCTTGTGGAGGGGGTGAAAAATCAGCAGAAACAAGTGCTGAGGCTTCCACCACCACCGGAGCCGCCACTGCGGAGGTCTCCCTAGAGGACAAGTACAAGGATAATCCCGTGTACATCAAGGGATTGGAAAAAGTAAAGGGATCCGACTGTACCGGTTGCCATCAAGTAGAGCGTAAGTTGATCGGTCCTTCCTATGCGGATGTGGCTGCCAAATATGAAAATACAGAGGAAAATGTGACGATGCTTGCGCAAAAAGTTATTGCAGGTGGGGTAGGTGTTTGGGGTGAAATACCCATGGCTGCGCATCCCAATTTGACTGAGGAAGATGCCAAGGACATGGTACGTTACGTTTTACTTTTAAGAAAATAAGCGATGAAAACTAAAATCATTGCACTTCTAGCCAGTGCTGCCATTGGGATGGCCTTTATCGAGGCGCCCAAAACTGAAAAGGAAGTCATCCCTACGCAAACTAAGGAGCAGGGGGAGTGGACACCACTATTTGATGGAAAGACCTTTGCGGGTTGGTCCAAGTATGGAGGAGGAGCAGTAGGGAAGGCCTGGAAAATTGAGAACGGCGAATTGTACCTAGATGCGGCCAACAAAGCGGGTTGGCAAACAGGTGACGGAGGGGATATCGTCACTGCTGAGGAGTTTGAAAATTTCCATTTCAAGTACGAGTGGAAAATTGCTAAAAACGGAAACAGCGGGGTGATCTTCTTGGTTCACGAATCTCCGGAGTACCAGTACCCTTGGCAAACTGGCCCTGAGATGCAGGTCTTGGACAATGCAGGTCACCCAGATGCCAAAATCATCAGCCATAGAGCGGGTGATTTGTACGATTTGATTGTGAGCAGCCAAGAGACCGTGAAGCCAGCAGGTGAGTGGAATCAGGCCGAAATTCGTATCAATAAAGGCAAGTTGGATTTCTTCTTGAACGGAGTGAATATCGTCTCTACACAACTATTTACACCAGAGTGGGAAGCGCTTATCGCGAAGAGCAAGTTCAAAAGCATGCCTGGCTTTGGTAAGTATAAGAAGGGAAAGATTTCTCTGCAGGATCATGGCGATGTGGTGCATTACCGCAATTTGATGATTAAGAAATTGTAAGAGAAGCAAGAACCGAGAACCAAGATATTAGACTACATCTAGGTTTTTGTTTTTAACCACATAGGCACATAGGGATTTATTTTCTAGGTGTCTATGTGGTTTTTTTTTTGAGAGCAAGGCAGGCAAGACGTTTCGGGAAGTAATTTCAATTTCCAATGCGATGCACTACTTCGACATTCAACACTCGGCGTTGGACATTCGACATTAAAAATGAATCAAGACCTCTGCCTGCATGATATAGTAAGAATTGAGATCATAAATGGTGTCCCTACTTTGTACTTGGCCTGCCTACCTCAGGCCTACCTACCGTAGGCAGGCAGGTACATTGTACAATTCACACTTACAATCTTGTCACATCCTCTTTTTTAATGTAGGCAATTTGTTCCTTCCATTCGATCTCGTACCAGATGTCTTGGGAGGATTTGATGGTCACTCGGTGTCCTGGTTCTACAAGGTCCACTAAATCCCCTCCTGCACTGGGTTTGGATCGAATTAGCGTAGGGCTGGAGTTTACTAGGCCTGTGGAAGGGCCATTTAAAAAATTATTGCTTGCAAAAATGATGGCAATTAGGATGAATGAAGGCCAGTAAATTCGGGCCTCGTTCAATTTTTTCCCTTGGGACCACAACACAATCAAGGACATGATCAAAAACAAGGTCAAGCCTCCCACAATAATCTCTTTGTATTCTACCAAAAAGAGAACAAATCGCATCCCGTCACTGACCTCATAGCCGAACAATTCTGCTTGGCCGGTGAGGGTTTTGATTTTGGAGATGGTCTGGGGGTTGGGACTTAAATCGTAGTATTTGCTAAGGTAAAGTGTAGCGCGTTCGCTATCTCCAATGCCTTCAGCAATGAAGGCCATTTTGAGGAGCATGGAAGGGGAATAGATCCCGGATTCGAAATTTACCTCGTAAATCTCCATGGCTTCCTTGTAACTTCTCTGGTTGAACAAAGAATCCGCAATCATTAATCGGGGTACATCCGCCTGACAATGAATACTTTGCAATAGGAATCCAAAAAATATGGAAACTTTTATGAGAAAGATGGATTTGATTCTTGGCATTTAGAATTCAGAGTCATAAATTTGCAGTCCAATTACGGCATTGAACTTTCAAAAAGCAAGTTCATTTAACCGAAATTAAGTAACCGATTCCGT
>CANGYY010000088.1 GCA_947458585.1 Cyclobacteriaceae bacterium | reverse complement strand
TGTCTCCCGCACGGATAGCATCGATTACTTCTAGACCTTCTACCACCTTACCAAAGCAGGTATGGTTACGATCTAAGTGACCTGTATTGGCACGGCTATGGCAGATAAAAAACTGAGATCCTCCGGTATTTCTTCCTGCATGTGCCATAGAAAGGACACCACGGTCATGGTATTGATTTTCGCCAGTTAGTTCACACTGGATTTTGTATCCAGGACCTCCTGTACCGGTTCCTGTAGGGCAGCCACCTTGGATGACAAAGTTTGGAATGACACGATGAAAGGTCAGTCCATCGTAAAAACCTTTGTTTGAAAGATCTACGAAGTTTTGCACGGTGATTGGCGCATCTTTTTCGTAAAACTCTACACGCATGGTTCCTTTTTCTGTTATTATTTCAGCTGTTTTCATGGCTTTATAGGATGATTAGTGATTGTTGCTAATTCGCGATGCAAAAATAGGCAATGTCTCGGCTTTTTAATGCTGCTTATTTAAAAAGACTAGATTGAAATTCAATTCTTGTTAGATCAATGGCTCGCCTTTGATCAAATCCATATTTAAGTCGGAAGTATAGGTTTCAAAGTTTTTTCGAAAGGCAGTTGCTAATTCTTTTGCTTGTCGATCATAGTCTATGGGATCCTTCCAGTTTGCTTTTGGATTTAATAGGGATGCAGGTACATGGGGGCAAATTTCTGGCACTTGAAAACCGAAAACAGGATCCTTTCGGAAAGGAGCAAAATCTAATTTCCCTTCTAAAGCAGCATTGATCATGGCCCGAGTGTAATTCAGTTTTATCCGAGATCCAACCCCATAAGGTCCTCCCGTCCAGCCCGTATTGATTAACCAAACAGTTGCATGGGTAGATTTTAATTTTTCACCCAATAATTCCGCGTATCGGAGGGGATGTAAGGGTAAAAATGCAGCACCAAAACAGGCAGAAAAAGTTAATTTAGGTTCTTTTACTCCTATCTCTGTGCCTGCAACTTTAGCGGTATAGCCCGAAAGAAAATGGTACATGGCTTGATCTTGACTAAGTTTGGCAATGGGAGGTAAAATTCCAAAAGCATCTGCAGTAAGGAAAAAAATATGTTTCGGTGCCTCGGCTAAAGAAGGAATAACTGCTGTAGGAATATGACTTAATGGATAGGCAGTTCGTGTATTTTCGGTAACCGATCTATTTTGGTAATCCACCTCTAGGGTTCCTGGAACAAATAGCGTGTTTTCTAAAATGGCTCCTCCTTTGATTGCATGAAAGATTTCAGGTTCATTTTCGGCACTTAGGTCTATTACCTTTGCATAGCATCCTCCTTCAAAATTGAAGATTCCTTTTTTAGACCAACCATGTTCATCATCCCCAATAAGCATTCGGTTAGGATCTGAGGAAAGTGTGGTCTTTCCCGTGCCGGATAAACCAAAAAATAAGGCGGATAACCCATCACGACCAACATTCGCCGCACAATGCATCGGTAGGACAAGTTTCTCTTTAGGTAAAAGGTAATTCATGATGGAGAACATTCCTTTTTTCATTTCCCCTGCATAGGCTGTTCCCCCAATTAGAATTGTTTTTTGACTTAAATTCAAAATAGTGAAATTCGAATTTTTAACCCCATCTAACTTTGGATCTGCCATAAATTCTGGTGCACAGAAAATCGTGTACTCTGGTTTAAATACTGCTAATTCTTCAGCGGAAAGACGGATAAAAAGATTATCGCAAAACAGATTATGCCAGGCTAGGGTGGTCACTACTCGAATGCATAAACGATATTCAGGGTCAGCGCCTATCTGTAAATCACGTATGTAGATTTCTTTATTTTGCAAGAAGTCCAACATCTTGGAATAAAGTTGTTCAAAATGTTCCGAGTCTATGGGGATATTGATATCACCCCACCAAACGGAATCTTTTGTCAGTAAATCTTGAACTAGATACCGGTCCTTTGGGGATCTTCCTGTAAAATTCCCAGTATTAACCATTAATGCCCCTGTCTTTGTAAGGATTCCTTCTTTACGCTCCAAGGCATGCTCTATTAATTTAGAAGGAGGTAGTTGATAGTGAATTTTTTGAGCAAAAAGTGACAGGGGAGTGTTAGGGGTAAGTGGCTGCTGCATTCTTTAGTTTTATTTGGGTTTACTTAAAAAAAGTACTACTCAAAATTAGTATTTCAGAATCAATACTTCAACGTAAAAACCCCTTAATTTTTTATTTCAATCGATTTCGTAAAATAAAAATAGGATATTATGAATTCTAAAAAGGAACAATTTATTTAGATTCATTTAGGGTTAATTCCCCAATTTTTGTTTGCTTATTTAATTGGGATTAATAGATATTCTTTGCAATCAAGCGCTAAAAAAGTTTATCATTGCAAAGGAATTTAACCTTATCAACCCGAAACATCCTTGGAAAAAGCACTCAACTCCGAATTTGCAGGTCCTACTGCCTTTGGTCACCCGAAAGGACTGATGACTTTATTCTTTACAGAAATGTGGGAGCGCTTCAGTTACTATGGCATGCGCGCCCTATTGATTCTATTCATGACCAAAGCCATTGCAGATGGTGGGCTCGGTTTTGATGATCCCACAGCGGGGGCTGTTTATGGGCTTTACACCATGGGAGTTTACTTATTGGCCTTACCTGGTGGTTGGCTTGCAGATCGATTGTTTGGATTGAAAAAGTCCGTATGGTATGGAGGAATAATTATCGCTCTAGGCCATTTTATGATGGCAGTTCCAGGGATTGAAGGTTGGGCGGCAAGAATTATGAAAGCAGAAACTAGCTTGACAACCTATTTAATGACGTTTCCAGGAATTGAAGATTGGGTAACTGGAAGTATTGAAGCAAAATCCACATTGAGTAGCTTAGATACTACTTCCTTCTTTTTGGGCTTGCTTTTGATTGTCCTAGGTACGGGGCTTTTGAAGCCAAATATTAGTTCCATTGTAGGTCAACTTTATCCAGCGGGCAGTTCCAAGCGAGATGCAGGCTTTTCTATTTTCTACATGGGAATCAATATTGGTGGATTTATCGCGCCTCTTGCTTGTGCCTCAGTGGCTGAATACGACATGCATTTGGGCTTTGGTCTAGCAGGGCTAGGAATGATCTTTGGTCTGATTCAATACAAATTGACGGGTAGTTCATTAGATGGATATGGTGAAGTGCCTGTGGCGCAAAGCACAGCCGAACAGCAAGCACAAAAGAAATTGAAAAGCATTACCTCCCTGATTGGTTTGGTGGGCTTGGTAGTGATCGGAGTCCTATTCTCAGGAATTGTGACGATCGATGCGGCAGCAATTGCTAAATCCTCTGGTGTGGTCATTGCGCTTGTAGCCGCAGGATATTTGGGCTATGTAATTGCTTTTGGAGGCCTCTCTAAAGCCGATAAGAACAAAGTGGGTGTAATTGCCATCCTATTCTTTTTCTCAGCCATGTTCTGGTCTGGATTTGAGCAGGCAGGCTCAACCTTGAACTTATTTGCCGAGCGCTTTATGGATCGTACGGTGTTAGGCTGGGAGGTTCCTACAGGCTATTTCCAATCCATCAATTCCTTATTCATCATCATTTTCGCACCTTTCTTTGCCGCTCTTTGGGTTTGGTTGGGACGTAAGAATTTAGAACCTAGTTCTCCTTTAAAGTTCATCTTTGGACTTGCGATGTTGGGTGTTGGTTTCTTTGTGATGTATTTCGCAACCAAAATTGCTGCTTCAGGAGAGTTAGCAGCGCCTAGTTGGTTAATTATCACCTTTTTGTTTCACACTTTTGGTGAATTGAGTTTGTCCCCGGTAGGGCTTTCGCTAGTGACCAAATTGGCTCCAAAAGGGTATGGAGGTCAAATGATGGGGATTTGGTTCCTTTCAGTGGCCTTGGGCAATTTATTTGCAGGCTTGATTGCGGGTGAAGCGAGTGGGGGATCAGAAGAAGGCCTTGCAGCCATGCCAGATCAGTTTATGTTGATAGTGTATACGGTGATAGGTTCTGCCTTCGTATTGCTGCTTCTAAAGCCTGTATTGAAGAAAATGATGGGAGAGGTGCATTAACCTTCAACTAGTTCTAATTTCAAAAAGGTCATCCGGAGGGGTGGCCTTTTTTTGTACCAAGTACCACAAGTACTAAGTACAATGTACAAAGTACAAAGTAGAAATTCGTGTACTAACGCAAATGGTGCTTCGAAAGCATCTTGCCTTCCTGCTGTAAGTTGGGTACACGGTACCTCCTAGGTTTTACATCTTGATACTTGATACTTGTTACTTTATACTATCAAAATGGCGAATGTCCAACGCTGATCTAGGAATGGTGAAGTAGGGGATTGTGTTCTTATCCAAATGGTGCTTCGAAAGCATCTTGCCTTCCTGCTTAAGTTGGGTACATGGTACCTCCTAGGTTTTACATCTTGATACTTGATACTTGTTACTTTATACTATCAAAATGTCGAATGTCCAACGCTGATTTAGGAATGATGAAGTAGGGGATTGTGTTATTATTCAAATGGTGCTTCTTCTGGATCTTGCCTGCCTGCCTGCCTGCCTGCCGTAGGCAGGGTACTTTGTACTTTGTACTTAGTACTTAGTACAAAAAAAAGAGGCTGCTCTTTCGAACAGCCTCTTTTCATTAAAGCGGATTTGATTAGTTCAAGAACTCATCAAATGTCAAGCTCACATAATACATGGAACCTACAGTTGGGTTACCCCATGCTTGTCTGTATCCAGTGCTGTTGAACAAGTTAGATCCACCGATTTTCAAGATAGACTTCAAGGCCTTCATTTTTACGCTCATTTGCGCATCGAAAGTTCCGAAAGCAGGCATCACAGACAATTGTCTAGAAGAAACTGCTGGAGCTACGAAAGAAGACTGCCAAACAAACTCACCCTGCCATCTGTAAGACATGGAGAAACCGATATTTTTTACAATCTCACGGTTTGCAAAGTTCACTACATAACGGTACTCAGGAGTGTTGAAAGAAGGCTGGAAACCAGTTACGGTCAACTCTTCAAGGTCCTGAAGGGTATTGTAAGACACGTTACCACCAAGTGTGTAGTTTTTAGGCAACTTGTAATCTGCTCCTAAAGCCCATCCCCAAGATTTGATGGTCTCAGTTCTGTTTACTGGCATGGAGTAGATGTTTCTGGTGTTTGCGTTCAATAGGTTAAGACCCAAAGTTGATGCTGGGCTAGTAGCCACATAGTTCTTATCCTGTACCAATACCTGGCCACCGATGAAGTTTTCAAAGCTGTTGAAATATGCATAGGCATCGATCAACAATTTGTTAGCAAACAATCCTTTATAACCCAATTCATAAGATCTAACGGTTTCAGGTTTGAATTCGCTAGGCTTAAATGGAGTCAATTTGCTTCTGTTTGCTGCTGCTGCATTTGCAGGCACCAATTGAGCTGCGATTTGCGGTACAATGCTAGGTACTAAAGCGGCAATCGCTGCTGGGGCCTGAGCTGCTGGAATCTGGCCTGCAAGTACTTGCTGAGTTACGATATTAGTTGCCTGAGTAATCGCTAACTGGGTAGCCTGCTGGATAGTAGCCTGGAAAACTGGAGAAGATGGCTGGGTATCAGCCAATACTGCGCCTCCGAAGTTAGTTACTGTAGCAAGGGTATACACTGGGTTTCCAGAGAAGTTATACTTGTTTCTGAAAAGTGGAAGACCACCAATCAAACGTGCTTGAGGAGTAACCAAGTCAATGTATTGATCCTGGGTAGTCGGTAGACGGAAACCAGTCTGGTAAGAAGCACGGAAGTTGTGAGTACCAGCGGAGTACACACCAGATACACGTGGAGACAACTGACCTTTGAAGTTTTCGTTCTTATCGTAACGAGCAGAAGCAGTCAATCTCAACTTATCATTGAATAGAGACTTAGCACCCTGTGCGTATGCGCCATGCTCTTTGATGGTAAATTCATCGCCATTTTCGTCAGTTGCGAAAAGGGTTTTGTCAGAGTTTAGCTGGTAGGTTCTGAAGTTAGCACCTACAACGAAATCAGCCCATTTGATGTTTGTAAACTGGTAAGAACCTTCAACGTGGTACAGGTTGGTCTTATCGACAAACTTAGCACCTACACCTTGAGCATTACCTGGGATAGGTCTGTTTACTACTCCATTTTTTGCAGCTTCAAAAGCAGGAGTTCCAGGAAGCAATCTTCCTTGGTCAGCAAATGCTCTTGCAGCATCATGCGCCATGGCATTGTCCAATCCTCTTGCTCTAGCTTGTGCGAATGCACCTACGTACTGAGGGAACCAAGTGCTGCTTGGCTTCCAAGCTTCGTTGATACCTTGAGCAGCAATACCTACAGCAAATGCGTCACCAGAACGCTCTTGAGTTGTATATGCTCTCAAGAACCAGTTGGCACCTTTCAATTCAGCTTTGTACTGACCCAGTTTGAAGTTGGCAATGGAATAACGATCAGCACCGGTGTATACCGTGGTACCGAAACCATAGTTACCTTGAATGATGGCTTCCACACGGTCATTGATTCTGTAATGCAAAGCTGCATTCAATTTCAAAGATTTAGTACCGTAATCTGCCAAATCAGATTCTCTGTAACCTGTTCTGGATACAAAGGTCTGAGGAATCAATGGTAGAAGAGCAGCAGGTAAAGCGCCAGCAGTAACCATGCTCTGAGCAACAGAGTTCATGTTTACGTTAGTTTCGTCACCATAGATGTTTACACCATTGTAACCTGGATTAGTGATTCGGTCACCTCTGTTGATTCGAGAAGCATTCAATAAGGACTGATCTCTGAAATCATTTGCCTGCCAGTCATCAGCCTTCAAGTACTGTACATTGACTTTGAATGCAAGTTTATCATTGATTGCCTTGGCATATCGTGCGCTGAAATCATAGAAACCTGTTCCTTGAGTAGTTCTGTCTTTCTGATCCATCAAACCAGTTCTCACACTAGCAGAAAGACCTTGGTACTGGAATGGATTTTTTGAGTTCATCAATAGGATACCGTTGATTGCGTTTGGTCCATAAAGTGCAGAAGCTGCACCTGGAAGCAATTCAACGCTTTCCAAATCCAATTCAGAGATACCTACAATGTTACCTACAGAGAAGTTTAGACCTGGAGCCTGGTTGTCCATACCATCAATCATTTGAACCGTTCTCACGTTACCATTGGCGTTGAAACCTCTGGTGTTGAATGATTTAAAGGTCAAAGACTGGGTGCTCATTTCTACCCCTTTCATGTTGTTCAAAGCGTCGTAGAAACTCGCTTGAGGCACATCGCGAATAGCAATGATGTCCATTTTCTCAACAGAAACTGGAGACTTCAAGATACTTTCTTCCACTCTAGATGCCGATACCATGACTTCTTGTCCTAAAATAGAAACTTCGGCTAGTTCAACCGAAAGGTTGGAAATTCCTCCAGTGATTTCGACTTCTTTCGTTCCGAAACCAACCATGGAGAACACCAAAGTGAATGGAGGTTCTTGGTT
>CANGYY010000087.1 GCA_947458585.1 Cyclobacteriaceae bacterium | reverse complement strand
TTTAAATTAAAATAATAAAATTATTAGGCGATTATTTTGAAAATACACTGAACAAAAGGGTGTTGTGTTAATAATATATCAATCTATAAATAAGTCGAAAAGGAGTGGTAGGAAGGTTTGAAAAAGCCTATTCACAAGGAATTTAGGCAGTTATAGACTTTTCTTGTTTTCTTCATTGACGTGCTTAACCAAGCGGTCACACAAGTCCTTGATTTCCTCTGACATGTATTCGTCTCCCGTGCTATTCAAAATGGTTTGTGCCATACCGCCAAGAATATCGATGTAAAATCGTTTCATTTCTACGACTGACATCTCATCTGTCCACAGGTCAATTCGAAGGGTAGAGTGGTTGAGATTATCCCAAACATTCAAACTGATACTTTTGGTGGATTCTGCTCCTTCGCCTTCCTTATCAGATGCATCCCAGCGAATGGCCTTGGGTAGGTTGGATTCATCCAATTCAATTTGAAAGTTGATTTCTGATTTTTTCATACGTTTTATTAACTGAATAATTTACTTTATCGGCACAGGATCAATCAAATGTCATCTCCGGGATTTCACCGTTGATGATCAATTTACCTGCTGTTTTAGACTTAATTTCTTCTACCGTAACTCCAGGAGCTCTTTCCAAGAGTACAAAACCACCAGCAGGATCAATTTCCAATACCGCTAGATCCGTGACAATTTTTTTAACACAACGAATTCCCGTAAGGGGTAGGGAGCAGGAAGGCAATAATTTGGATTGCCCATCTTTTGAACAATGCTGCATGGCCACAATAATGTGCTTGGCTGAAGCCACTAAATCCATTGCTCCACCCATGCCCTTCACCATTTTGCCTGGAATCTTCCAGTTCGCAATGTCGCCATGCTCAGAAACTTCCATAGCCCCTAGGATGGTCAAATGCACATGACCACCTCGAATCATGGCAAAGGATTGGGCAGAATCAAATATTGCTGAACCTGGCAACATGGTGATGGTTTGCTTTCCTGCATTGATTAAATCCGGATCCACATCTGCTTCTTTTGGGAAGGGTCCTATTCCCAATAAACCATTTTCGGATTGTAGGACTACGTCCAAATGGGAAGGAATGTAATTGGCCACTAGGGTAGGGATTCCTATACCTAAATTGATGTATTGCCCATGTTCAACTTCCCTGGCAATTCGTTTGGCAATTTGTTCTTTAGTCAACATTGGGTTTGAAAAGTTTAGGTAGGAGAAATGATTCGCTCATGGGTATTAAAACTTCAAGCCGTAACCGTTCGCTGTTCAATTCGTTTTTCATACTTTTCTCCTTGAAAAATGCGTTGCACATAGATTCCTGGTGTATGAATTGCATTTGGATCTAAGCTACCTACAGGTACCAATTCCTCCACTTCTGCAATGGTGATTTTACCAGCTGTGGCCATCATGGGATTGAAATTGCGAGCGGTGCCCTTAAAAATCAAATTTCCGGCTGTATCTCCTTTCCAGGCTTTGACAAGTGCGAAATCAGCAGTCAATGCAGTTTCCATCAAGTAAAGCTTTCCATTAAACTCACGAGTTTCTTTTCCTTCAGCGACTTCTGTTCCTACTCCTGCAGGGGTAAAGAAGGCAGGAATACCTGCTCCACCTGCTCGAATGCGCTCTGCCAATGTTCCTTGAGGAACCAATTCCACGTCTAATTCGCCGGATAAAAGTTGCCGCTCAAATTCATCGTTTTCTCCGACATAGCTCGAAATCATTTTCTTCACCATTCGTTTTTTGAGAAAAAGGCCTATCCCAAATTCATCTACGCCTGCATTATTAGACACGATGGTTAGGTCACGAACGTCTTTTCTAAGTAAGGCAGAGATGCAATTTTCTGGAATCCCACTTAATCCAAAGCCTCCCATCATCAAAGTGGCTCCATTGGGAATATCCGCTACTGCCTCTTCTGCATTTTTTACGGTCTTGTGAATCATTGCTTTTGAGTTTACAGAATAAAGATAGCGCGTTCACGGTCTATCACCAACTGATTTTTGAGGGCATCCAAATTTTCAAATCTTTCCTCTTCGCGTAAAAATTCTTGGAAATGGATGGAGAGTTCTTGACCATAAACATCCCCATCAAAATCAATCAGATGGGCTTCAATGGTTTTCTTTTTTCCATCCACCGTTGGGCGATCGCCAATATTTAAAATTGCTTTGTATCGAATTGCTCCTACTTCTGCATAGACAGCATAGGCGCCATCTCGAGGAAGCAACTTGTATTTGTCTACTACCTGGATATTGGCCGTAGGGAACCCGATAGATCGGCCAATTTGTTGTCCTTTCACCACTTGGCCACTCAAAAAATACGGTCTACCTAAGTATTTGGAGGCGGTGGAAATATCACCTTGAGCCAAGGCGGTCCTTATCTTGGTGCTTGATACTGCTAAGTCGTCCACATCTTGCCTCGAAATCTCTTCCATGTCAAAACCAAAAAGGTGACTGTGGCTTTTGAGGTACTCGAAACTTCCTTCTCTATTTTTCCCGAACTTATGATCATAGCCAATGACCAAGGTTTTTGTTTGAACTTTTTCCACCAAAATTTCTCGAATGAATTCCTCTGAACTCATTTGTGACAATTCCTTGGTGAAGGGAAGAATGATTAAATGATCCACACCCAATTCTTCCAATAGCTTCACTTTTTCAGTTAAGGTAGTTAGCAGCCGTAGGCTATTGTCTTCGGGTTGGAGAATCAATCGAGGATGTGGCCAGTAGGTGAGGAGCACCGTTTCACCCTGTTTGCGCGCAGCCAACTCTTTCAGCCTGCCAAGGATTTTCTGATGACCCAAATGTACCCCATCGAAGGTGCCAGAGGTAACTACCGAATACTGTGGGGGATGAAAATCAGCGAGTTGGTGATAGATTTTCATTGGATCTCGATTTTATTTCTTCTACCAAATCGGCAACCTCCTTGGCATCTTTCAGGGAATAGGTTCCAATTCGTGTACGGCACAAGGCTTTTAAGTAGGCACCTACGCCTAGGCTAACTCCCAGATCCCGAGCCAAACTCCGGATATAGGTTCCTTTAGAACAACTGATTCGAAAATCGACCTCGCCATTTTCAAATCGACAAATTTCAAATTCTCGAACCTCCACCTGTCTGGGGTTCATTTGAACTTCAATTCCCAACCGAGCAGAGGCATAGACACGCTTTCCATCCACTTTAATGGCAGAATGCATGGGTGGGATCTGAAAAATGGTGCCAGTCAATTTCACCACTGCTTCTTGAACTTGTTCCAAAGTGATGGAAGAAGGATCTGCCACTGGGATAATGGGCTTTTCTAAGTCAAAAGATTCTGTGGTAGACCCCAAAACAAATGTTCCGGTATACTCTTTTTCCTGACCCATATACCCTTCAATTTGCTTGGTCATTTTGCCAGCACAAACGATGAGTAAACCTGTTGCTAAGGGATCAAGCGTTCCCGCATGCCCCACTTTTTTGATGCGTAAGGCATTTCTGACTTTTTTAACCACATCAAATGAAGTCCACTCCAAAGGTTTATTGATCAAAAATACTTCACCGTAAGCTTCTTGCTGCATGGGAAAGGAGGGACTCTTAGCTGAGTAAGTTGAAAATTAGGATTTGGGTGACTTGGCAAAAATAGCGTAGAACTCAAGTACAAACCCGGCTAGGGTAATAATGGGTCCTAGTGTCAGGCCCATAAATCCGTTGCCATGCGGAGTACTATCCATACCCATGATTACAAAACCTAGGACAATCAGCCCCAAACCTAGAAATAGGAATAGGTAATTTTTTTTGGAAAAGGGAAAAGAAGTATTGCTCATGGATTAATAGAGTTCGTCCAAGGACATGTTTAAGTATTTATTGACTGCACGCAAGGTACTAAATCCTGAAAGGAGTCCACCCATGACCGATAAGGTAGCGAATAGTAGGAGCATCAGTTCTGTATTTTGCAAGGCTGCAAAACCTTCGATATTCCCTTTGGTGTATTCCAAAAGGCTAAATAAAATTGCAGATGCTAAAATTCCGGCCAAAATCCCAAAAAGGAAGGCTCGGACTAAAAATGGTTTACGGATAAACCCACGCGTAGCACCCACCAATTGCATGGAGCGAATCAAAAAGCGCTGAGAAAAGAGTGCCAATCGAATCGTATTGTTGATCAACATGATTACGGTCACAATCAGGATAAGGATGAATCCTCCCATGATCAGGGAAACTTTAAACAGGTTTTTGTTGATGGAATCTACTAAGTCCGTCATGTAGGAAACTTCAAATACCCCAGGGATCGCTTCCAACTCCTTCGCAATAATTGTTAGTTGTTCTGAACTCTGGAATTCCTCAGACACCGAAAACACATAACTATCTCGGAGTGGATTGTCTTCTAAGAATTTGGTAAAGTCTTCGCCCGTATTTTTAATAAACGTTTCAGCAGCTTCTTTATTCGAAATGAATCTCAATTGAACACTATCTTCTTTGGCCAATACGAAGGGTCTTTCCGCTAAATTTTTACGGATTTCCGACAATTGTTGTGGGCTCAATCCTTTATCCAAAAACACCTGAATTTCAATGTTCTCACGAATCATTTTAGTCAATGAACTCGCTTGAATCAAAATAATTCCAAAAAGACCCACGATGAAAAGTGATAAAGTCGTGCTAAACAGGACGCTACCAAACTTAAAGTATCCGAGTTGTTTTTTTGTTTTTGCTGGATTCGCCATGAAATATCAAATTCTTTTCAAAAATAGAAAAGCTTAGCCGATTTACCCAATAACAAGAGGAGAAAGGATGGGAATAACGCGCTCTTCAGCTATGCCCCAAATAAAATCTGATTTTTTTCCATGGATCAAGAAAAGGCCTGTGAAATTCCCGAAACTTGGCAAGACTAAACTATTCTCAGAATAATGGAAGCAAGGTATGCGTACTGATTGCTTGGCCTTTCCTTTGAGAAGAATTCCGGGATGGATGTGGCCACAAACATTGAGCATTCCCAATGGGGGAACTGTTGGCTCGTGGCTGAGTAGCAAGGATTCCAGAATTACTGACTTAGGATGAACTTGCAACCTTGAATCTTGGTAGTGGTATGAGGGTAAAATGTCATGGTTTCCGAGTACCAAATGAAAGGTTGACTCTTGAAACTGCCCCAAAAACGTAAGTAAATCCTCCCATTGCTCATTCCATGAACTGTGAAACAAATCTCCTAAGAAGTAGGTATGGGTAGGGTTATGTTTTCGAATTAATTTCTCTATTCGGATATAATCCAGGTCGTGTACTTGCTCTGGTATAGGGATTCCAGCTTTCCGAAAATGAGAAGCCTTTCCAAAATGAAGATCCGCAAGCAATAAAACACCCAAGGATTCAATCCAAACTGCCTTTTCTGGCAATAAGGTCAATTCGAGTCCCTTATAATCAAAAACTAATGAGCCCATAGGAAGAATTAACCTTACAGATGCACAAACAAAACCATCCTTATTTAGTAGTGTATAAAACTAGAATTCATGCAAAAAGTTACCGGTTACGCTTCGCTTTTCCTTCTTTTCTTTTTTACAGTTACGCTTGTTAAAGCCCAATCCGAAAATTCAATTTTGGGAGTGTGGTACAATACCGAAAAAACTGCTAAAGTTGAAATTTTGAAGAAGGGAACCACATTTATCGGCAAAATTGTGTGGTTGAAAGATCCAAACCCTGGAGGTAGACCAGTTTTAGATAAAGATAATCCCGATCCCAAATTGAAATCCCGTCCCTTGATTGGATTGAATCTGTTGGAAGGATTGAAATATGATTCTGGAATGTGGGAAGATGGGACTATTTATGACCCGAAAACGGGGAAGACTTATTCTTGTCAGGTAACACTGAAATCCAAAGAAGTCCTGGAAGTGAAAGGATACATTGGATTTTCCTTGATTGGTCGTACGGTAGAGTGGACCAAAGCGAAACCCTAAGGAGTAGCAGTCAACATCTCTGCTTAGCGGTAAAATTTTTTGATCAGGCTAGAAAGTTGGGCAAACTCTATCAAAAATGCGTCGTGTCCTGCGGTGGATACGATTTCACCGTAATTTCCTGTCCGTACCTTCTGGCTCAAAAATTGCGCTTCTTCGGCAAGAAATAGGAGGTCAGAATTAACGCCTACAGCCAATACCCTAGATTGTATGGCTTCCAAGGCGGTTTCCACACCACCTCGACCTCTTCCAATGTCATGGCTGTCCATGGCTTTAGTCAAAGTCCAATAGGAGAATGCCTGAAATCGCTTGGCTAATTTTGAACCTTGATACCTGAGGTAGGACGCCGCTAAAAAACCGTCTAATTTCTCTTCAGATTCTTTCTGTTTGGTATTGATGTCGGAAGGGTTTCTGTAACTCAGCATGGCAATTGCTCGTGCTGCCTCCAGACCTTTCTTGCCTGCATCTTCATGCGTTTGTCCCCAGGTGTTATCTGCCGCAATGGCCATGCGTTGCGCTTCATTAAATCCAATGACCCAAGGGGAAGTCTTTGCGGTGGATGCAATGATGATGGCGTGCTGAAGTCTTTGGCCCAGGGTGTAAGCCCATTCCAAGGCCACTTGCCCTCCTAATGATCCGCCGATGAGCGTATGGATCTGCTCAATCTTTAAATGCTGTCGTAGGTATTCCAAACTCTGCGCCAAATCCCGGGTGCTGAGCACTGGAAAATCATAAAAATAGGGGGTGCCGGTCGAAGGATTTTCACTGAGTGCATTGGTAGACCCATAACCGCTTCCAAGGAGGTTGGCGCAAATGATGAAGTGGGAGGAATAATTGTAGAGCGCATTTTCTCCAACCAAGCCACTCCACCAATCAGCAACTTTGGCATCTCCGGTAAGCGCATGCACCGCCCAAACCACATTGGAATGGTCTGCATTGAGTTGACCATAGGTGGTGTAGGCTAAGGAATACTGCTCCAAAACCTCTCCTGATTCAAGAAGAAGGGGGGTTGAAGAATGAAAAGATCCGGTTTGCATTGAAGAATTATAACAACTGATTCGAAAAATAAAACATTCGAACTAATGTAATTCAACAATTGGACTACAATTTCCTAAAAAGGGTAAATACGAAGTGATTTACAGTTGACCTTCCGTATACCTAAAAATAGGATGTATCGCTTCAAAGTCAGGTTTGATGGTGGTGAGTTCGTTGACCAACCCATTGTTGAGACCATATACCCATCCATGAATTTCTGGGGATTTTCGGTCTTGCCAAGACTTTTGAATGATGGATGTTTTGATCAGATCCTGGCATTGTTCCAATACATTCAATTCCACAAGTCGGTTGACACGATCCTTGTGCTCGGGAATGGCATTGATCTCTGCTTGGTAAATTTTATATACCTCTTTGATATTTCGTAGCCATTTGTTGATCAGCCCGAAACTTTTATTGCCTAAAGCCGCTTCAATTCCACCGCAGCCGTAGTGCCCACAGACAATGATGTGATCCACTTCCAATACCTCTACAGCATATTGTAAGACGGACAAAAGATTCAAGTCTGTATGGACGACCATATTGGCAATGTTTCGATGAAC
>CANGYY010000086.1 GCA_947458585.1 Cyclobacteriaceae bacterium | reverse complement strand
TGCGATTAAGCAAGTCTAAGATCAATCGCTAAGCCAAGCTCAGGTGTGTCACCCAGCATAGATTGGTCGAAAACCCAACCGGTGACTAAGCATGTAGACGGTACGGTGTTTCCTTATCTGGACGCGAGTTCGACTCTCGCCAGCTCCACTCAAGTCTTGAGTAAATTAGTCCCTTCAGCAATTCCTGCTGGAGGGACTTTTTTTGCCTCCCCTTGCAAGGTTGGTCCAATTCTTCACGAATTGCCTTCAAATTCTCCATTGGTATAAAATCGTTAGGCTTTCCATCCGGAAGTCAAGAGCTTATCTTTTCAAACTCAAACACCTAACCTATGAAGAACCTGCTCAAATCTGGCCTCTTAAGTTTGTTTGTGCTCTTCGCGGGTGCTGCATTTTCCCAGGACGGTACGATCTATCCACTTGAAACACCCAAAGAACCCAATGCCATCCTGTTAGGAACTGGCACTGTAGAAAACCAACCCGCACCAGAAACCTGGTTTCGGCAATGGGGAGATCCCATGGCTCGAAATATCTCTACGGCTACCCTCACTCCCTTCCTACCCGAACCTGGAAAAGCCAATGGAACCGCTGTAATCGTTGCTCCTGGAGGAGGATTCAGTTGGCTTTCCATGGGAAATGAAGGTTGGGAAGTGGCTGAAGCCCTAGCCAAACAAGGAATCGCCGCCTTTGTGCTGAAGTACAGATTGTATCCTACCCCTCCTACTCTGGAAGATTTTTCGGCTTGGATGAATCGCCCCCGCAATGCGCCTCCTGCACCAGGCGCAGTGACGACGACACCTGCACCCTCGCCCCTTCAGCGTGATCTTTCCAACCAATTGGAAGATGCCGAGGCTGCTTATGCCTTGATGGTCAAAAATGCCAAAGAATGGGGCATTGACACCTCTAGAATCGGAATGATCGGCTTCTCCGCAGGTGCTGGATTGACGATGCATGCCACCCTTCACTCGACCACGATGAAATTGGCATTTATCGGCCCCATCTACGGAGGAATGGGACCTGTGGAAGTGCCCAAGGATGCACCACCGATGTTTAACGTGATCGCAACAGATGATTTTCTATTCCAAGGGCAATTTGGAATTATTCAGTCCTGGCACAAGGCAGGGCGACCGGTGGAACTCCACCTCTACCAAAACGGAGGGCATGGGTTTGGACTTGGCAATCCCAATCGGACGAGCAACCGCTGGTTTGATGCCTTTGTGCATTGGCTGGATGTCAACCAGTTTATGGGAAAGAAATAAATTTATATTGCCAACGGTCGACGGTCCACTGTCGACAGCCAATTCGTTTGGTAACAAGTTGAGAATCTAAATTTTAATACGTTTTTCATGTGCTGAACACAATTGGCTGTTGGAGGGCTTTTAGATTTCTTGCCTTTGGGAAAATGGCTTAGCTGCTAAGGAAGATCCACCCTTAGCTTTTCAAAAAAATACTGCCCGCCCGCTAATAGCTCTTCTTTTTGATGAGTACAACCGTAGAGATGAGGATTATCCTTTTGAAAATCGTCAATGCCCAAGTTTTTTTGATCGTCTTTACCATAGGTTGATGCGTTGGGTTTAATTCGGCTTCGATTCTGTTTCTAAGTGGGTGTCCGCTCCTCCCCAATCCGGCTTGGACAAATGCCAAAGTGGGCAGTTGGAATCAAAATTCAAGGGTTTGGAGAGCTGCAACACCGGCCAAGCGGACAAGTCTTGGTTGAACTTTGAATTGCAAAACAATTCTTCCATATCCTCAGCCTTGATGGGCTGCCAATCACCCAAAGGCTGGTTAAAGAGGGAATTTTTAAACATTCGGGTGAAGCGCCGTACATTTCGCACGTCCCAATCTCCAATCGCTTGGTTGAAAATGGAGTTGAAAAAGAGCATGCTCATGTCCTTGACCCTTCCCACATTCCAACTTCCAATGGGTTGGTTGAATGGATTCTTGGAGCCAAAAGGCAATCTGTCATTGAAGTCCTTAAACATGCCCTTCATGGTCGTCACTCGACTCACATCCCAATCGCCTAGATCTTGGTTGAATAGGGATTTGGAAAACATAAAACTCATGTCCTTGACCTTGGAGACCTTCCACTGCCCGATGGGCTGATTGAAAAAGGAATTGAAAAACAGATAGCCCATGTCCTGTACCTGGGAAACATCCCAATCCCCGATGGGCTGGTTGAAGCAAGAGTCTTGAAACATGCTCCGCATGGTTTTCACCTGGCTCAGGTCCCAATTGCCAATGGGATGATTGAAGGTAGACTGTGCAAACATGCGGCTCATGTCCACCACCTGACTCACATCCCAGTAATGGATGGGCTGGCTGATTTTGCTATTGAAAAACAACCCAGACATGTCTGTCACCAAAGACGTACAGAGCTTGGTGAGATCGGCTTTCTGGGCCACTCGTTCACGTAGCAACGCATTGTCTACTACCTCGTAGACCACCCCATTGAAAGAAGCCTTCTCGCCAGGGGCGAAACCCTGGTTGATGAGGGTGGTATTCTTCGAAACAACTAGTTGTGGATTCATTCGAGTTTTTTTACCAACGACCCTAGACCTACCTTTTGATTGGCGATGTGTCTAGCTACTTCTACAGCCTCTTTTAATTCCATCTCCTTCACTATTTTCATTCAAAAGCAATACTAGTAATCGGTTTTGTGAGACCTTCCAATGCCCTGAGAACAAGCCAATAGAATCCTGCTCTGAACGGTCTTCCATTCAAATGAAACCAAAAAGAAAAAAAAGGATTGTCACTAAAAATGTTAAAAACAGAAGATGGACAATTATTTTTTAAAAAATAGGTTTAAAGTGTACAATGTACCAAGATACTTTCTTAGTAGAATTCATGTCCTACTACGAATTCCTACTTTGTACTTTGTACTTCGTACTTGGTACATGGTACATCTGTCTTGGTACCTGGTACACCCTTTACTTTTGCAACAACTTTTGGAAGCTCATTTTTTTGCGATTCCAGCCAGTAGGCAACTTCGCGATGTCTTGCTCCTGAATCAATAGCGTCAAGACCGAGCGCCGATTCGCCTGGTGCTGGGCATCCGAACAGGCTTCCCCATCTCCGCAGCGATTGGCAATTCGGGATTCCTCGTGCCAAGCGATCTCCATTCGATTTGATGCAATTCCTTGATTTTTCAGGTAAAAGAACACTTCCATGGATCGGTTTTTACTCAATCGCTCGTTGTAGTTGGTGGATCCTCTTGAATCCGTATCCGAGTCGATTTGCAATCTCAGGAAGGGATATTTTTTGAGTAGCTCCACAGCCTGGGCTAATATCTTTTCCCCATCTTTTCGAATGTCGTATGCATCCAAATCAAAGTACACCATGTCCTCCGCCAACAGCACTGGAGTGGATGCCCAAACCGTCTCATTTTCCGCGACTACTGCGATGGGCTCTAGGGATATGTCTTTGATTTTTGCTAATCCATCTGGATCAGTGGTCACGAAAGGCACCCGAGCGGGCAAGTAGCCTTCTCTGCTGATTTCAAGGAAATATTCTCCTTGACTCAGCTCTGCAACTAAGCCATCCTTCACCTTTTCCAGATTTACTTTTGCCCCGCTTATATTTTTCAGCTCCACAACCAATTCTCGATCTCTATCCAATCGGGCACTGTCTTTTCCAAGAATTCGGAAGGTGAAATAATCATACAAATACTTGCCTGCATAAATGTCATCCCTACTTTCAGACATGCCTCTGTCTGAACTCAAGAATTGATTGCCCTGCCCATCCATAAAATACCCAAAATCATCCTGGGGCGTATTGTACACCTTCCCCAGATTCATGGTCCTCCCTTTGCCTAATTGACCTGTACTGTAGATATCCAGTCCCCCAAGGCTCTCAAAGCGGTTGGATGAAAAATATACGATGCCATCCTTCACGAAAGGAAAGACTTCGTCCTGCGGTCCATTCACGTTTGACCCAAGGTTGAATACCGATCCATACCCATTTTCAAGGATTGGCACCTGGTAGATGTCAAACCCACCAAAGCCTCCCTGCCCATCGGAACTGAAATACAAGGTATTGTTGTCCACAAAGGCATGCATGACACTGTAGGAACTCGTCTCATTGAATGGCAGCGGCTGGATGTTAGCAAAGGTTCCATCCGCTTGAACCTCCGCCCGGTAAAGGCCTGGAAAGGATTCCGTAGTTTTACCGAGACCTAATTTTTTCTCCTCCCCCCGCAGCACTCCCGTAAAAATTACTTCTTGATTCGTGCCCACCTTAAAAAAGGTGGGCATGCTGAGGTGATAGAAGTCTGTTGATCCCTCGACGGCTGGGGTGAGTGCCCCGTCCTTTTCAACCAAAATAAGGTGGTAGCCACGGTCATTCAAGCCGTCAATTTCCTTTTCTGAAAGCGCTCTTCTGAGGTCCAAACGGAGGTATTTTTTCTCCGCTTCCTGCTCCAACCCTCTATCAGTGACTAGGTACTTTTTTCCCGTCTCGTCAGCCCTCAATCCGTAGTCTGTACCCACACTGTTGTATTTTTCTAAGGGAACAAATTCCAATCTTGGATTGTCTGTAACTGCCCGCTGACCGAAAATCTTCGCTGCTTCGGTATCCGTCAATTTTATTCCTAGCCCCTCGAGCGTTTTCCCTGCCTGCACCCCTGCATTGGCATAGCGAAGGCTATCGTTTCGATTTGATTCCTCAAAAAGGATTGCTTTACCCCACCAAGAAAACGCCTTTTCGTAGCTGCGAATCAATCCATAACTCTCTGCAGCACGCTTGGCCGAATAGTAGGATTCCCTTTGGCCAAAGGCTTGCTCGTACTGGGAAGCAGCATGTTCGTACCGCTTCAAGGCAAATTCTTGATCGGCATAGTTCAAGATATTTTGCTGACTAAATAAGGGGAAGGAAATCAGCAGAAGGAAGCCTACCACTAAGCATAGCTGCATCTTTCTGACAAACTGCTTATTTACGAGTAACCTATGAAAATCAGGTTTGAAGTTCAACTGAGTGAGCAGTGGACCGTGGACTGTGGTCTGTGAGCGATTATCCGCTGTGGTTAACAGGCATTTTGAGCCACCGGCAAGATTGCGGATAATCCTATTTATGTTTTTCTTCATCATCAAAACCATCTAGGGTTGTAAATAATCTTTCGCTGACGGTTTAAATACACCCCAACAGACAACTCGTGGGATTCAGTTCGGTAGCTATTGAGCGCATTCAAATTGTAGTCGTAGGCATAGCCTATCCGCATGCTCGGCAACACAAAGTATTCCATCACCAAGGCCACGGCATTGCGCTTGCTCAAGTCTTCCTGAAGTTGATCCTCGAAAATCCGCACATTGGATCGAAAGGAACCGCCTAGCCACAATCGCTCCCGAAACAAAAACATGGCGTTCAGGTCATAACTGGTCGGGGATCCTTTCACGTGCTTCACCAGAACGGAAGGCTTGAGCTGTACCTCATCTTGAAGTCGAAGCATCCCGCCAACCGTGAGGTAGTAATGAAAATCATGGAAGGCCACCGCAATATCTTGGCGAAGCAATGCCCTACGGCCGATCAAGTTGTAGGCGGAAAGGCCTGCATAGAAATTGTCGCTGTGGTAAAATAGCCCCGTATTCATATTGGGTGTAGTGGCCGCCACTCGGCTGCTCGGCAACAGCGGATCCGGCTTTACCGTCACCATGCCTGTAGGATCAAAGGCATACTCGGAAATACCCGCACTGACTCCCAAGGAAAGCATACTTCTATCCCCGGTGGAAATTCGGTACGAATAGGTCAACATCCCCAAATTACTTTCGGTCAACCCTATTTTATCCTTCAGGTAGGTCACGCCAAGGCCCATTCTCCCTTCATTGGCACTCACATCCGCCGTGAAGGAAAGGGTTTGGGGAGCTCCTGGAAAATTGATCCATTGACTTCGGTAGGAAGTTTGGATGTACCCATCCCCCTTGTACCCCGCATAGGCTGGATTGATGTGCAAGCCATTGAATATGTACTGGCTAAACTGGGGCAATTGCTGCGCCTGAACAGACATGCTGAACATCGTCAGCAGCAGGATCAGCCCTTTTAAACTAGACTTTCGGTTCACCTGATTTATATTTTCTATGTTTTTCCAAAACATGCATTTCATTTTTTTCACTTCCTGACACGTTCTTTTACCACCTCGATAAAGCCCTTGAAGGAGCTCTGCTTACCCTCTTCATCTGTTACCTTCAGAATGTAGAAATAGGTACCAGACACCAATCCTTCAGCACCCCAATCGTTTTGGTAGTTCTTTCGCTCAAATACCTGGTCTCCCCAACGGTTCATGATCACCAATTCGTTAGTCACATACCTACCCAATCCAGGGATTTCGAAGGTGTCATTTACCCCTCCTCCATTCGGAGTGATGGTATTTGGAATGAAGAAGGCCTTCAATCGGACGGATACGGAAGAGGTATTGTCTGCAGGGCTCATTTCACGTTCCTTGGAAGTAACACTTACCGTATTGAGAAGCGTTTGCTCCTTTCCATCAGCAAGTGGTGCTGCTTTTACCGTTAGCGTAATGTCCGTGAAGCCAGCGATAGGCAATTGGGTCATGCTCCAGGTAATTTCCTGGCCGCTCACTTGAGTTGTAACAGGGATTCGACTAGAAACCGAAGACACATAGCGCAAGCCTACAGGCAGTTTGTCTGTCACAACCACAGCCGTAGCGTTAGTCTTTCCTGTATTTTCCACGCGGAGGGTGTAGGTAAACTCGTCTCCTTCAAACCATTCTGGGGCTTCCACCAATTTGGTAATCTTGACGTCTACTGGCAGAAAGACCTCAACGATGACCATCGCTTCCTCACAATTGGTAGGATCCAATACGTCACAGATGGTGTATACTACTACGTAAGATCCTGATGCTACACCGGCAGGAAGAATCAAGTTGCCCTCCTTGTCAATCACCACTCCAGTCAAACCTCCGTCGTCTTTAATAGCAATCACCACTTGGCTAGGGATGACTGGTTTACCTCCCAGCAAGTCATTGGCGAGCACATTGCCCACGACTCCGCCCACCAAGCCATTGATTTCTCTCTCTTGGAAATTGTCCAAAGCAGCGGCCAGTTCATTTCCTGTCACCGTAATCGTCAAGGTCTGCGTAGGACAGTTGCTTGTCTGACCTGGAGCACATACCGGAATCGTGTAGGTGTAAGTACCGGCTGCCGTGGCGGTGAAGCTATACGTTCCGTCTGCATTTACCGTCAGCGTAGCGCCCGTCTGCTGGGCCGGCTGTCCGTAGGTAGATCCTGCTGGGTTCGTGTCGTTAGTCGACAGGTTGCCCGTCTTCGGCACGTTGGCAAAAGCCGTATCCGTATCGTTTACTAGACTAGGTGCCGTCACCGTGATCGTCAAGGTTTGCGTAGGGCAGTTGGTCGTCTGGCCTGGAGCACATACCGGAACTGTGTAGGTGTAGGTACCTGCTGCCGTAGCGGTGAAACTGTAAGTTCCGTCTGCATTTACGGTCAGCGTGGCACCCGTCTGCTGGGCTGGCTGTCCGTAGGTAGAGCCTGCTGGATTCGTATCGTTAGTCGACAGATTGCCCGTCTTCGGCACGTTCGCAAAGGCAGTAGCAGTGTCGTTCACTAGGCTTGGTGCCGTCACCGTAATCGTCAGCGTCTGGGTTGGGCAGTTGGCCGTCTGGCCTGGAGCACATACCGGAATC
>CANGYY010000085.1 GCA_947458585.1 Cyclobacteriaceae bacterium | reverse complement strand
TAGTTGAATTACAAAAAAATCCTGACTTATAGTCGGGATTTTTTGTTTTTGGGTTTTTTTAGAGGACCGGCTCGTTTTGAAGCTTTATTTTTTTTATTTTCAAGCAGTTAATTCCCCTAAACCCATGCCTAACCTAAATTCAGCATTCCAGTCGATTAGCAAAGCGCTGATTCTTTTCGTAGTGGTATTCGCTTCTTGCAAAGAGGAGGAACCCGTAGACCTTCGGATTACCACCCTTACCAAAGAAGAAGTAGCCATTCAAGCAGAGGTGGCTCGTAATTCCGTGACCCCTATTCTTGTGGAGGGATTGAAAATGGAAGTTTGGGGAACGGATTCTTTGGTAAAAGATCCCATCGCCTTGCAAGTAGGAGACGATGGTTCCATTTATTACACCCGTTCGCCTCGCCGCAATAATGCTGAATTTGATATTCGAGGACACCAGGATTGGGAAATTCGTTCCATTGCTTTACAGACGATTGAGGACAAACGAAATTTCCTTCGTACGGAACTATCTCCAGAGCGTTCGGCTCAAAACGAATGGTTGGCTGACTTGAATGGAGATGGGTCCCACGATTGGAAGGACATGCTCGAAGAGCGAAATGAAGTCTTTCAACTAAAAGACACCGATGGAGATGGCCTTGCAGACTGGGGACAGAAGCAAGTGTACGATTTCCACGAGGAGGTTACCGATGTAGCAGGTGGGGTATTGAAGACCGATGATGCCTTGTATGTAGCAGCAGGTCCAGACATGTGGAGATTGCAGGACACGAATGGGGATGGGATTATGGACGAAAAGAAATCCCTTTCACACGGCTATGGCATTCACATCGGCTTTGGTGCGCACGGGATGTCGGGCGTCGAAATGGGCCCTGATGGACGCATCTATTGGGGGATTGGAGATATTGGATTTAATGGAAAGGGAGACGATGGAACGGAATACAACCACTCCAATAATGGGGTGATTGCTCGATCCAACCCAGACGGATCTGATTTCGAAATTTTTGCAGGGGGACTACGAAATACCCACGAGTTTGTCTTTGATCAGCACACCAACCTCATCTCTGTAGACAACGATGGGGATCATGCGGGTGAAAAGGAACGCTTGGTGTACATCACTCGTGGTTCCGATACAGGATGGCGAATCAATTGGCAGTTTGGTAAGTACCGTGATCCCAACAACAATACCTACAAGGTGTGGATGGATGAGAAAATGTATCTGCCTCGCTGGGAGGGACAGGCTTCTTACATTACACCGCCACTGATGAACTATGTGAGTGGACCTACCGGCATGGTATTTAACCCAGGTGCCGGTCTAGGAGAACGCTGGAAGGATCACTTTTTTGTGGTTGAATTTGTAGGAAATGCTGCCGGTTCTGGTTTGCATGCCTTCCAATTACAACCCAAAGGAGCTTCTTTTGAACTCACCAAAACCGAGAAAATTGTAGGTAATTTTCTGCCTACAGGTATAGATTTTGGTCCTGATGGGGCCATGTATATGGCGGATTGGGTCAATGGCTGGAACGATAAAGGCTACGGGCGCATCTGGAAGATGACCGATGAAACAGCCAATGGCTGGGCTTTGCAGCAGCAAACAGCAGCAGAAATCAAAGCCGATTACAAGAAATTATCAGAAACTGACCTGAAGTCAAAATTATACTTTGATGACATGCGTATCCGTCGCAAAGCACAATTTGAGTTGGTGAAGCGTGGCCAAAAAGGGGCTGCCCAGTTCCAGCAGGTGATCACAGACAAAAGCAATCAACTAGCCCGCATCCATGGTATTTTGGGATTGAGCCAGATGGCACGATTGGAAGACAGATCCTACGCCAAGCCACTCGTGGCCCTGCTAAAAGATAGCGACCCTGAGATTCAAGCCCAGGCTGCCAAATGGTTGGGTGACATTCGATACAAAGAGGCCAGCAAGGAATTGATTGCCAATTTGACCCATCCAAATGCCCGGGTACGTTTTTTCAGCGCAGAAGCCTTGGGTAGAGCCAAGGATGTGGCAGCGATCCAACCATTGATTCAATTGTTGGCTTCAAATAACGACGAAGATGCCTTTTTGCGTCACGGGGCTTCCTATGCCTTGTCACAAATCGGGCAAGTGGCTCCCTTAGCGGCTCTTTCCACACATCCTTCCAACGCCGTACGCATGGGTGCAGTTCTTGCCTTGAGACGCTTGGAATCGGCAGAATTAGCCAAGTTTTTGAATGATAAAGAAGAGGATATTGTGACTGAAGCGGCTCGTGCCATTCACGATGATTTATCCGTACCCGCGGCATTGCCGGCATTGGCAGCCATCCTTGCCACTACTCCTTTTTCCAACGAACCCTTGATGCGACGTGCAATCAGTGCCAATCATCGCCTAGGTAAAGAAGAGAACCTGAATGCTGTAATCGCATTCCTTGCCAAACCAGGGGTCTCCCAAGCATTAAAACAAGAGTCTTTAGCCGCGCTTGGAACTTGGGCAAAACCATCTGTTTTGGACCGTGTGGATGGAAGGTATAGAGGTGAAGTAAGCCGCGATGCTGCCATGGTCAAGCGTAAAGTGGCAGCAACGTTAGAAACTCAAGCAAAAAGTTCTGTAGTGGAATTAAGAAAAGAATCCCTCAAGGCCATGGGCAAGTTGGGCATGACGGAGATGGCGGACTTTTTATTTGGCAGTTTAAAAACTGATCCTTCCCAAGAAGTCAAGGTAGAAGCACTCCAGGCTTTAGTGGCCATGTCTGCTCCTAATCTCAGTGATGCCATCAGTTATGCCATGCGCGACGTATCCGAAGCGGTACGTGTAGCGGGACTTGGCTTGATTGCACAGACATCTCTCCCCAATGACCAAAAAGTACCGTTGCTGATGGAGATTTTGAAGAAAAGAACGCTTGCAGAGCAGCAGACTGCTTTGCTTACATTGGGCAGTTTACCAGGTAGCAAGGATTTCAAGGAATGGACTCCTATTTTGGAAGACTTTAAATTGGGCAAACTCCCAGAAGGTACTTGGATTGAGTTGGAGGAGGCAGTACTTGCTACGGGTTCGGCCAACCTCAAAACCCAATACGAGGCCTTATTGGATCAAAAAGCAGGTGGGGAAACTTGGAAAAAATATGCAGGCGCCCTTGCTGAAGGGAATGCGGAAAGGGGGCGTAACATCTTCTTCCAAAACCAAACCGCCCAATGTATCCGCTGCCATGCTTACGACGACATGGGCGGAAATGCTGGCCCTGCTTTGGATAATATCGGAAAGACCCTCTCCAAGCAAGATCTATTGATCGCCTTGGTGGAGCCAAGCAACCGATTGGCTCCTGGATTTGGAACCATTACTCTCACCTTGGTGGCTGGTGATAAAGTCACGGGATTGCTCTTAGAAGATAAAAAAGACAGCATGCGGGTACAGGTGGGTTCGGAAGTGAAGGAAATAGCCAAAAAGGAGATTGCTTCTACTGCCTTGGGCGCTTCGAGCATGCCTCCGATGGGCACCTTGTTGACGAAGCGTGAAATCCGTGATCTAGTCAGTTACCTAAGCACCTTGAAGCGTTCCGAATGAAGAAGGTAGGGAAAGGCATTTTAGTTTTTCTACTCGTCCTGCTGGTTTGCTCCCCGCTGATCCTCATCTTTTGGGGAAGGAGTATGCTGCATGATTCCGATGTAGCAAAGCGGGAGGAATTGATTCCTTCCAGCCCCCAAAAACGTGTTTTGGCTATTTTTCCTCATCCTGACGATGAGGTAACCGTGGCAGGTACGGTCATGGGACTCAAGGCCGCAGGGCATCAGGTTACTTTGGTATGCTTTACTAGAGGGGAAAAAGGAAATGCTGCCAATATTCCCACTGAGCAAGAATTGGCCCGCTTGCGCACGGGTGAAATGCAGCAAAGCGCTCAGATTCTAGGCGTAGATAGTCTGATTCAGTTGGACTATGCCGATGGAGGGTTGGATGAACTAGGTTTGGATAGCCTGATGAATTTGGTCCATGCGCTTATTCAAGACCAAAAGCCCGATGTGCTCCTTTCTTATGATTCCAAGGTAGGCTTGTACGGACATTCTGACCATCGCCTCACTGGCGAAGCCGTGGAGTTGGTCTTTCTAAAGCATCGAGGAGAGCAGGGATTTGTGCCCAAGCATCTTTTTCAGGTCACTTTGAGCAAAAAACAAATCGAGGTAGCCTTAAAACTTTCTGCTGGATTTCAGAGAAATTACCCAAAGGAACCGGAAAAAGGTCTGCCTGCACCGGATTTTTCCATTGGAACTCAGCCCTACTTTTCCAGAACACTTCAAGTCATGCAAGCGCACCAAACCCAGAAAAAAGTGTTGCAAGACTTGATGCCTTACCACGACAAAGTGCCCCAGTGGATCTATTCTAGGGTGTTTGACCGGGAGTACTTTCGAGAGGTTCGCTGATAAACCTATTTACAGGAATCCTAATTTTTCACGCACTCGATTGAGGAGCGGAAGCGCTACTTGACGAGCTTTTGCTTCACCGGCAAAAAGTCGTGCTTCGATTTCCTCGGGATGGCTCATGAAAAAGTCAAATTTTTCCCGCTCTTTCTCGAATTTGGTCAATAGGAGGTCCAAGAATTCTTTCTTGGCATGGCCATATCCAAAGTTACCTCCGAGGTATTGGGCTCGCAAGGCCTGCGTTTGGGCAGGTGTAGCCATCAAACTATACAATTTGAATACGGTGCAGGTATCTGGATCTTTGGGTTCTTCCAAAGGAGTGCTGTCCGTAATGATGGCATTCACGTTTTTCTTGAGTTCCTTCTCAGGCAAAAAAACATCCAAGATGTTTTGGTAGGATTTGCTCATTTTCTGCCCATCTGTACCGGGAATGGTCATCACATCGGTAGCAATTCTCGCCTCAGGAAGGGTCAGGATATCTTCTTCCATCACATGGTTGAAGGTACTCGCTAGGTCTCGAGCCATTTCCAAGTGCTGTAGTTGGTCCTTTCCAACGGGTACAAGGTCTGCTGAATACAATAAAATATCCGCAGCCATCAGCACAGGGTAGGTGAATAAGCCTGCATTTACATCCGCCAAACGAGAAGATTTGTCCTTGAAGCTGTGTGCATTGGCAAGCATCGGAAAAGGAGCGAAGCAGTTGAGGTACCAATTCAATTCTGCTACTTCAGGAATTCTGGATTGTCTGTAAAAAACTGTTTTTTCGATATCCAAACCGAAGGCCAACCAGGCAGCCGCTACCGCAAGTGTGTTTTGCTTGCGTATGGCCCCATCTTTTTGGCTGGTAAGCGAATGAAAGTCTGCAATAAAGATGAATGATTCTTCTTTGCTGTTTTGCTCAATCAATTGAATAGCAGGAACTATTGCTCCTAAAATATTGCCGAGGTGGGGTCTACCTGAACTTTGAATCCCTGTTAATACTCTTGCCATTGGGTCAATTTTGATGCAAATTAACTAAATCAGGCTACATAACTGCCATATTTTTTTGTTACTTGCAGGCATGATTCGGCTGTTTTTATTTCTTTTTTCAGGGCTATTGTTTGGATTCCAAGGGTTTGCTCAGCAGCAAGCTGTAGCCAAATTGGTGTGGAAGGTCAACCGGATTGATTTGGGTACGGTGCTAGAAGAGCAGGGTTTGAAATCCGTTACGTTCGACTACACCGTCAGTCAAGGAAGTTACTTTGCTATACAGGAGGTAGTGACCGATTGTGGTTGTACTACGGTATCCTATTCCAAGGATTCGTTAGGAATCGGGGAATCGGGAAATATTTCAGTGGAGTTTGATCCTAGTTCTGCATCGGGTTTCTTTTCCAAGTTGGTACTCGTAAGGGGAAACCAAGGACAGGTTCAGGACTCGTTATACGTGGAGGGTATCGCACTACCTTATCCGGCTAATTTAGATCGGAATTACCCTGTAAAGCTGGAATTCTTGGGTTTGCGAATGAAAAAGGTGAGCATGGGCGATGTGTTTGACAATGAACCCAAAGTGAAGTACCTCGAATTTTTCAATTACGGTACCCAAACCTTGGAGAAGCTGGACTTTAATGCTAAGTCACCTGCTTACATTCAAATTCAACAGGTTCAAGACCTTGTTCGTCCCCAAGAAAGGGGCTTACTGAAGATCAGTTATGAGGCAAAACAACGTCCCGAATTGGGAGTGGTCTCCGATAAGATTTGGATCAACTGGGGTAAGGAGGAAGAAGGAAAAATTGAATTGGAGGTTTTGGCGGACCTTTTTGACTATTTTCCGCCTATTTCCAAGGATCGACTTGAAGAAGTTCCACAACTGATGATGAGTGATAAGGTAATCCAGTTGGGGGAGATCAGTTCCAATGCTGTGCAGCGTAGGTCTGTCACGCTGTCCAACTTAGGAAAAGAAAATCTAGAGATTCGCAAGGTACAGGGTAATTGCCCTTGTTTGATTACGGAATATCCAAAATCACTGCTTTTGCCAGGGGAAATGATGGAGTTGAACCTGGTCTTTGATCCCGTAGGAAGAAAAGGAATTGACCAACGGAACATTTATATTTTCACCAATGACCCGGTTAATCCGGTTCAGTTGCTGGTAATTAAAAGTCGAGTAGACTAGGAAATCAGGCTTGAAAATTTGAGAATAATCCACCTTGATTTCAGTAAAAATAAAAAAAACATTGTGCTTTAACCATTTGAATAGCAAAAAATTAACTATAAGATGTTAAACTTAAAAATAACTAAACTTTCGCTCGTTTTTTGCCTGACTTTGAGTTTAGGACTAAGCGCTCAAACTGTTCCCTACACCGGGGAGCGGATTGTGTTGGTTACAGATGGGAATGAGCATGGTAAAGGTGAGTGGGGAGCGACACCCTTGGCTTTAGCAATAATGGCTTCAAAAGAAATCCAAGATCAGGTGATGGTGTATTCCTTCAGTAGCCACACTTGGGGATCCAACAAAACATATGCAGGTGCCGATGCCCAGATGCGCGAAAGCGCTTTCCTGGGAGCTAAACAGTTTGGATTCAAAAAAACCAAGTTTATCGAAGCAGTCACTGCCCCAAATTTTGCAATCATTGAGATCACGGAACTTATCAACAAGAGTTCATCGAAAAACCCATTGACGATCCTCGCATCTGGTCCTTTAGAGATTATTGGTACGTCTTTGAATGAAGCAGATTCAACTAGACTAAAGCACGTGCGTGTTATTTCTTACTCGACCTGGGATCAGGAGCATGCGAATAGCCCTGTAGAAGGGGAGACGCATACCGGATGGACCTGGGAAAAACTCAGAGAAAGTTTCCATGGCAATCAATTGCAATTGGTCTCTTTGGTCAATGATACGAATGGAATTGAAAGCCTCAAGGCTCCCTTAACTGCATATGCTTGGTTGAATGAAGCTTCAAATAAGGAGCCCAAACCATTTGAAAAGGGATCTTGGGCCTGGTTGTACAGTCGTCTTGAGGCTTCTAAAAATGGAAATGAAGTCAATCCTGATGATGCGCGACTGATTTTTTACCTACTCACCGGGAACCCTAATCCAACCGTGAAGGACCTGCAAGGAATGTTAGCGAATCCAAGTAAATGGAATTAAAAAAGAGCCCTCCCGATATGTTTGATGTGCCCCCAAAAAGTTAGACACTTATTGGGGGCATTTCTATGAGCAGAAAAATCAAGTATGATGTCGACTTCAAGCTTAAAGTCGTTCAACAAATCCTTAAAGGGAAGGAGTCAGCAGATTCCATTAGTTTCAAGCACACTATTG
>CANGYY010000084.1 GCA_947458585.1 Cyclobacteriaceae bacterium | reverse complement strand
TGCTTGGCGGCCTTTTTCATTTCTTCACGCGCTTCGGCCAGGGTGCTTTTGCCCGTATACAACATCGCTTCCTCTTCGTTTGCGAATAAAAGATCCACACTTGGACCGATCACGTCGTCAAAGTTGGCCTTAAAATACTTGACCATGGCTGGGTCCGAAAAGGTCAAGGCCACCTTGGTGCCTGCTGCTTCGGCTACCTTCTTGGCATGAAGCATGGCTTCCTTGCCATTGGGAGAGGTCACCAAATATCCCTCGATAAATAAATAAGAAGAATCCTTGATAGCTTCGTCATGTACATCTTGGCTGGAGAAATTCTGCGTGATCCCTAGGAACGTGTTCATCGTCCGCTCCGAATCATCGGTCACCATCACCAAGCACTTGCCCGTCACCCCAGTCTGGAGTTGCGCAGAAGTCAAAGCAATGTCCACTCCAGAATCAATCAAATCTTGCAGGTAAAAATGCCCCAATTCGTCATTGGCTACGCGGAAGCAATAGAAAGATTTTCCTCCAAACTGGCTAACAGCCACTACGGAGTTGGCTGCAGAACCACCCGCTTGCTTTTTGGCTTCAGCATGGTGGATTACCTGCATGAGGTGATTTTGACGCTCCTCATCCACGAGGGTCATGAGACCTTTCTCTACCCCATTGTCTGCAAAAAACTGGTCGGTCACTTTAAACTCAATGTCTACTAAGGCATTTCCGATGCCAGTTACGTTGTACTTTTTCATTCTCTATTTTTTGGAGGTGTATCTGTTTAATCTGCTTTTGTTGCCGGAACTAGATCCGGTCATTCCGTTGTTATTTATAAGGCCTTACCGCTTCGGCTAGTCAAAAATTGGGTGTCTTTCAAAGGATTTTTCCCGATCAAAAAGGTAGCGGTAGGTGTGATGGGTTTTGTATATTTTGGCAAGTAGTTGCTCACAAACCCGCATCATCTTGGGATTAAAGTCCCCAATCCAATTCATCTCGATGGTCTTGTAAGGAAACGAGGCCTTGCCGCTCATCTGGTCGTAACTCAATACAATCGCACTTTCTACGCCTTTTCCTTGGTGCTCTGGAACTACCCCAAAGACCAAGCCGAGCATTTTATTGGGTGGAAAAAAGGTCTTGTACCAGAGAAATTTAAGTTTCCCAATCAGGTCCATTTTCCCATTGACATGCTTGAAGATCTGATTGATCTCTGGAATCTGAATGAAAAATCCAACCGGCTCTCCTTTGAAAAAGGCAAAATAAATCAATCGTGGATCTAAAATGGGTTTCATCTTGGCAAACATCAATTGTGCCTCCTTGAGCGCAATGGATTTGCCCAAGTGTCGTGCCCAAGCTTTGTTGTATACCGTCATGAAATACTCGGGTGCTTTTTCCTGAAGTTCTTTCCCCTTGATGTAGCGAAAGCTGTAATCTTCATTGGCGAGAATCACCTGGGAGCGTTGGATCATCTTTTGATCAAATCCCACTTCCTGCACATTTCGAGCATAGGTATACTGCTTGAAATACAACTGAAATCCATAGTTTTCAAAAAACTGCTGGTAGTATCCAAAATTCCAGGGCATGTTATAATTCGGCTCTGAAAATCCATCCACCAAGAGTCCCCACCACTTATCCCGCTCTCCAAAGTTGATCGGTCCATCCATGGCCTCCATGCCTTCGCTTTGGAGCCAGGCTTTGGCTTGATCAAAGAGCAGAAAAGCGGCGTCTTGATTGTCAATGCATTCGAAAAAACCAACCCCACCTGTGGGCTGCTTTTCCTTCATTTTAGGATTGACGAAGGCAGCAATCCGGCCAATGCTCTGTCCGGATTCATCCTGGAGCAACCAGCGCTTGGCCTTGGCTCCATTTCTAAAAAGTTTGTTGGTCTCCGCATGGAAAAGCCCCTCAATGTCCTGATCGATAGGACGAATCCAATTTTTCTCATTGCGATACAACCAGACAGCAAGTGCTAGAAAAGCTTTTTGGTGAGCAGGTGTAACAACTTCGATCAATTTCATTTACAGGGGATTTGATGCGAAGTTACTAGGAAAGAATCATTTGGGAAAAAAGCAGGGGGAAATAGAGTGGAAATAAGGTAGAAATAGAGTGGAAATAGACCGAGGAAGCTGTGAAATACATCAAATTCATATTTCACGAAGCGAAGCGAAGTCTATCTCAACTGTATTTCTACTGTATTTCTACTGTATTTCTACTGTATTTCTTTTTAACTATTTCACGAAGCGAAGCGGAGTTTATTTCCATCGTATTTCAATTGTATTTCAATTCGTTTAATTCCCCAATTGAAACATCCCGGGTCCAGAAACACCCAGTACTCCATCCGGGGTTAACACCAAGATCTGTGGCTTAACCATGCCGTTTTGAGTTTGATTCGGTCGATACAATCTTGATCTATTTTGAGTAGATGCCATTCTTGGATCAGTGGCTTGTTCTGGATTAGTGGACTGAGTTCCTTCGAATACTTGTTCACTCACAAGTTGTCCCTTAAAATCATACTGCTTCCAGGTGCCTCGCTTCTGCCCTGCGGCGTAGGTTCCCGAGCTAGCGACCAAACTGGTTTGCGGAAAATAGGTAAACCAGGTGCCCGTACGTAAACCATTGGCATACCTCCCCTTCTCGAGACGGTTACCTTCCCCATCATACATCTCCCTCCTTCCATCTCCATTGGCCAGGCTTCCCGCATCCAAAATCTCTCCCGATCGAGTCGTGAATGGACTGAATCCCCTTAAAACTCCTTCCTCAAAGATCTCTTCTTGATGCACAAATTCCTCTTTACCTAGCACTTGCCAGGCACCATTTTTAGCGCCATTTTCATAAGTGCCCTTTTGGTAAAATTCGGGTACCAAAGGATAAATCTCCTTCCATTCTCCTACCCGATCTCCTTGCTGGTACATCCCTTTCGAAAGCAAGCGACCTTGATCATCGTAGTCTTCCCAAATTCCTTCCAAGATCCCCTTCGAAAAATTCGCTACAATAGCCAATTTTCCATCTGCATGAAATTGGGTAAACTCACCCTGCTCCTGACCGTCTACAAAAACTACTCGCTGCTTCGGGCCTCCGTCTGGAAAAAAGGATTCGTAGACCCCATTAATTTCACCCATCTGGAAAGGAATACGCTCAGCAACCTGTCCAGAGACGTAATAGGCGATGGAAAATCCATTCAATACATTGTTTTGATAAGTGTATTCGGATTTTAAACTTCCATCCGATCGGTATACAAACCAGTCTCCAGATTTTTCACCTTGAAAATAGGAACCTGAAAGGAGCAACTCCCCCTCCTTGCTGAATTCAAAAAAATCTCCATGAAGCAGCCCTTTTTGGTAATTGACCACTTTTTTGGCCATCCCCTCTGGATAAAACTCCTCAAAAACTCCATCCAAAAGGTTGTCTTTAAATTCCAATTGGTATTGAGGCACTTCTAGACTGAATGTTTCCTTCACTTCCTGCTCAGCCACCGCAGCCACTGCAGGGCTAGGATTGTCCAAAAACTCTTTTCTACCATAAACTTTCCAAATTCCTTCCTTGCTCTTCCCTTCCATTTTTCCGGTGCCTACCAAATTGGAATTGCCGAAGTAAAAAAAACCTTGCCCTTGTGCAGTCAAGGGCCCTAGGAAGAGAAGAAGGACTAATTTTTGAAGAATTTTCATGTTGACTAGTTGATTGGAATTGTTTCTCAAGTCTCCCTAAATAACGAATGAACGGCCTTGAAGTTTTTTATTTCTTCTTATAATCAGCATAAAAAAAAGGAGCAGATGCTCCTTTTCTGTTTTAGTCCACTACTGTGGCATATAAATCAAATTCAGTGGCATCGTACACCTTGACAGTTACAAAATCACCAACCCGACAGTACTGGGTGGCTGCATCGATAAGCACCTCGTTATCTACTTCCACGGAATCAAACTCGGTTCGGCCCACAAAATGGCCTCCCTCCTTCTTATCAATCAATACCTTAAAGGTCTTGCCAATTTTTTCTTGGTTGAGGTCGTAACTAATCTGTTCCTGCACCTCCATCAGGTGGTTGGCGCGCGCTTGCTTTTCTTCTTGAGAGAGTTTGTCTTCCATCCCAAAGGCATGCGTATTTTCCTCATGCGAATAGGTAAATACCCCCAAGCGTTCAAACTTCATGCGCTCCACAAAATCGACCATCTCTTGGAATTCCTTTTCACCTTCACCAGGGTGTCCTGCAATCAAGGTGGTACGAATCGCAATCTCAGGAATCAGGTCGCGAATGCTGTGGATCAATTCCTCCTGCTTCTCACGGGTAGTTCCTCGACGCATGGCCTTGAGCACATCCGTAGAACCGTGTTGGAGGGGAATGTCTAGGTACTTGCAAATATTGGGACGCTCCTTCATGACGTCGATGACGTCCATCGGAAAGCCGGTAGGATAGGCATAGTGGAGTCGAATCCAGTCGATCCCTTCCACATCAGACAAGTTGCGGAGGAGATCAGCAAGGTTTCGCTTTTTGTACAAGTCCAAGCCATAGTAAGTCGAATCTTGTGCGATGAGCAACAGTTCCTTGGTACCGTTGGCAGCCTGATGACGGGCTTCTTTGACGAGTTCTTCGATGGGTCTGGAAATATGACCTCCCCGCATCAACGGGATGGCACAGAAAGAACAAGGACGATCGCAGCCCTCAGATATCTTCATGTAAGCATAATGGCTGGCATGGGTCAGCAAGCGCTCCCCTACCAATTCATGCTTGTAATCGGCTTTGAATTTTTTCAGAATGGCAGGCAAATCGCGCGTACCAAAAAATGCATCTACTTGAGGGATTTCCTGTTCCAAGTCATCCTTGTACCGCTGCGAAAGGCATCCCGTGACGTAGACCTTATCAACCAACCCCTTTTCCTTCGCATCTACATATTGCAAAATCGTATCGATGGATTCTTGCTTGGCATTGTCAATAAATCCGCAGGTGTTGATGATGATGATGTTGTTGTCGTGACGATCAGACTCGTGGCTGGCATCGATGCCATTGCCCTTGAGTTGGGTGAGGAGTACCTCAGAATCCACCAGATTTTTGGAGCAGCCCATCGTGATGATGTTGACTTTATCCTTTTTTAATGTTCTTGCTTTCACAGAATTTACATCGATTTGGGAGGACGAAGGTAGGTAAAAAGGCTTGAAAAAGAATAGTTAGCCCTCTTGACTCTTGTTTGGCCGTTGACTTTTCCCCTCTTCCTCATTCCTTCTTAACACATTGGTAAAACAACCTTAACGCAGCGTTTGAAAGTGGGGGTCCAGTATTACCTAATTTCGTCACATACAGCAAAATTTTTTAACTCCTTGCATTTATTTTTAGCCCCCGATGCGAGTCGGGGCGCATTGCAGGGGAGTAAATTCCCTCCCGTCCTTGTTTATTTTTAGCCATTCCTCCCCCAAACCTTTTGGGGTTTATTTGTCTTGGTGTACCTTAGATTCGAAAATTACCCTCTATGGAATTCACCGCCCCAAACGCCCAAAAATTAACTTTTGATCGGAAAAATTATTCAGACGAGACCCTGCTGAAGCTCTACGAATCCTTGCTAGTGCCGCGAAGAATTGAAGAGAAAATGCTGATTCTACTTCGTCAAGGGCGAATTTCCAAGTGGTTTAGTGGATGGGGACAGGAAGCTATATCGATTGGTGCAGTAAATGCCCTTGCTTCGGATGAATTTATTCTTCCCATGCACCGCAACTTGGGTATTTTTACTGGCAGAGACATGCCTCTGGAGCGCCTTTTTGCACAGTTTCAGGGTAAAGAACTGGGCTTTACGAAAGGCAGAGATCGCTCTTTCCATTTTGGAAGCATCGAACACCATGTAGTGGGCATGATTTCCCATTTGGGTCCACAATTGGCCTTGGCAGATGGGATCGGCTTGGCACACAAACTTGCAAATGAGAAAAAAGTGACTCTGGTATTTTCTGGAGATGGCGCAAGCTCAGAGGGAGACTTCCACGAGGGCTTGAATGTGGCAGCAGTCTGGAAACTACCGGTGATCTTTGTGGTCGAGCACAATGGCTATGGCCTTTCCACTCCCAGTGAGGAGCAGTTTGCCTTTCAATACTTTACTGAAAAGGGCCCCGGATATGGCATGGAGGCAGTACGGATTCAAGGCAATAATGTCCTAGAAGTATACGATACCATTTTACGCCTTGCCGAAGACCTGAGAGAAAATCCAAGACCCGTGCTCGTCGAAGCAATCACCTTCCGAATGCGTGGACACGAAGAAGCATCGGGCACCAAGTATGTCCCCAAATTCATGATGGAAGAATGGGGGCAACTGGATCCCGTAGACCGCTACGAGGATTACCTCATTTCCATCGGTGTTCTGGATAAAGCGCTCAAAGAAAAACTTGATGCAAAAGTTAAGACCCAAATCAACGATGCTTTAGAAATTGCCTTCGCAGAAGAAGCGGTGGATGCTCGGTTGGAAAAGGAATTGGGCGATGTATATGCTCCCTGGACACAAAGCGTGCAGGCTCCAGGCCCTGCCCAAACCGACAAGCGCTTCATCGATGCGATCAGCGATGGCCTTCGCCAATCCATGGAAAAATACCCCAACCTGGTGCTGATGGGCCAAGATATTGGGGATTATGGAGGAGTATTCAAAATTACGGATGGGTTTAAAGCCCAATTTGGAGGAGATAGAGTGCGCAACACGCCCCTCTGCGAAAGTGCTATTATTGGAGCAGGACTTGGACTTTCCATCAAAGGCTACAAGGCCATGGTCGAAATGCAGTTTGCCGACTTTGTGAGTGTCGGCTTCAACCAAATCGTAAACAACCTGGCAAAGATTCACTACCGCTGGGGTCAAAATGCGGATGTAGTGATACGAATGCCTACCGGAGCCGGCACGGCTGCTGGTCCCTTTCATTCGCAATCCAACGAAGCCTGGTTTTTTCATACCCCTGGATTAAAAATTGTCTATCCTTCCAATCCTCACGACGCCAAAGGCCTCCTCAATGCGGCTTTGGAAGACCCTAACCCCTACCTCTATTTTGAGCACAAACTCCTCTACCGCTCTATCTCAGGCCCAGTGCCAGATAGCTACTATACGGTAGAGATCGGGAAAGCTGCCCTAGCAGCCACTGGAACACAGGTCTCCATCATTACCTACGGCATGGGCGTGCATTGGGCCACCAAGGCCGTGGAAGAACTTGGGATTTCCGCGGACATTTTAGACCTAAGAACCTTACTCCCTTGGGATCAGGAAGCAGTAGCAGCAACAGTTAAAAAGACGGGGAAAGTCATCTTCCTACACGAAGACACGCTTACCGGTGGGATTGGTGCTGAAATCTGTGCTTGGATTTCGGAGCACTGCTTCGCTTGGCTGGATGCTCCTGTGATGCGGGAAGCAAGTTTGGATACGCCTGTACCTTTTGCTCCCAACTTGGAAAAGCAATTCTTACCTACGGAAAGATTCAAGGCAAAACTCCAAGAACTGCTTGCATTTTAAGCGCAAACCAGAAATTCAACCCCAATGGTTCAACTCAGACAAATTGCAAAGGAAGAACTCTCCAAAGTGCAAGGCATTGCGCACCAAACTTGGCCTTCGACCTTTGGCGCTATTTTGAGTGCGGAGCAGATTACCTACATGCTCAATTGGATGTACGACCTGGCGCTACTCGAATCGCAATTGGAGAAGGGGCACACTTTTTTGATTGCTGAAGAACAGGGAACTGCAATTGGATTTGCTGGATTCGAACTCTTCTACAAAGAAGGCACAAAGGCCAAACTTCATAAATTGTACCTACTCCCGAGCAGCCATGGGAAAGGGACTGGAAAAGCCCTCCTTCAAGAGGTGGCGAGCCGAGCGCGTGAAGCCGGTCAACAAAGTCTGACCTTGAATGTGAATAAGGACAACCAAAAAGCGATTGATTTTTATACTAGCCAAGGATTTGTAGAAACCTACAAGGAGGTCATCGACATCGGCAATGGGTACGTGATGGATGATGCGGTGATGGAATTGCCGCTTTAATTCTTTTTTTCGAGTACCGTATCCCAAAGAACCAGTCCATTGGCAGGTGCCGTGGGCACAGGAATCCAGTC
>CANGYY010000083.1 GCA_947458585.1 Cyclobacteriaceae bacterium | reverse complement strand
TGATGGGAGAGGGCAAAAATCCGAATCCCAAAAAATCAGCCCTAGGATCGGTCCTCAGCATGGTGTACAAACTGGGAAAAAATTCGATAAAAAAGGTTCGATAAACTTATAGTTAACAGGTAATTATAACCTATAGTTAAAAGTAAAGATTTAAGTAAAATAATTACTTACCTACCTAAAATCATGGTTCGGGTTTGCTGCTGGGTACTATTTTGCAGGCGGGCATAATAAATGCCAGGAGCATAGCCTTCGTTTTCGAAGGTGATCTTATGGCTGCCAGCCGAAACCTCCTTATCAACCAACGTTTTGATCAATTTGCCTTCCGTATTGAATACTTGGAGCAAGGTATGCCCGCCATTACTTTCATAGGAAAGGGTAGTCGACGATTGGAAAGGATTGGGATAATTGGTCAAAAGAATTTTAGTATCCAATCCAGGAAGTATTTCCGGACTGGTGGATAGACATGGTGCAGTCTTTTTGATTAGCTGAAGGTTTTGAAAATTCTTCAGCAATACATTATCCAAGGTGGTATCCGGTACACAAAACCATTGTTTGAGTAGGGAGGAATAAACTGACCTGAAATCGTATTGCATCGGCACATTGGCCGTAGCGGAAGTCACTAAAGGAATCTCAGGGCTTGTTCCCAGGACATCATTTTGTGCATAGTGTCCAAACACAAACAACGGTGCTGCGGCACCGTGATCGGTACCCCCACTACTATTGGATTTGATGCGGCGACCAAATTCAGAGAAAGTCATGCCGATGACTCGCTTGTGTGCATTTAAGAAGGAAAGGTCATCCATAAATGCCTTGATTCCTTCGGACACGCGCTGCAAAAGCCGCGCATGCGCTCCTGTATCGGTGGCATTGGCGATCACCTGCTGCGCATGGGTATCGAAGCCTCCCAAACTCACCATGTAAATTCGAGTTTTCAGGCCACCCGCAATCAGGCGAGCCACAATTTTCAGTTGGTCTGCAAGCGAATTACCTGTAGGGTATCCCGAAAATTGCTTGGTGACTTTGGCAGCTGCACTTTTAATGGCCGCTCCGTATTGCGTGGTTTGTTGTGCCACTTGACGGATGTAGGTGAGCTCTTTTCCACCTCGAGTATTCGGAGATGCACCTTGGATGCCATTGATGAGGTTGTAGAAATTGACGGGATCGGAAATGGCCATTCCCATATTGACCGAGGGTCCCTGCATGGCAGGGGAGACAAAAGAACCAATTTGGATAGCCAAAGGATCTGGCATTACCGCATTGGGATAAGCAGATGGAAATCCTGCGTATTCTTCTGCAAGGTAGCGTCCAGCCCATCCCGAATTCAGGTATTGATTCGAATCCGATGCACTCATCCATATATCCGTTGCTCGAAAATGTGAAAAGTTAGGCTGAGGGTAACCTACGGACTGTATGATCTGTAGTTTTTCCTCGTTGAAAAGGGTCTGAAGGCCCGTCATGGAGGGGTGAAGCCCTGTCAGACTGGTTCCATTGAGTTTGAGTAACTTATTTTTAGGAATGATAATGTTGCTACGCGCATTGGCCAATTGGTCGTACTGATCAAAGGGAATCACCGTATTCAATCCATCGTTACCTCCATTGAGTTGGATAATGACCAATACGTGGTCTGTTTCGGTGGGGGCTTGGATAAGTGCCGATACCAAAGGCGACTCAGCAAAAGCCTTGAAGGTAAAGCCATTGATTAAACTGGGAAATACAATTCCCGCAGGACCGATTGCTTGTAGAAAATCCCTTCTTTTCATGACAGTTGGTATTCAGGAAGGTTCAAAAGGTAACTAAACATGGAATTCAGGCGACTTACCACCATGTTGCGCGTCACGGTATTGGTTGGATTGGCTTTGTAGCTTGTCCATGCATCTGTCCAATAGGAGTCAGTGGATTGGCCTGACAACAAAATACCTTTTAGGAATTGAATCACTTCTGGAGTCAAATCAATGGCACAGAGATGAGCTACCGTATCACTTATCAGAAGATTTGGATTTCCAGGATTGGAAAGTGAATTAACGTAGGTTAGTACATCGATGAAGATTTTTTTACCGTTTCGGGTGTATCCTGAAGTAAGCAGGATATTCATCATCTGATTTCTTCGAGGTAAAGTATCTGAATTGATCCATAACTCATGAAATTGAGGTGCCTGGTAATAAGCAGGCCAACCCGAGACACTTGGAGGATCTGCCAAATTTTGCTGCATATTACTTGCCTGAGTCCGAATGTAATCATACATGAGGTATTGATTCGCAAAGTCAGTACTATCAGGAAATTGCATTTTAAATTCTTTGCACAAACCCACACAATAATCCAAAGGGCTTTTGATCATGCCCGCTACATTCACAGGATCGTAAAAATGAGTACTACTCAATAGCAACTCTAGAACAGGCTTGATTTCATATTTACTTGCCCTAAAAAGATTGGCCATTGGCACAATAACATTCGCCTCTGTGGCTGCGTCAATTTCATAGTAAACAAAGAACCGATAGAGTTTTCTAGACAAGTAAAGCGCGGTTTCATCTTGTAAAAACAGCATGTCTATTAACTCTTCTGTTTCCTTTGCCCCATTCACACCTGTTTTCCCGAGGATAACTTTATTTTGGTAGTAGGCTGAAAACTGCTTGTTTGCGGTATCGTGTCGATTGGGATCAAAAGAAGAAGAAATTGTGGTGGCGTTTACCGTGTAGCCTGTCAATACGCGGGCAGCTGCTCTGACATCTGCTTCGGTGTAAAAGACAAGCGGACCCTTGCCAAGCGTAAATAGCTCCTGCAGTTCCCGCGCATAGTTTTCATCAGGTGCATTTTTATTGTTCTGATAGCCATTGAGGTAGCGGAGCATGGCGGGATCCTTGGTGATTTCCAAGACAAATTCTTTGAAATTACCCAAGGCATACTTTCGTAATAGGCTATAATACCGATACATGTAGCGTGCATCTCCTACATCAGCTGATTCTGTTGCAAAGTGATTGTGCCAAAAGAGGGTCATTTTCTCATGAATGGAAGAAGTCTGGTGAAGGAGATTTCCAAGCCACCAGGACTTTAAAGAACTGTTTCTTCGTCCATTGGCATTTCCATCGTAAGGAGCATTTACCCAAGTTTGCCCTGCAGGTACGGTAGGATCTGAAAAACTACTATCGTTGTAGTTATTGACAGGAGGTAGGGGAGCTGGACTTGAGCTTACTAGCAATTGTACTGCCTCAGCCAAACTTTTGCCTTTCCAGGCAGTAAAATCTTCTTGCTTGAACCCAAGCAAGGTTCTTCGTAACAAGTGTCGAAGTTTTGATTCATCCCAAACAGCTGCAAAGTGTTCTACACCAGACAAGGTTCTATAATTCCCTTGTGGGTTCAATCCAACTTTCTTAACCCGTTTAAGTACCTTCGGTTTTTTCATCCAGATGGGATAATTTAGTTAAATATAAAGGCTAAACTTAATTCCTTCGCATTCAGTACATTAAATCATAATTAAATTTTATATCTCTAATTACATTCAATAAACCTGGTTAGATTTTTTTTAGGGAAGAATCTAGCAATTAGATAACAAAAAAAAGGCCTGAATTTGTGATTCAGGCCTTTTCATTTAATGAAGCGTAAACTCCGGCAAGTACTTGATTTTTCCACCCTCCATGGCCGACTCATGCGCCAGAATTCCCACACAGGTGATGTTGGCAGACTGTGCTGCATCCGGGTAGGGTGCTCTTCCTGCTGCGAGTGCACTCACAAATTCATGGACTAGGTGCGGATGTGAGCCCCCGTGGCCTGAACCCTGAATAAAGGAGAGGTGCTGGTTGTCATCCGCATCATATACTCCTTGCTGGGTAAACGAAGCGATTTCAGTCGGGAGTAAATGTGCGTAATCAGGGATTTTTACACGCTCAGGCACTTCCCCTGTATGAATTACCGAATCTTCATGCTCAATCAGCGTCCATTCAAAGGACTTTTTGGATCCATAGACATCAAAACTTTCGCGGTATTGACGTGCTGTATTGAACAGCGAACGGGTTACTTCTGCGGACAGGTCTGAATCTTTGAGTTTGATGTGGCAAGTTTCAATGGCAAAAGGAGAACCATACTTAGGAATCAGTTCTTCATCAATTCTTCCCGATCCAAAGCAAGACACGTATTCTGCTTGTCCTTTTGGCAAAGCCAATACAGGCCCTACACAGTGGGTAGCGTAATGCATGGGAGGGAGGCCTTCCCAGTAGCCTGGCCAGCCCGCCATTTCCTGCTGGTGGGAAGCTCGGAGAAACTGGATTTTGCCCAACTCGCCTTTCTCGTACATTTCCTTTACAAATAGGAATTCCCGGCTGTAAACGACCGTTTCCATCATCATGTAGGTTAGACGAGTGGATTGAGTTAATTCCACGATTTGTCGGCATTCTTCCACGGTCGTCGCCATGGGTACGGTACAGGCCACATGCTTGCCTGCCTTTAGGGCTTGGATGGATTGCTCCGCATGGTTTTGGATAGGCGTATTGATGTGTACTGCATCGATATTGGGATCCTTGAGGAGCTCTTCGTAGTCTGTGTACACTTTTTCAATTCCAAAAGCTTTTGCAATGGCTTCCGCTTTTTCTCTATTTCGCTGACATACCGCATACAAGTTGGCATGCGGATACTTCTGGTAGATGGGAATAAATTCGGCTCCAAATCCCAAGCCGATGATGGCGATATTTAATCTTTTAGTGGTCATGGTGTTAATCAATTTTAGCCTAAACTTATTCTGAGGCCCATTTTTTTAAAAACTTCAATCCTTCGTTTGCAAATTCATCTTGGCTAGGAACTAAAGGCTTCCATATACAAACAGCCCCAGCAAGCTCCTGTACTTGAGGGGTAAAACTTTCGATGGATATACAGCCTTGGTAGTTAACTGCTTCCAATCCTCGTTTCCAAGCAGCCCAATTGGTCTGTCCCGTACCCGGTGTGCCTCGGTAGTTTTCTGATACCTGCACATGAATCAATTTGTCTCCCACCCGTCGAATGGCTTCTTCAAGACTTGGCTCTTCAATATTCAAATGAAACCCATCCAAGGTCGCTTTGGCTTGAGGTTCGTTGATGTCCTGAATCAAGCACATCAGGTCTTCGCTGGTGTTGATCAGGTCGGTTTCAAAGCGATTGAGTGTTTCAATAGCCAAATCCAACCCAAATTCTCCTGCGCGTTTGCAAACTTTCTGCAGGTTGCGAACTGCCCGGTCCCATTCGATTTGCCGCTGTTCGGGGGAAACTAATCTAGCCTTACCTACTGCAGCATACATGGGACCAGCCACAAAGGAGGAACCTAGTTCCGCTGCAATCTCAAAACAGGCATCCAAATAATCAAAGCAAGTCTGATGGTACTTGGGATCCTCATTCGTAAGGTCTCGGGTGGGGCCAAAAGCACCGCAGATGATCGGTTTAAGTCCCTGTTCCTGCAATGCTTTTTTAACCAACTTTAAATCTATCAAGCTAGGGTCTTCCACAGGTATTTCTACTGCATCGAAACCGTAATCTTTAATTTTTGAAAATAAGGCTACCGTATCCCGGTTGAAAGGGGAAGTCCAAAGCCAAGTACTGACCCCAAAGGTTACTGAAAGTGCCATGGCTTATTTCCGTACGACCATAATCCCATTCATAATTCTCCAGTGGCCCGGTACGGTACACACAAAAGGATATTCTCCAGGTTCAGTTGGAGCAGTGAATACCAAGGATTCCTTGCCCTCAGGACTAACTAGCACAGTGGCAATGATCACTTCTGGGATTTCAGGCACATAGTTCAGTTCCGCTCCTTTTGGATTTTTTGCCAGTTCATCTGCTGCCTTTCCAATCGTTTCCATGCTTCCTTTTTTACCAATCACGAGGTTGTGCTGCATGAAATCTAGGTTTTCAAAGTCAATGGTCACCTGGGTTCCTGCTTGTACGGTGAAGGAAGGCTTGTCAAACTTCATTTCATGTGGAATCACGCCCAATTTGATGACTGTTCCCCCTTGGGCAGTGCTTGCAGCAGGTAAACTGGCTACTAAAGCCATGTCGCTTCCCGGTTGCTTCAAGGAAAGGGTAGAGGCATTGCTCAATCGTCCTCCAAACCACCAGGTTCCTTCGTACTTGCCCACTACATTTCGACTATCGTTGGATCCTACTCGTACTCGATTTGGGCTCAAGGTTTGGGTAAATAAACCCTTTGTTTTGCCCTTGGCAACTTCTTCACCGTTGATTTGCAGGGAAAGACTTCCATCAGCAAGGAGTGTCGCATCCACGGTGAATTGCACGGATGGCAATGCCTTTTTCGAAGTCAGCAGGGTTAATTTCCCTTCCTGGGCCACAGCAAAATGTAGGGCATCCTGGTAGATGTACAAACTGTATCCATTGGTATTGTTTCCTTGAGCCATTAACACTCCTTCCAATGGGTTTTCTCCTTTGGATAGAATGATGCGGACACCAATCTCCTTGCCAGTCACATCGGGTGGGAATAAGATGCTGTTTCGCTGATCCAATGGATACTGTTCAGCCACCAAACTTCTACTAATTCGATCCGAAAGTGGAAGTTTGGTTTCCCCAGATGCCTGGATCGCTGCTTTGGCATCTCGCTTCGCAAATTCAGCAGGGTGGGTGAGTACGGCTGCAAATATGGCCTGAGGCAAGAAAGGATCTGTGCCATTTTCTGCCACCTGAGCCAGCGCAACCAATTTTTTGGCAGCCTCTGCTGATGTTGGCATTTCAGAAAGCGCTAAGAAGGCATCTTTGCGCGTATGCAAATCGGCATCTTCCAATACACCTGCCCCTAGGATAGCCTTCAAGGAGGCTTCATTGCGTGGAAGCACACGGAGTGCATTCTTACGAACTGCTGCTGAAGGGTGCTTGAGCGCATTCACTACGACGGCATTGGCTTCTGCGTTCTTTCCACTAAGTTCACCCAAGCCATGCAAGGCCCATAGCGCATTGATAGCAGGTCCATTGAGTCCCAGTTTATCTTGAGAGGTGTTTTCAATAATCCCGTAAAGGTCCTCAATCAACGATTTTTCTTTACGCTCCACAATCAAACGCTGTGCAGTCATTCTCCAGAATAGGTTGTCACTTTTTAGTGCCTCGATGAGTTTGGCTGGTTTGGCATCCTTTAGGTCAAATGTTTTCGAATTTTCGCCTCCCTTGTAGCTGATTCGATAGATACGGCCATGCTTGCTATCGCGAAGCGGATTGATGTAGGCATTCCCTGCCCCATTTTCAAAGCCACGCGGAGTTGGGTTGTGCTGTATGATAAAATCGTACCAATCCGCTACCCAAAGTGCTCCATCAGGTCCTACTTCTGCGTGGACAGGAGAGAACCATTCGTCTGAACTCGCAAGAATGTTGAATCCATTTTTCTCTTTGTAACTCGATCCATCAGGGTTGATCATGGCTTTGTGGAGTACCCGACCCGTTGGCTCAGACACAAAGGCTACCCGATTCCAATAGGATTCAGGGAAACTTCTAGCCGTGTAAAAGTTGTGCCCTGCTGCTGCAGTGTAGCCTCCAAACCAATCCACTTGACGTAGGAAAGGAGTAAGGTGAGGCATGTCGTAGTGGCTATCAATGCCATGAACGGTATTGGCGGATCCTTGGAAGATAGGTCGCTTCAGGTAATTGTTGGCCATGGAAAAGTACACGCTGTGCTGTCCATTGGCAGTGGAAAGGAAAGTCTCAAAATCTTCCGTAAAGCCCAAGCCCCAGGTATTGTTGGAAGAGTTGCCCAAGTATTCTAGGCTACTCGCATCAGGTGCAAAGCGGTACAATCCCTGACCAAAGGAATGGGATTTTCCACCCACTTCCCCATTGAACCCTGAATAACCCAATACACCCCAAATTTTGTTGTCAAAGCCATACTTCAGATTGGAAGGACCGGCATGGGTATCACTTTTTCCCCAACCCGTAATGACCACTTTGCGCTCATCAGCTACATCATCTCCATTGGTATCTTTTAGGAATACAAAGTCTGGAGCCATGGAGATCAGAATGCCTCCGTTGACAGCCATAATGGAGGTAGGGATATTCAAGTTATCCGCAAAAACAGTGACTTTGTCGGCTTTACCATCTCCATCCGTGTCTTCTAGGATTTTAATTTTATCATTACCTCCTTCGGTACGTACCTCATTTGGGTAATCCACCGTTTCGATTACATACAACCTGCCTCGCTCGTCCCAGGCCATAGCCATGGGATTGATGATCATGGGCTCGCTGGCAAAGAGTTCCATTTTAAACTCAACTGGAAGCTGGACCAACTTCATGCTCTCTTCGGGAGAAAGGGG
>CANGYY010000082.1 GCA_947458585.1 Cyclobacteriaceae bacterium | reverse complement strand
TTCCAATCCCGTTCTTTAAAGGCATTTCGGATCTGTTCTTCCGAATTTTTATCTTCTAGCTCACTCATGTTCTTCCTTATTTTTGGTTCAAGGATACGATTCCTAGGCAGTAAAGATGGGAAATTTTAAAAAAATCAGGACAAGTGACTGATATAGAGCGAAAAAAAATCAAATTGAATTCTAGGGGAAATACCCATTATGCCTGCTAATTTTGTCTGATAACTAAATCGAGATGAATCTTTTTGAAAAGGCGCAGGCGGTAGAAGGGCTTTTTGTAGAGTTGGAGGAGCAATCCAAGCAATTCCACGAAGAAGCGGGGATGGGATGCCTTTCGGGTTGTGGCTTTTGCTGCGCCAATCCAGAAGTGCCTGCATCTGCCTTGGAATTTTTGCCTTTAGCTTTTGATTTGTATGAAAAGGGGCTGGCAGAGGAGCTTGCTGCTCAGCTTGCTGCAGACAAATCCAAGGGGGTTTGTGTGGTGTATCGAGCGCAATCTGCCGATTTGAGCAAGGGATTTTGTGGCAACTATGCCAAAAGAGGCCTGATCTGCCGTGTATTTGGGGCCTCTGCTCGAAAAAATAACAAGACCAATTTGAAAGAATTGATCACTTGTAAATTGCTCAAAGCAGAAAGGCCAGAGGCATTTCAGGAAGTGACTGCGCGCATCAACTCGGATTTAGACATACCTTTGGCTCCTGCCTACTACACCCGACTTAGGGACGTGGATGAAGCACTCTCGGCCTTGCATCCTGTCAATGAAGCCATCTTGCTCGCTTTGGAACATGTACTTCGGTACCAGTACTACCAAGAAGGGGAAAAATAAGGAGTGGGTTCCTTTTTCGGTCGGCTCTTTTTTAAGTATATTCGGTGATTCATAGCAGGCCTTTTCCCTACAAAAATTTTCGGTATGTTGAATTTTGCTGAGATCTTACAGACGATCAAATCCCTGGTCGAAACGAAAATCGAATTAATCAAATCAGATATTCAGGACCAATTGGTCGGAATGCTTTCACGTCTGATTTTATTGGTTTTGATCGGTTCTATTTTGTTGGTAGCAGGGCTGTTTCTTTCCTTATCTCTTGCCTTTTACATCAGTCAGGCCACCCAAAGTCCTTACTTTGGATTCTTGGTGGTGGCACTGGGCTATCTGATAGTAGTGGTCTTCTTGTACCTGACTAGGGACTCTCAGGGCTTTCAGCAACAGGTGAATAGTTCGCTGAAGAACTTTATTTTTAATTCAACGAAAGGAAAAAAACTCCAATGAGTAAAGAACTTGAGAAAAAATCAGAAGAGCTGGAGCAGACGCTAGCCAAGCAGCTCAACGTCTTCAAAAAAGGTTCTGAGGACTGGGTGAAGGTAGGGGCTGTGGTTGCGGTCAGTGCATTGGTAGTCTATGGCGTGGTGCAGCTGACCAACAAAAAGAAAGAAAAAAACACGGATAAAGCCTTGGAGGTATTGGAACGAGAAGGCTTACTTAATCCAGAATTGAAGGAAAGAATTACCCAGCCTAAACACTCATCGCTATGGACTGGACTAGCTCAAAAAGTTCTTTTCCTGGGTTTAGCCTTAGCTAAGGACAAATTATACGCTCAATTTTTTGCAGGAGAAGAAAAAACTGTAGAGAAGAAGGGGTAACAGTTGAGGTTTTACAAACCTCGAATGTTTTAATTCAAAAGAAAATGATTTTTAGGAAATAAAACCTTCGAGGTCTTGGAGACCTCAAAGGTTATACATTGATTAGCGACTCCCGTCTACGCATTTTGCCGGCAGGCACCCCATACATCATTTTAAATCTTCGGCAGAAATAAGCCGTGTCTTTGTAACCTACTTCTTTTCCGATGGTGCGGATGGATTTTTTGGTGGTCCGCAGCAAATCTACCGCTGCTTCTAGGCGCTGGTACTCGATGTAGTCCTGTGGATTGATGCCCGTAAGCATCTTGAAGTATTGTCCCACATAGTCCTCCGATACATTGGCGATTTTGGCCAGCACCTTGTTGGAGAGGTCTCCTCCAATATTGCTCTTGATGTAGTTAAAGAGGTCAATCAAGCGAGGATCCTTGAAGTAGGTAGCATTTGTAGATAGCTCTTCGGTGAAGAGGCGGTTCTTCAAAATGTGTCGAAGCAATTCAATCACCAGTACTTCCGTCAGGGACTTCAAACTACGCTCCTTGCCCACTCCCGTGTTTTCAATTTCCTTCATCAGGTCTTCTACCAAGGTAGTGATGCGGTCATTGAAGCGAATGATAAAGGGAGGGATGTCAAGGGAGTTGAAAAAGTTGACTACGTCAAAAACCTTGGATTCAAACTGGAATAGCGATACGCAGTCTTCATCGGCAGATTTGATTTCCTTGTAGCTGATGCTCTGCAAGTGCTTTCTTCGGGTTTCAGCAAATTGCTCTCCAGTGATTTCTTGTTTCGTTGTTTTATTCCCGAAGGTGAGGTTGGTTTTTCGGTCCTTGGGCAGGAAAATTACTTCTCCTTCGTTGACTAGCTCCTGGTCTTCGCCAAACTTCAAGCTGCCATGATGGAGCAAAAGAAGGGTGTTTTCGTTTTCTTGATAGTTTAAAACCGTGATCGGTTTTTCGATTTTGTAGTTACTGCCTTTCAAAAAGCGTACCTGAACCGATTCAATGACCTTGTTGTAATACTCCATAGCCGAATAAAAATTTATGGTTAAAAATATGATTTTTCCAATTACAAAACTGCATTTTAGAATCAAAAAATTAAGAACACAAAAAAAAAGGGAGTAATTTTTGTCTAATTACCCCCTTCGAATGAATTCTCGTAGTTTATTTCAAGACGTTTCTTGAAATCACGATGCGTTGAATTTCAGAGGTGCCCTCGTAGATCTGGGTGATTTTGGCATCTCGCATGAGTCGTTCCACATGGTATTCCTTCACATAGCCGTAGCCACCATGTACCTGCACAGCTTCAACGGTTACATTCATGGCAACCTCAGAGGCGTACAATTTGGCCATAGCCGAGGCCTGGGCATAGTCTTCTCCTTGGTCCTTGAGCCAAGCGGCTTTGTAGACCAAAAGTCGGGCAGCTTCTATTTGGGTAGCCATGTCGGCCAACTTAAACTGAATGGCCTGGTGTTGGCTGATGGGCTTGCCAAAGGCTTTTCGTTCCTTGGAGTAGGCCAATGCCAGTTCGTAAGCTCCTGAGGCGATGCCCAGCGCCTGGGCGGCGATTCCTATTCGCCCTCCATTGAGGGTTTCCATGGCGAAGGTGAACCCAAAGCCTTCCGCTCCAATACGGTTTTGGACTGGGACTTTGACATCTGTGAATAGCAGCGAGTGGGTATCCGATCCCCGGATTCCTAGTTTGTCTTCTTTCTTACCTACTACAAAACCCTCCCAGCCTCTTTCCACAATAAACACGGAAATTCCCTTGTGGCCTTTGCTTGGATCCGTTTGGGCGATGACGAGATAGATCGAGGCAGAGGAGCCGTTGGTGATCCAGTTTTTGGTTCCATTCAGGAGGTAGTAATCTCCTTCTAGGGTAGCCCTGGTTTGTTGGGAAGTGGCATCAGATCCTGCCTCGGGTTCGGACAAGCAGAAGGCTCCTAAGGCTTCGCCTGTGGCCAATTTGGTCAAGTAGGTTTGCTTTTGTTCTTCGGTTCCGTACTTTTCCAATCCCCAGCAGACCAAGGAATTGTTGACGGACATGGATACAGATGCGGAGGCATCAATTTTTGAAAGTTCCTCCATGGCAATCACATAGGAAATGGTATCCATCCCCCCTCCGCCGTAGGAAGGTTCCACCATCATGCCCATGAATCCTAAGGCTCCCATTTTTTGAATTTGTTCTTTGGGGAAACGGGCTTCTGTGTCTCGATCAATTACTCCAGGGAGTAATTCACTTTGGGCAAAATCACGTGCCGCTTCTTGTACGGCCAGCTGTTCTTCGGTAAGGTGAAAATTCATAAGCTAAACTTGGGTTTACATCTGCAAAAATGAAATTAAAAAAGAAAAGGGACATCCGTCCCTTTTCAAAAATGTTAGCATTGGATTAATCTCTATTTCCAAAGAAAACAAAGATGTAATAAGCTAGAGTAACCAAAGAAGCCATGGCAGCTACCAAGTAGGTGCGTGCAGCCCAGTTGAGTGCATCCTTGGACATCGCATATTCAGATGGAGTGACCACATTGCGGGTTTGTACCCAAGCCAAGGCACGATTGGAGGCGTCAAATTCCACAGGAAGTGTCACCAAAGTGAACAGCGTCATGATGGAATAGGAACCAACTACCAAATAACCAATGAATTCATAGGGTAGTCCTAAGGCAAATCCACCAAACAAGGAAGCAATCAACACGAAATTCAACACTTTGCTGGAGATATTTTGAATAGGAACCATGGCAGAGCGCATGGTCAACCAAGAATAGGCAGTGGCATGCTGTACCGCGTGACCGCATTCGTGTGCAGCAACTGCAGTAGCTGCTGCATTTCTACCATAGAATACGTCTGGTGAAAGGTTGACCGTTTTGTCTGCTGGATTGTAGTGGTCTGTCAATTGGCCTTCTACACAGGTGACGCGGACGTTATGAATGTTGTGATCGACAAGCATGAGCTTGGCAATCTCCTCCCCGGAAAGGTTGGCCTGTAACGGGGTTTGGGAATACAACTTGAATTTATTTTTCAGCTTATTGCTCACCACAAAACCGAGGATAGCAAACACAACAACAATTAGGATAATCATATCTAGTTTATTTTAACTGGGTGTAGTTACGAATTTAAGAAGTTAAAGGTTTTTTCCAAGCGGGAGTTTTCAGCATCAGAATCCAGCTGATAAGTCCTACTCCGATTACCAATAGCATTTGGGTGCCGTGAATGATGGCTGCAAATATTTTGCCATCGGCTTCAGGAACACCAAAAATGACCAAAATATAGGCTACCAAGGCGTGGAACGTGCCAATGCCTCCCTGAACAGGAGCAATCATGCCAATTGTTCCCATCACCATCACCAAAAGTACTTGACTTCCCGACAAATTGGCAGCCGACTCGATGCCTAGAGATACGGTATACATGGTCAGGAAGTAGATGATCCATATCGCCACCGAGCTCAACCAGAAACCGAGTGGATTTTTTAGGTTACGAATGGCAAGGACCCCAGAAAGTAGTTGTCTGAAAAAGAGTTGCAGCTTGTTGACAAAGCCATGGTTTCGGTATTTTTTACCCAAGAAGTAGAGCAACAGGAGAAAGAGGGCTCCTCCTCCTAGTAGTAGGGGAAGTTGCCGAAGTAAGGAGCTAGTTAATGCGGAAATATCCACCAGCTGTCCCGCTAGGGAAACAAACAATTGGCCTTCGAGTAGGAAAGCTAGAAAAAAAGTGCCTGCCATAAACAGGAGGTCCACGCTTCTTTCAACGAGCACAGTGCCGATGGCTTGGCCGATGGGAATGCCGTTGTTGCGCGTCAATACGGTACAACGAGCCACTTCCCCTGCTCTGGGAATGAGGAGATTGACCAAGTATCCCACCATCACCGCATGGTAGGCACGATTGGAGGTGACGGAAAGTTGGTCTGCTTCCTGACGGAAAAGCAGGGCCCAGCGCCAGCCCCGCAGCCAATATCCAGCCCATGCGACTACTAGGGAGATAGCAATCCAAAACCAATTGCTGGAAGCTAGCTGCGTTTGGAGGCTGTCAAATTCAATATCCTTATACAAAAACCAAAAAATCCACAGGGCAATTCCCAGTGATAGCGCCACTTGTAGGAGTTGTTTGATTTTTGGATGCATCGTCAAATGAGTTGGTTTTTATCGTCAGGGAACACCAGGATAGGCTGGTGAGTTTTGGCTTCTTCTGGGCTCATGCCGGCATAAGCAATGATGATCACAACGTCTCCTACTGCTGCTTTTCTGGCTGCAGGGCCGTTGAGGCAGACGGTCCCAGATCCCCGTTGTCCTTTGATGACATAGGTTTCGAGGCGTTCCCCATTGTTGACATTGACTACTTGTACTTTTTCATTTTCAAAAAGCTGGGCTGCATCCATCAAGTTTTCATCGAGGGTAATGGATCCCACGTAATGCAATTCAGCCTGGGTGATTTTCACCCGGTGGATTTTTGATTTTAAGAGTTGGAGTTGCATGGTTTAGTTTTCGCAGCACGAAATTAAGGAATAATGGGGAAGTTATCGATCAATCTCACCGGGCCTACATAGGCAGCGATGCAAAGCGATCTTGCGTCCTCTTGCGTAAACGTGTCAAAAATTTCAAATGTTTCAGGATGCAGGAGTGCGAAGTATTCCAATTCAGTATTTGCGGCATTGGAAAAGGCCGTTTGGGTATCGGCTAGCACTTTAGTCCAAGGTTCTCCCGCCAGCAATCGTTCCTTTGCCTGAGTGAGGCAGGAGTACAACAGTAGCGCTTGGATGCGCTCCTCCGAATTGAGGCGCATATTTCGTGAGGACATGGCTAGTCCATCTTTCTCCCGGCGGGTAGGTACCACCTCGATGCTTAGGTTAAAAGAGAGGTCCTGAACTAGGCGCTTGATGACGGCGACTTGTTGCAGGTCTTTTTGGCCGAAAAAGGCTCGGTGAGGCTGGATGAGGTGAAAGAGTTTGGATACCACGAGTCCTACTCCATGGAAGTGGCCTGGGCGAAATGCTCCTTCGAGGACATGCTCCAGGTCTCCAAAGTCGAAGCGCAAGTGAGTGGGCTGGGGGTAGAGGGTAGCTATTGAAGGAACAAAAACAAAATCTGCCCCAACTGCTTGGAGTTGGACAAGATCTGCTTCCAGAGTTTGGGGATAGTTTTGAAAATCTTCGCTCGAGTTGAACTGGGTGGGATTGACAAAAATGGAAACCACCGTGTAGTCCATAGCGGCAGTACTTTTCGCCACCAAATCCAAGTGACCTTGATGGAGTGCGCCCATGGTAGGAACAAAGCCTAGCTGTTTGCCTTCCTTAAAAATGGTAGACCAAATGGGCTTCCATTCGGCTTCGGTATGGATTACCTTCATGACAAGGGAATTTTCGGCTAAATAGGGGCAAAACTAGATTAATATCCACAAATCCAATGCTTTTAGGCTTTTTTTATTTACCTTTGTGCCCGTTGTTTATCACGATACTAAAATCCCCATAGCATGTCCAAACTACGTATTCTCTACGTTGCTAGTGAAATCAACCCTTTCTTACAAACTTCCAAGGTAGCTGCATTCTTACGATCTCTTCCTCAAGCCATGCAGGAGCGCGGCATGGAGATCCGTATTTTGGTACCTCGGTTTGGGTTGATCAACGAGCGAAAAAACAGGCTTCATGAGGTCGTGAGGCTATCGGGCATCAATATTTCAGTAGGTGAGGAAGAAAAGCCCTTGATCATCAAGGTGGCCTCCATTCCCAACGCCAAACTGCAGGTATACTTCATTGACAATGAGGATTATTTTCAGCGGAAATATGTATTTCACGACAAGCAGCAGCGTTTTTACGAGGACAATGACGAGCGCGCGATCTTCTTCTGCAAGGGGGTGATTGAAACCGTAAAGAAATTGGGCTGGGCTCCGGATATTGTGCATTGCAACGATTGGATGACCTCTCTCATTCCGATGTACTTGAAGACTACCTACAAAAACGAGCCTTTATTTAAAGAGACTAAGTCTGTTTTTGGCATTTATACCGATGGGTTTTCCCATACGTTTGGAGATGATTTGTTAAACAAGGTTAAGATGGTGGATATCGATGACACTATTTTAGCACCTTTGACCAGCAAAGATTTTTCAGGCTTCATCAAGATGGGTATTGCGTATGCGGACCGTGTGGTGCAAGGCTCTGAAGTCTCTGCTGACTTGAGTCAACTTATTGGAGATTTTTCAAAAAATCAGAAATTTGAAATCAGTTTTGAAGAAGAGCAGCAAGCTCATGAAGAGTTGTATGGAATGTACACCAGTCTTGCGGGCTAAGTTTTCCGTTTTCGCGTTTTTTTTACTCTTGGTCTTGGGAGGGTGTAGTGACCCTGCCACGCTTGGCCTTGAACTTGCTCCAGAGAACAATCAGATTGGAGTTTTCTACAAAGAAATTCCTCTGGATGCCCAAGTGGTGTTGCTTGATTCTTTCAATACCACCAATGCGGGGATTTTAATTGTAGGCGACGAGCAGGACCCGTACTTTGGGAAGACTAGAAGTACGGCTTATACCCGATTGCATATCGAGGTAGGTTCAGAGCGTCCCCGAGCAGATGCAATTTTGGATTCTGTATTTTTTACCTTGGCTACGGTAAGTGTCAATGGTTTGGAATTGGATAAAAAGAAAAAATATTCAGTTCACCTGCTTACCCTGCCCTTGGAA
>CANGYY010000081.1 GCA_947458585.1 Cyclobacteriaceae bacterium | reverse complement strand
GAATGTTGCTGGTATTTGTATTCCCGAAAAGTCGAGTAAAGACCTGATAAACGATAATTTTCTTGGGCGGCATGGCGATTGGATCTGCAGGTTTGGGAGTTTGGCTGGAAAATAGGGTCAAGGCCAAGAGGGCAGGGAGAACTATTTTTTTCATCGATTTATCGGGTCAATCGGTACAATAAAATCGTGTTTCGTTTGATCAAGGTAGGGAATTGCTTCATGTTGATGGTTTCTCCAGGAGCATGGGCACCAGACCCAGAAGCGCCAAGCCCATCCAAACTATCTATAAAGGAGGACACAAATGAGATGTCTCCCGCACCACGGCTACCTGGATCCCCTGGCTTCACGGGACCGTAGCCCAGATCTTGACTGACTTGGCTGAGCACCTCTGCCAAGGCATAGTTGCCCGGGGTAGGCTCCATGGAAGGAATGCCATCGGAGAAGGTGATTTCTGCATCGGTTTGGTGCAGGTTTTTGGCGACGATTTCTCGCATTTTGGCGCGCGCCGCCTCCTTTTGTGCTTCCCCCAAAAAGCGTAGATCTCCAGTGACGATGGTTTCCCGTGCCACAATATTGGTTTTCCCAAGGGAACTGCCGGCACCAGTACTCGAGTTGATATTCACATCCGATCCGCCGACGATTTGGCCTGGGTTGAAGGTTAAGTACTTTTCCCCTGCGAGGGCTTCGCGAAATTCATTCAGGATACGTGCAGCTTCATAGATGGCTCCATAGCCAGCATTTTGGCCAAAGACTCCACTGGAGTGACCTTGCTTTCCGCTGGTTTTCAAGGTCCAGCCAGAGGCTCCTCGGCGAGCCACGGTGGCTCCGCCAAAACCTTGAGCGGTCTCGTAGGCCAAGGCAAGGTCATGCGTTTTGGCTCTGGCGATGAAATCCTGTCTGGATAAGTTTCCATTGCCTGTACTTTCCTCATCGCCATTGAAATACACGGTGATGGTTCGGTCTTCCAAGAGGCCCAGTTCATGCATGGCCTTGAGGCTGGCAAGCACGAGTACATCGCCACCCTTCATGTCGTTGGCTCCTTGGCCTGTGGCCGTGCTATCGTTAAGCCAAGTGAAGGGGGTAAAGGGCATGTCTTTTTCAAACACGGTATCCAAGTGCCCGATGAGGAAGAGTTTTTTTCCTTTGCTGCCTTTACGGGTAGCCACAAAATGTCCTGCACGCTTCACTTCTGCGGGTACGTCTACCCACTCGGTTTGGAATCCGATTTTTTGAAATTCCCGTTCAAAAACGCGGCCCACTTCGCGCACGCCTTCCAGGTTGAGTGAACCTGAATTCATATTCACCACTTCTTCCAAGAGTTGCAGGGTCTCCTGGTAGTTTTTGTCGATGCGCTCGATCAATTTTTTCTCCTCCTTGCTCAATTGCTGGGAGAAGGAAAAGAGTGGAGCGGATACCAGAAGCAGGGCGAAAACAAAGCGTTTCATGGGATGGGAATTTGGGGAACTTGTGAAAGGCTAAAGTTAGTAAACCGACAGGGAATTGCCAGAAGGAATGTGGTAGACCGGGACACCTGGGACATGGGTGTGCAACCAATTTTTCACAAATTCTGAGCCTCCCTCCTCACTTGCCGAGTGGCCGATCTCGACCATGGAAAGTTTCATGCCAAGTTCATTAGCCGTCTTGACGTATTCGGGAGTTTCCCACTCGTTGGATTCCCCGCAGATCAACACATCGGGGCGGTGCTCCTGGATGCGGGTGATTTGGGTTTTCCCTCCCACAGCTCCAGGGAGGAGGAGTACTTTGGAGACCGGTTGGTTCAAGTCCCCAACATAGCGCATGGCGGGTACCTGCATTCGGGTTTTGATGTGGTCGATGATTCCCTTCAAATGGGTAGTAGGAATCTGCAAAATCGGGCTTCCGGGCGTATAGTAGTCCTTCCATCCCAGTTCTTCCACTACACCTATCCGCACTCCATCGTCTTGCATGCGGTGCACGTAGTCGTGATTTCTCCAGATGGTGATCTGATGCTTGGCCAGTAGGTCGTACTTGCCACGGAAGACGGGGTCATTTTGCAGGTAGTCGGTTTCGTCCTGACCCGAGTAAAAGGTCGGTTCGTGAGGGATTATGAGGTTTGCCTTCAACTCCACCGCCTTTTTGATGATCGCTATGCTGGGAAACATGGTGGTGACAATCCCCGTGACTACGGTGTCTCTGGAACCAATCTTGATCGTGTCTACCGTCTGTGCAAAGGGCGCCTTGGGCACTTGGGAGATAAACAAGTCCATGATCTCGCCTACGGTCCAGAATTTTTGGAGGGGGCTAGTCCAACCCGAAAAGGGATTGGCGAGGAGGCCCGCACCAAGGAGGGCTCCCGATTGTAGAAGGAATTGCCGACGAGGGGTAGATTTTTTCATGTCAAAGAAAAATTGAAGGTTGGTTTGGCGTTTAGCAGTTGGTTTACTCGACGGTTACATCGGTCAGCCAGATGAAGCGCTTGCCTGCGGCATCCTTGTGCTCCAAACTGAGTTGAATCGGTCCAAAGGCCGCTGCCTTCTCCCAGGTCCAGGTACGGCCTTCGGGAGCATTCCCTTTGCGGAAGGTCCATTCCAGGATTTGATTTTCTTTGTTCAAGTACAAATCGTAGGCATCTCCTGGCGTATATCCGCCCTCAGCACCGTAGAGAATGCTGAGTTTGGTGCTAGGGAGACCTTGAATCGGAGAGGTCGCGTTTTCGAGTACCTCGTAGGTATATCCTTTGTCCCAAGCAAGTTGGAAGGGCATCATGGCCCAGTACTTATCATTGATAAAGGCGCCATCTTTTTCTGGTAAAGAATCGGCTGTCAGGCTGTAGGTAAAACTGGTGTCTGCGTCAGCGAAGTACACGGTACTGTCTTGGATGTTCCACTTCCAGGTTCGGGAGGCCACGGTCACTGAGTCACGCTGTACATTCCAGGTGTACCCGATGGACTTTACCTGGTCCCAGTTTTCAAAACCATAGGCCTTTGCTACTTGCATGGGGAGGGTGTCCGGAAGAGGTTCCTTTTGCTGGCAAGCAAAAACCAGAGTGAGAAGAAGGATGGGGAGGAATCGAAATTTTTTCATAGCTGGAGCTTGTTGATTCGTGTGTTTATTTGGATGGGGCGGTAGTTGCCCATTTTCTTAATTTATTAAGTTCAAGCCGTTGGGTCAAGGGTTTAAGGAAAAAGAGCATACGGTTGATTAGGACCAAGCTTTTAAATAGGACCGAAGGAAAAATCTTCTTTTTACCTTTTGCGGCTCCGTTCAGCATGCTTTTTACCACTTGTTGCGGGTTTTGCATGGGAAATGAACGCGGAATATTGGGTCCTGCCGCATCAAAAAATGCGGTGGCGGTGGCGATCGGGAAGACTAGTGTGAGCCAATCCCCATCTCCTTCTGCCCAGAGGCAATCGGCCCATTGGAGGAGGGCTGCTTTGGTGCTGCTGTAGAGGCTGTAGCCTGGGATAGCCCAGTAGGCGATGGCCGAACTGGTAATCACATGGCGGAGTGGGTGAGCTGGGAATAATCTTTTTAGCGCCAATCCCAATTGGATGGGGGAGTGTACATTCAGCTGGAAGAGTTGTTCCATATTTGCCCAGTCCTGGTCAGCAGCGGGGGCATAACTGGCTTTCCCTGCATTGGCAAAGCAGTAGTCCACTCTTTTCCAGTTGCTTTGGATCCATTCGAGGATAGGCTCATTTCCTTCTTTTTGACTCAAATCTGCCAGTATCATGCCTTCGATATCCGGAAATTCCTCCCGAAGAGTATCGAGGTGCCCAGGTAGGTAATCTACCACCAAAAGATTTTTGGTGTGTGGATAGAGTTGCCTGACCAACTCCAATCCAATGCCTGAGCCGGCTCCAGTCACGAGTACACGTGCGTCTTTGTAGGGCTTCATGCGGGGATGCTGGGTTTGGGAAAAGTGAGCGTAAAGGGACTCACCTTCAGGGCGAGTAGGGGCTTGATGCCTCGGATGTCTGGAAAAAGTTGGGGATCAACCTCCACGTCCTGAATACGCGCCAATTTCCCCCAACCCTTACCTTCTGGCTGGGTGAATAGCACTTGCCCGGCTAATTCTTGACGCAGTTGAATGGGAAGTAGCGCCGTGCTCATCGGAAACGATATACCCCCAGAGCGAATGCTGGTTTGGAATACCTTTTTCCCGTGAAGGGAAACTTCCACCCTATCCAACCCTTTTCCTTTTTGCCAGTGAAAGTCTGCCGTTTGTTTTGGAATGGCCCAGTTGGCCCGTCCATTCGCCGTGCTCGCCTCTGAGTCCACGAAGATGGTGGTGATGGACTGCAATTTTTCTTTCCCAAATTTTCCAGGAATAAACAGGAGTTCCCGGTAGGGGCCCACCGGGGATTCTTGGTAGTCCACCAGCATCACGTAACCAAATCCCCCTTTGAATTTGCCCCGGAGGTGTTCGGGCAAGTTTGCTGCTTGCGCTACCCAATCTTTCCTAAAGCGAAAAAGGAGGATGATCCCTTCTCCCCGCAGGGTCCAAGGCGCTGGAACGGGTGTAAAGGTGGTGGTAGACTTAGGCATAGGGAGATGGGCTGATCGCGGTCCAGCCCCCATCAATGATGAGGGTTTGGCCGGTGATGTGTCTAGCGGCATCGGAAAGCAGAAAACTAGCAGCCTCGGCGATGTCTTCTGGAAATGCAGGTCGTGCCATGGGAGTGAGTTTGGACCAGGTATCCACATAGTTGGGGTCTGCCGTGGTCCGCTCGGTGAGGGTTGCTCCCGGGGCGATGGTATTGATGCGGATGCCAAGAGGTGCGAGTTCCAGGACGAGGTTTTTGGCCAGCATTTCAATGGCTGCCTTGCTCATGGCATAGGCGGCCAGATTCTCATGGCTCTGGTGTGCCGTCACCGAAGAGGTGAAAAGCATCGCTCCTCCTTGTTCTTGGTTTTTCATGACTTTGGCCACTGCCTGGGTTAGGAAGAAGGTGCCGGCTTGGTTGACGCGAGTCACCTCCATAAAATCTGCTCTGGAATAATCGAGGAAATTGCCAAAAAGGGTGATTCCTGCATTGCAAACCAGTTGATCGATGTGCCCAAAATTCTGGAGGGCAAGGGATACGAGTTCAGCGATGACTTCCGGGTCGGCCGCATCTCCCGAACAGCCGATGACGGACCCTTTTTTCAGGTGGGAAAGGCAGGCGACAGCCTCTTGGGTCAGGCTTTTTTCCCGATCATTGAGGAGCACCTGGGTTCCGTTTTCCACCAATTTCCGGGCAATGGCTAAGCCAATGCCTTGTCCTGCTCCAGTAATGATTGCTACCTTGTTCATGGCACTTGTTTGATAAATAGGTGTGGGCTCGGTGGAAATTTCCGCTCGAACTCAAAAAATTAATGTGAATCTCTTTTTACTTCGGGTCCCGAACTGCCTTGTAGAAAATCAAAATCTACCCCTTCGTGGGCTTGGTTGACCTTGTCCAAAAACAAGTTGACATAACCCCGATCGTAAGGAAGGGGGCTAGGCTGAAATGCCGCTTGTCGCCTTGCCATTTCCTCATCTGAAATCAACAGATTCAGGCTACGTTTAGGTACATCCAAGGCGATCCTATCACCGTTTTGTACGAGGGCAAGTGGACCTCCGATGGCGGATTCTGGAGAGACGTGCAGGACCACGGTGCCGAAGCCTGTGCCGCTCATGCGTCCATCTGAAATTCGAACCATGTCTTTGACCCCTTTTTCCAAAAGTTTTTTGGGAAGGCCCATGTTGCCCACCTCGGGCATGCCGGGATAGCCTTTGGGACCTACTTTTTTCAAGACCATCACGCAGGTCTCGTCAATGTCCAGGTTGGGATCGTCTACTCGTGCTTTGTAGTCGTCAATATCCTCAAAGACCACCGCTCGACCTGTATGGGTCAGCAGGCTAGGGCTGGCAGCCGATGGTTTCAGCACGGCTCCATTGGGGCAAAGATTGCCTTTCAGTACGGCGATGCCAGACTCCGGTTTGATGGGTTTTTCGAATGTGCCAATCAGGTTCCTGTCCCAGCATTCCGCCTTGGCTATATTTTCGCCCAGGGTCTTGCCATTGACGGTGATGGCATCGGTATGGAGGTGCTTTTCGATCTCCTTCATGACCGCAGGTAGTCCACCAGCATAGAATAGGTCCTCTACCCAATGCTCACCGGAAGGCTGCACATTGGCAATGAGTGGAATTCGAGAAGAAAATTCATCAAAGTCTGCAAGGTCCAAAGGCACACCGATTCGTTTGGCGATGGCAATCAGGTGTAGGATGTAATTGGTGGATCCTCCCACGGCTGCGTTGACCATGATGGAATTCTCAAAGGCTTTTCGGGTAAGGATCTTGTCCATGGTCAGGTCTTCCTTGACCATCTCCACGATGCGCATGCCGGCAAGGTGAGCCATTACTTTGCGACGGGAATCCGCCGCAGGGATGGTGGCATTGTCTGGTAGTGCGAGTCCAAGCGCTTCGACCATAGCCGCCATGGTGGAGGCAGTACCCATGGGGGCACAGTGGCCTACAGATCGGGACATGGCCGCTTCGGCTTCGATAAATTCTTCTTGGGAAAGTTTACCGAGTTTGAAATCCTCAGCAAAGCGCCAGATGTCAGAGGTGCCGATTTTTTTTCCTTTAAATCGACCAGCCAACATGGGTCCCCCAGAGAGTACAAGTGTAGGAAGGTTGACCGAAGCGGCACCCATTACCAAGGAGGGTGTAGTCTTGTCGCAGCCACACATCAGGATGACTCCATCCATGGGGTTGGCGCGGATGCTTTCTTCCACGTCCATGGAGGCGAGGTTGCGAAAAAGCATGGCGGTGGGTTTGATTGAGCATTCACCCAGGGACATGACCGGAAACTCCAGGGGAAATCCTCCTGCCTCCCAGATTCCCCGCTTGAGGGCCTCTGCCAAATCTCGGAAATGGGCATTGCAGGGAGTCAATTCAGACCAGGTGTTGCATATCCCAATGACTGGCTTTTCGCCGGTAAAAAGGTGGTGGGGAAGCCCTTGGTTTTTCATCCAGGACCGGTAGATGAATCCATCTTTGCCGGTTCTACCGTACCATTCCTGGCTGCGGAGTTTTTTCTTGGACATATCGATTTTGGGTTTAAAGAATTGGCCAAGAAGTTACCAAAAAATCCTACAAAAGGATAGAAATAGGTGCCAGAAATAAAAATCCCCTTGACTTTTTGGTCAAGGGGATCTGAAAATCAGGGTTCTAGTGGAGTTAATCAATGCGGGTGATTTTGGCACCCAGCGCATTGAGGCGCTCGTCGATGTTTTGGTAGCCGCGGTCGATTTGTTCGATGTTGTCGATGACAGAAGTGCCGTTGGCAGACAGGGCTGCAATCAAAAGAGATACCCCTGCACGAATGTCAGGAGAGGTCATCTTGATGCCACGAAGTGCGTACTTGCGGTCCAATCCGATCACTGTAGCGCGGTGTGGATCACAGAGGATGATCTGTGCACCCATGTCGATCAACTTGTCCACGAAGAACAAGCGGGATTCAAACATTTTTTGGTGTACAAGCACGGTTCCCTTCGCTTGAGTGGCTGTTACCAAGATGATGGACAGGAGGTCAGGGGTGAACCCAGGCCAGATCTGATCTGCCACCGTGAGGATGGAGCCATCGATAAAGGTTTCGATTTCGTAGTGTTGTTGTGCGGGTACAAAGATGTCATCTCCTCTAAATTCCAACTGGATGCCCATGCGTCGGAAGGTATCCGGGATGATGCCCAAGCGGTGGATTTGACAATCTTTGATGGTGATTTCAGACTGGGTCATGGCGGCCATCCCGATGAAGGAACCGATCTCGATCATGTCTGGAAGCAGCGTATGGGTAGTCCCTCCAAGGGTCTTTACCCCTTCGATGTGGAGGAGGTTAGATCCCACTCCAGTGATGTTGGCACCCATGCGGTTGAGCATGTCGCAGAGTTGCTGCAAATACGGTTCGCAGGCTGCGTTGTAGATGGTGGTCTTGCCTTCGGCCATCACTGCGGCCATCACGATGTTGGCGGTACCGGTTACGGATGCCTCATCCAAAAGCATGTAGGTGCCTTTGAGGTTTTTGCCATCGATGTGGAAGATCTCATTTTTTGCATCGTAGTGAAACTCGGCGCCTAGCTTTTGAAAGCCAAAGAAGTGGGTGTCCATGCGTCGGCGGCCAATCTTGTCTCCTCCTGGCTTGGATAGTTTGCCCGTACCAAAGCGAGTCAATAAGGGACCAAGAATCATCACCGATCCACGAAGCGCGGAGGCCTTGTTGAGAAAATCTTGGGTCTCGAGGTAATCAATGTTGACTTCATCCGCCTGGAAGGTGTAGGATTCAGGTGCTAGTTTCTGCACCTTCACGCCCATGTCAGAGAGTAGCTCGATGAGCTTGTTGACATCGCGGATGTTAGGAATTTTGTGGATGGTGACCTTCTCAGAGGTCAAGAGCACGGCACAAAGAATCTGCAATGCTTCGTTTTTTGCACCCTGAGGAATAATCTCCCCCTTGAGGCGGTGCCCACCTTCTACTCTAAAAGATGCCATGTGCTTATCTTCGTTTTTTGTGGCTTGGGCGGAATTTCTTTCCGTGGTTGTTGTTTTTCTTTTTGGAATGCTCCTCCTCGATGTGAGGAATTTTGAAATCTCTGCGGGTGTTGGATTCAAAGAGGGCATTTTCCCGTACTTTTTCCAAATCGATGTGAAGCTTGCCTTTGGAGAGCGTTTTGATGTCATCGAGGATGATGCCGTCGTCAAAATTGTCACGATTCCAGGTAGAGTGGAAGCTTCGCATCAGCTG
>CANGYY010000080.1 GCA_947458585.1 Cyclobacteriaceae bacterium | reverse complement strand
GCAAGCCGAGAACAGGCATGTTGACCGCCTATTTATCAGAAGACTACGATCTTGCCAATTCGTATGTCATTGGAGATCGAATCACAGACATTCAACTCGCACAAAATCTAGGTGCAAAGGCTATTTTCTACGGCGAAAATCAGGGGGATGCAGTTTTGTCCACGCAAGACTGGGACGAAATCTACACCTTCCTCAAACTTCCTCCACGAAAAGTCACAGTACACCGAAAAACTTCTGAAACAGACATTTCCATCGAATTGAACTTGGATGGTTCGGGAGCATGTTCCATCTCTACAGGACTGCATTTCTTTGACCACATGCTCGAGCAGATGGGCAAGCATGGAAGTACGGATTTATCTATTCAAGTGAAGGGTGACCTTCACATCGACGAGCACCACACCATCGAAGATACCGCGCTTGCCTTGGGCGAAGCCTATGCCAAGGCCCTGGGTGATAAAAAAGGAATCTATCGCTATGGATTTTTACTTCCTATGGATGATGCTTTGGCACAGGTGGCCATCGATTTTGGAGGTCGACCTTGGTGTGTCTGGGATGCAAGTTTTTCCCGAGAAAAAGTCGGAGATATGCCTACAGAACTATTTTTCCACTTCTTCAAATCCTTCTCGGATACTGCCAAGTGCAACTTGAACATCAGCATCATGGGGGACAACGAACACCACAAGATCGAAGCCGCGTTCAAGGGATTAGCCCGAGCCATCAAGATGGCCGTGCAGCGAGATCCTAGGAACTTAAATCAGTTACCCAGCACCAAAGGGGTACTTTGAATTAAATAAAAAGGCCAGAATGAAATTTCATTCTGGCCTTTTTTTAGTTCCCCAATAGCCGCTTTTGCAATGCGGCTTTGTAATTGGGTATTGCCTTGTCAGAAAGCCCTAAAAACAGGTAGGGCTCGATCAACTCGAGTTCCATCAAATGAAACACCCCATCGATCTCCACCCCATCTACGCGGGCATAGAGCGTATTTTTAGCGAAGCGGTCTACCAAGGCCTGCGCCGCTGCAAGTAAGGTTTCACTAGGTACGATCGTTTGGATGGTTCCTCCGTAATAATGCTGCACCCGAAAATCAGCAGATGCAGGGGTTTTGAGTACCGCATGAGAGAGTTTCTCATTGAAAAAAATAAGGGAGTACTCCCCAACCTGAACGATTTCTGGAATGAAGGGCTGCACCAAAAAATCTTCTTCCTGAAGTAAATTTCCAATTTTTTCTTCCATTCCTGCCTCGGCTCCACGCACCACTTTGAGCGTATTCTTTGCTCCCCCACTGACGAGCGGCTTGACCACCAATTTGTCTGCGTTCAATTCGGAATGCAATTGATCCAGAACTGGCTTACTCCCTTTGGGAAGGATCTTTCCCGCAATGCAGGGAAATCCTTGGGACTCAATTTCCATCAGGTAGGTTTTGGAGGAGTTCCAGCGTAGCGTAGGCACCTCATTCAACACCTCCACGCCTAGCCTTTCCAAGGTGTCCAACCAAACCAAAAATTCAGGATAAAAATCAAAATAGTCCCAGGTCGACTTGATCAGCACATGAGTAAATACAGACCAATCCACCTCGGGAGCAGACCAGGGATGGATCTGATGCGCAATATTCATCTCGGTCAAGAGCCTGGACAATAAGGCATCTTCATCAATGGTATTGGCATCGTAGGCTCCTGTGGAGTAGTAACTGGCTATGGCGACGTGTAGGGGCATGCTTTTTTTTCTGCAAAACTAGCATTTCCTTTTTTTAAAGCCGGCTGTTCGTGAAAAATCCAACTGAAACCTTATTTTTGAAGATTAATCTTCTTTATGTCCCACCGCAAACTCGTCATCGTTCCCACTTACAATGAGCTGGAAAATATCAGCGACATGGTGCAAACCGTGATGGAACTGGAGGGGAATTTTGAGTTACTCATCATTGACGACGGTTCTCCAGACGGAACTGCAGGGGTGGTAAAAACACTCCAAAATTCATTTGAAGGCAGACTTCACTTGATGGAACGAGCAGGAAAACTGGGTTTGGGTACTGCCTACATTGCCGGTTTCCGCTGGGCGCTGGAAAGAGATTACGACTTTATTTTTGAGATGGATTGTGACTTTTCACATGATCCCAAGGACCTGATCCGCCTCTACCAAGGCATCAAAAATCGAGACTATGATTTGGCCATCGGATCCCGCTACATCACCGGGGTCAACGTGGTCAACTGGCCTATGGGAAGGGTACTGATGTCCTATTTTGCAAGCAAGTACGTGAATTTTGTTACCGGCCTACCCATCCACGATGCCACCGCAGGCTTCAAATGCTACCACCGATCAGTACTGGAAGGCATCCAATTGGATGCCATCCAATTTATCGGTTATGCCTTCCAAATCGAAATGAAGTTTACCGCTTGGAAACTGGGTTTCAAACTCCTGGAAGTGCCCATCATTTTTACCGACCGCACGCGAGGGCAATCCAAAATGAGCCCTAAAATCTTCAAAGAGGCCGTACTGGGAGTGATTTGGATGAAGGTGAAAAGTTGGTTTAAACCCTACCGATTAGTCAAATCGAATTGATTTGATCGGGTCTACCCGGGAAATAATCCGAACGGGAATCCACAACACTACGGCAGTAAGCACCGTCACCCCTAGGTTGAGCAGGAGAAATGCAGTCCAATTCCAATCAATCGGCACATAACTCATGTAGTAACTCACCGGGTCCAAAGGAATAAGTTGAAAGTAGGTTTGTAATGCCCCAAGTACCAAAGCAAAGGCATTGCCGTAAAGCAGCCCTTTCCCAAGAATATGGATGCCATTCCAGAAAAATAGGGATCGAATTTGGGAATTCTTGGCCCCCATCGCCTTAAGTAACCCAATCATCTGGGTGCGCTCCATGATCAGGAGAAACAAAATCGCTCCCATGTTGAAAATGGCCACAAACCCAATCAAGGAAATAAACACAATCACGTTGGTGTCGAGCAACTTCAGCCAATCAAAAATATCCAAAAAGCGCTCCCGGCTATCGAGCAAACGCAGGTCGTAATCGAGTTCATCCTCTAGTAAAGGTGCGTAGGCATCGAGTTGGGCCGCATCAGCCACATGCAATTCTAGGCCTCCTACCTGGTCTGCAGTCCATCCATTCAAATTACGGATGGTCTGCAACTCCCCAATCACCACCTGTTCGTCAAAATTTTCAAGATACGTCTCAAAAATACCCACCACCGTCACGCGCCGAAAGCGTGGGGGCTGCTGCACAAAGTACAGGGTCACCTTGTCTCCCAATGCGATGCGCAACTTGTTGGCCACGAGTTTGGAAAGCAGGATTTCATTACTCACCCCGGAGTCCGGGAGATGCAACATCCTTCCTTCCACCAGGTATTGCGCAAATCCCAAACTGTCAAAATCTTTGCCTACCCCCTTCAGCAACACACCTTCCACTTCCTCAGATCCCTTCAGCAAGGCCGCTTTGTGCGCATAGGATTGCATTTTGGTCAAGAAAGGAAATTGATCTCGCTTCTTTAAAAATTCTGCATTCAGCGAAAAAGGTTGTTCCTCATAAGCACTGCTCATTTGGAACTTTTGCACTTGAAAGTGCCCTGTAAACCCATATACGCGGCTGGAAACCGTTTTTTGGAAGCCACCGAGCACCATAATGGATAGGATCGCTACACCCAAACCCACCGCTAGACTCGCCACCGCAATGCAGTGGATGATTCCAGAAAAGCCACCGGCATGCTGAAAACTGATTCTTTTAGCGAGGAAATAGGAAAGGTTCAACGGACTGGGTTAAATTTGTTTGCAACTCTCCGCAAATTAGCATGAAGCAAGCGAAAAATTTACCCTTGGCCTATATTTTGACCGGATGGCTCCTTCTGGGCTTGAGCACCTTGGGCTTCAGTCAGCAAATCCGCACTGCTGCGGAACAAGCGGATTTGTACCTGCCACTACTGCAAGGGAAAAAAGTAGGCGTAGTCGGCAACCAAACCAGCATCCTCCCCCAGTCCAATTCCAAGCACCTGGTCGATTTCCTATTGGAAAATAAGGTGAACGTCACCAAAGTATTCGTGCCCGAACACGGGTTTCGAGGAACAGCCGATGCAGGGGAAAAGGTAGACAACTCCGTAGATGCCAAAACTGGGTTACCCATCGTATCCTTGTATGGCAACAACAAGAAACCTAGTGCCGACCAATTGAAAGACCTGGATGTCCTGGTTTTTGACCTACAAGATGTGGGAGTCCGATTTTTCACCTACATCAGCACGCTCCACTACGTGATGGAGGCTTGTGCAGAGCAAGGCAAGCCGCTGATCCTTCTTGATAGACCCAATCCAAACGGCAACTACATCGATGGACCCATCCTCAAGAATGGATTCGAATCCTTTGTAGGCATGCACCCCATCCCGCTAGTGCATGGACTCAGCATCGGCGAACTAGCCCAAATGATCAATGGAGAAAAATGGCTGAAAGGTGGCGTACAAGTAAACCTAACCGTAATTCCTGTGGCCAATTGGAACCATGAGATGGCTTACGAACTTCCAGTAAAGCCCTCTCCCAACTTGCCCAATGCACTTTCCATTCGTTTGTACCCGAGCACCTGCCTCTTTGAAGGCACGGTAGTTTCTTTGGGACGCGGCACCTATTTCCCTTTCCAAGTGTATGGCTATCCAGATGCTCGATTTGGAGACTTTACCTTTACTCCCGTCAGCATTGATGGAATGTCCAAAACCCCTCCCCATCAAGACAAGTTGTGCTACGGTAGAGACCTACGCACGGAATCCTTAACCCAGCCCTTCACGCTGAGTTACCTACTCGAAGCCTACCAGCGCTCGGAGATGAAGGAAAAATTCTTCATCAGTTACTTCAATACCTTGGTGGGCACGGATGAACTGAAGCAGCAAATCTTGGCTGGAAAGACAGAGGCAGAGATCCGGGCGACTTGGCAGCAAGGGCTTCAAGATTACGCCATTCTCCGAAGCAAATACTTGATTTACCCCTAATTTTGACATATTCTTTCTGCAGTAACACATGAATCCAACCTCCCTTGACCGCTCCCTCCGAATCATTTACATGGGTACACCCGAGTTTGCGGTGCCTGCCCTTGAAAAATTGGTTGCTGCAGGTTGGAATGTCATCGCTGTGATCACCGCTCCGGACAAGCCCCAAGGCCGAGGACAAAAACTAGTAGGCTCCCCCGTCAAGGAGGCCGCCGAAAGATTGGAAATCCCCGTGCTACAGCCTACCAACTTGAAAGATCCAGGATTTCAACAGGAATTGAAGGAACTGGCCGCTGACCTGCAGATCGTCGTCGCATTCCGCATGCTGCCTGAGGCGGTGTGGGACATGCCTCCACTGGGCACCTTCAACCTCCATGCATCTCTACTGCCCAACTTCCGTGGGGCAGCACCGATCAACTGGGTGTTGATCCAAGGTGAACAGGAAACAGGGGTAACTACCTTCTTTTTGCAGCATGAAATTGATACCGGAAATATCCTTTTTCAAGAAAAAGTAGCCATCCTTCCGGAGGATAACCTCGGAAGCCTTTATGAAAAATTGATGGGCCTGGGTGCGGACTTGGTGCTACAAACTGTAGCCGCCATCGCCGCCAAAGACATCCATCCCCTGCCTCAAGACGAGGCACTGGCCATCCACAAGGCACCCAAAATCTTCAAGGAAACGGGCAAGATCGATTGGACTGCTTCGGCTACCTCTATTCACAACCTGATCAGAGGACTCTCCCCCTATCCGGGAGCATGGACCGAACTACAGGGTAAAACTTGCAAAATTTTTACCTCCACGACCTTGGAAGGGAAATTGTCTGGAAAAGCCCCAGGAGAATGGACCTCAGATTTCAAGACCTACCTGCATTTCCAATGCGGCCAAGGAATCTTGGTGGTGCAGGAACTGCAAGTTGAAGGAAAAAAACGCATGAAGGTGGATGAACTCCTTCGAGGATGGAAATAGGAACCCCTTCCGAATTGCCCTTGACTGCCTCGTTTGCAAGCAAAAAACAAAAACAAAACCACCGCTGTGTTTTTCTAGTTTCACTAGGAAGAACTTCGTCTAAGTAGGTAAATTGACCCTCAAAACCACGACTCGTGAAACTGATTCTACTCGTAGCAAAAGCAAAAAACCAAGTGATCGGGAAAGACAACCAGCTGGTCTGGAAACTGTCCGCTGACCTCAAGCGATTCAAAAATCTGACCACAGGCCATTACTTGTTGATGGGTCGCAAAACCTTTGAATCCCTGGGCAGACCGCTACCCAACCGTACGCATTTGATCATCACCCGGAACCCGAAATTTGAAGTTCCAGAAGGGCACTATGCCTTTCACTCGGTAGAAGAAGCCCTTATTTTTTGCACGAAGCGCCAGCTGGAGAAATTATTTGTGATTGGTGGGGGTGAAATTTACAAGGAAGCACTACCCCTCTGCGATGTACTGGAAATCACTGAAGTGGAAGCCAGCCCCGAGGGAGACACCTTTTTCCCAGAACTAGATACCGCCATTTGGAAGGAAAAAGAACGGGAAGAATTCCCTGCCGATGAAACCAACGAATACCCCTACGCTTTTGTCACCTACGAAAAACGCTAAGCCATGGCCAAACCTGTAATCTGGATTACTGGAGCATCCTCTGGCATTGGGGAGGCCGCAGCGAAGAAATTTTCGAAGGCGGGCTACGCGCTCATTCTTTCTGCTCGCAACGAACAAGAACTCAATCGGGTCAAGCAAGCCTGTGCTTTCCCAGATGCCTGCCGGATTCTCACCCTCGACCTGGCCACATCGGCTGACTTTGCAGAGAAAGTAGCCACAGCAATTTCCTATTTTGGCCAAGTCGATATCCTCTTACACAACGGAGGCATCAGCCAGCGTTCCTTGATCAAGGATACCCTACTCGAGGTGGATCGACGCTTGATGGAGGTCAACTATTTTGGTACCATTGCCTTGACCAAAGCTATCCTCCCTCATTTTCTAGCCCGTAAAAAAGGGCAGTTTGGCGTAGTCACCTCTCTAGTAGGAAAATTTGGTTCGCCGTACCGTTCTTCTTATGCAGGAGCCAAACATGCCTTGCATGGCTTCTTCGATACCCTTCGAGCAGAGCACCACCAAGATGGGATTGCGGTGACCTTGATTTGTCCAGGCTTTATCCGTACCCAGGTATCCATCAATGCGGTAACTGGTGACGGGAGCCCATTAGGAGAAATGGACCAGGCCCAAGACCAAGGCATGTCTCCAGAGGCCTGCGCAGAAGGCATTTTCAAAGCACTCATCAAGAAAAAGGAAGAAGTGTACATTGGCGGGAAGGAAACCCTCGCCGTGTACCTGAAGCGCTTCTTGCCGGGACTATTTTCCCGAATCCTACGTACAGCAAAAGTTAGATAAGACCCCATGTCAACCGTAACCGCAGAAATCATCGCCATTGGAGACGAACTCCTCTATGGGCAAATCATGGACACCAATTCCCACTGGATCAGCCAGGAATTGGATGCAGTCGGCGTGCGGGTGGTACGGAAAACCACCGTAGGCGACAATCGGGCGGATATTCTCACTGCCTTTGAAGAAGCATCGAAGCGAGCCAACCTCATTCTCATCACTGGAGGCCTAGGCCCCACACAGGATGACCTCACCAAGCCCCTACTTGCCGAATACTTCGGCTGTGAAATCGTAGAAGTACCCGAGGCAGTTGCAGCCGTGTCCGCCTACTTCACCCGCCGCGGTCGAGAGATGACACGGCTCAATATCCTCCAGGGACACCTGCCAACCTGCTGTACCTACGTACCCAATGAGGTCGGTACGGCTCCCGGGATGTGGTTTGAGCAGAAGGGATGCTACTGGATGTCCATGCCCGGCGTACCCCATGAGATGAAAAAATTGGTCAAGGACTTTGTGCTGCCCAAACTTTCCCAGGTCTTTGACCTTCCCGTCATCTACCACAAACTGATCAAAACAGCAGGCATTGGGGAATCTTGGCTTGCCGATTTGATTAAGGATTGGGAAAATGCACTTCCAAGCCACATTCGACTGGCCTACCTCCCTTCCTTGGGACATGTCAAACTTCGACTCACGGCTTTTGGTGAGGACAAAAAGGTGCTAGCAGCAGCAGTAGAACAACAAATACAGAATATCCTTCCTACAATTAGCAATTATGTCTACGGCTACAACGAAGAAACCTTAGAAACAGCGGTCGGGAAACTTTTGAAGAACTCAGGGAAAACTTTAGCTTTAGCTGAAAGTTGCTCCGGTGGCTACATTTCCCACTTAATTACTACTGTTCCTGGAAGTTCGAATTACCTCCGAGGCACGGTAGTTCCTTACCACAATGATTTGAAGCAACAAGTCCTTGGCGTGAGTTCGGCTACCTTGGCGCAGCATGGTGCAGTAAGTGAAGAAACCGTGCGGGAGATGGCCACAGGCGTTAAAAAGTTGTTTGGATCGGATTATGGACTAGCAAGTTCGGGAATCGCTGGACCAGATGGAGGCAGCCCCGACAAGCCAGTAGGTACCGTTTGGATTGCTTGCGCAGGTCCCGATTTTGTGGAAGCCAAACTTCTACAACTTACCCAGGACCGCCTAATCAACATTCAACTGACTGGCGTGGCTGTATTAAATTTGCTTCGAATCTGCTTCTTGAAGCACAACAAATAAAATTTTACCAAAAGGACTTGGGTAGCAGTTCAATAAAATTTAATTTTAAAACTTGAATATAAACCCAATTAAATTACCAAAAGTATCATGGCAAGTGTAGAAATGCTCATGCCCAAAATGGGCGAAAGTATCATTGAAGGCACCATCCTTACTTGGCTCAAGAAGGAAGGCGATTCCATTGAGGCAGATGAATCGGTACTGG
>CANGYY010000079.1 GCA_947458585.1 Cyclobacteriaceae bacterium | reverse complement strand
AGGGGCCACCTGCGTCATTGGAACCCAACCCGAATAATTTTCCCTCTCTTTCGATGGGGGAAAAGGGATCTTGGGTATAGCCTGTATTTGGCTTGACCGTATCGTGGTGCGAATTCAGCCAAATAGTGGGGAGATGTTCTTGATAAGGTGAAGCAAACGCCCATACATTGTTGCCCTGGCGATGAGGACTTGCTCCTTTGCTGGATAAAAATTCTTCGATTAATGCTGCCGTTCCGTCTTCTTCCTTGGAAAAAGATGGTGTCGAAATTAACTGCTTTAGTAGCGCTATCGCTTCGGATTTGAGCGTCTCCATCAATACAAATCGTAACGTTGTCGTTCGATAATGGTGCCCGCCTTTTTACCCTTTACGGCCATCAGCAAGTTTTCTGCTTTGCCAATCCACACGCGTTGCACCCCTTGCTTCAAGGCTTCAAAGGCATTGTCCAACTTGGGAATCATGCCTGAATGAATCACATTCTCCTTCCGAAGTTCTTTGTAAATATCCTCATTGATCAAAGGAATAATCGATTGCTCATTTTTTTCATCTACCAAGACACCAGGTTTGTTGAAGCAAAAATACAAATCCACATGGTGCTCAAGAGCCAAGCCAGTGGCTAGGGCAGAGGCAATGGAATCCGCATTGGTATTGAGCAGCTGTCCTTTTTGGTCATGCGTAATCGCATTGATGACAGGAAGTAGTCCCACCTGTAGCAATTGATGAATAAGCTCGGTGTTGATTTCTTGAATATCTCCGACAAAACCATAATCAATGCCTTTGACAGGTCTTTTAATGGATCGAATCAGGTTGCCGTCGGCACCAGTTAGTCCCATGGCATTTACTTTTAGTGCCTGTAGTTTGGCTACCACGGTTTTGTTGATCAAGCCCGCATAGACCATGGTCACTATATCCAAGGTATCCTTGTCCGTAATTCGGCGTCCATCCACCATTTCGGGCATGATACCCATGCTTTCACCAAATCGAGAAGCCATCACACCACCTCCATGGACCAAGATTTTGTACCCTGGAACTTTGGCAAAAATGCTCAAAAACTCATCCAGTTTCTCAGGATAGTCAATTACGTTTCCGCCGATTTTGATGATAGAGATTTTCATAGGCTTCTCAAAATAAAAAAAATTATACGAGAAGTTTACTAAGCACCGCTTGTGCCGCATAAATACGGTTGAGTGCCTGCTGCTGCACCAAAGAGCGAGGACCATCCAAAATTTCATCGGAGAGTTCTACATTTCTACGAACTGGCAAGCAATGCATGACCTTGGCTTCAGGGGAATTCTTCAAATGTGCTTCAGTAAGCATCCAGCGCTCATCCGTACACAAAATTTTCCCATACTCATTGAAAGCAGACCAATTTTTAACATACACAAAATCAGCATTTTGCAATGCTTCACTTTGATCGTTAGTTAGTGTCGCTCCTTGCGTAAATTCAGCATCCAATTCATAGCCTTCTGGATGGCAAATGGTGAGGTCATGGCCCATGCCTAGGGTCCATTCGGCAAAACTATTGGCTACAGCATGGGGGATGGCTTTGATATGTGGAGCCCAAGTGAGAACTACTTTGGGTCTTTTTTTGCCTTTGGATAATTCCTGAATGGTGAGTTGGTCGGCCAAACTTTGAAGTGGGTGACGGATAGCAGATTCTAAACTGACTACCGGGATACCGCTGTATTTGATAAATTGGTGGAGAACGAAGTCTGTGACATCCTCTTCCTTCTGTGTGAGTGAAGGAAAAGCACGCAATGCCAGAATATCAAAATAGGAGCCTAACACCCCTGCAGCATCTTTGATATGCTCCACAGTACCCTTATTCATGATTGCTCCTTCTTGCATCTCGAGGGCCCATCCTTCCTTATCCATATTGAGGACGATGGCCTCCATTCCAAGTTGCTGAGCAGCGATCTGGGTAGATACGCGTGTACGAAGAGATGGATTTAGAAAAATACAGCCTATTCGTTTACCCTTACCCTTGCTGGAATGAAGGGTAGGATTGGCTTTGTATAAAGCCGCTAATTCCAGTAATTCCTGACCGAGTGCTTTGGATTCAAATTGGATGAAATGATTCATGGCAGGGAGTTTAATGGGTTTCGCTACGCAATACTTCTTTTAATGCGACTACAAACGAATGTAACTGATTCCATTCAACAGACAATGGAGGGAGTAGACGGATCGTTTCCTTTCCTGCAGCCGAGCCAGTAAACATCTTGTATTTGGACACTAATAGCGAACGGATGGGGCCTGCATCTTGATTGAGGTCTAAGCCAATCATCAAGCCTTTGCCTCGGACTGCCACCACTCCAGGTATAGTTCGGAGTTCGGCCATGAGGCGCTCTCCCAATTCCAAAGCCTTCTGTTGCAATCTTTCGGCCTCAATCACTTCAAGCACAGCAAGTCCTGCTGCGCAGGCGAGGTGATTGCCTCCAAATGTGGTACCCAGGAGTCCGTAACTTGCTTTAAACTCTTCTGAAAGCAAAAGTCCACCGATTGGAAATCCATTGCCCATGCCTTTGGCGATGGTAATCAGATCTGGATAAAGCCCATCTACCCACTGGTGGGCAAAAAATCGTCCTGTACGTCCATAGCCAGACTGCACCTCATCTAAGATGAGTTTGGCGTCGTATTTTTTTGCTAATGCTGAAAGGCCGATTAAAAAATCCGGGCTAGGTACCTGAATTCCTCCTACACCTTGAATTCCTTCCACGATGATTCCGGCAATGGCTTTGGTAGAAAGGACCTGTTCGACCGATTCCAAATCGCCAAAGGGAAGAATATGGAAATCTTCTCGAGCATTACAAGGAGCCACCAATTTGGGATTGTCTGTTAAGGCCACAGCTGCTGAGGTACGGCCATGAAAGGACCCTGAAAATGCAATAAACCCTGGTTTCTTGGTTACAAAAGAGGCCATTTTCAAGGCGTTCTCATTGGCCTCAGCACCCGAATTGACTAAGAAAAGTTGGTAACTGTGCAAACAAGATAGTTTGGCTAATTTATCCGCCAAAGCCTGTTGTAATGGAATTTGTATGGAATTGGAGTAAAAACCCAACTGCTTCACTTGCTCACTGATTCGCTCTACATAATGTGGATGGCTATGTCCAATGGAGATCACGGCATGTCCTCCATACAAATCCAAATATTCCAGACCCTGCTCGTCCCACAAGCGGCATCCATCGGCTTTTACTAGGGTTACTGGAATCAGGGGATAGACGTCGAATAAATTCATCAGCTAGGATCTAAATGAGTGATTTTTGGAATTTGGATAAGTTAGAATGCAATTGATTTTAGGTTCAAACCCATTTTTTCATCCAAACCAAAGGCAAGATTAAAGTTTTGAACGGCTTGTCCAGAAGCACCTTTCAGTAGGTTGTCTAGGGCTGCATACACCACCAATTGTCCTTTTTCAACTTGAAGATGGAGGAGGCATTTGTTGGTGTTAACCACCTGCTTTAAATCGAGTTCTTGAGTTGAAATGTGCGTGAAGGCAGATCCAGCATAAAACTCTTGGTAACTTTCCAAAGCCTCTTCTTGGGTCCCAGTGAAGGGGAAATAGGCTGTAATCCAGATCCCTCTTGTGAAATTACCACGATAGGGAACAAAAAGGATATCCGACTGAATTGTTGGATTCAATTGCTGGAAAGTTTGATTGATTTCTTTGATGTGTTGGTGGGTAAACAACTTGTAAACCGAAACATTCCCTGTTCTGTAGCTAAAATGAGATGTTTCAGTTAAAATTTTTCCAGCTCCAGTTGAACCCGTAATGCCAGTTACATGCATTGGGGCTTGAACCCATCCTTGCTTAATTGCTGGGGCTAATGCCAGTTGTATGCCGGTGGCAAAGCAACCTGGATTAGCGATTCGTTTTGCTGTGCTTAGCTTTTTGGCATTGACTTCGGGTAGGCCATACACAAAACCTGCAGATTCATCTCTAAAATCAGTAGACAAATCAATGATAACGGTACTACTTGGAAAGGAATACTTCTTGAGAAATGTGGAAGCTTCACCATGTGGCAAGCACAAAAAAACTGCATCTAGCCCTGTAGTTGGTACCACATCCGTAAATCGAAGGTTACAATCCCCTACCAAATCCCCATGCACTTCATCCACTCGTTTGCCTTTTTGGCTCGCAGAATGGAGGCAAACTAGTTCACAGGCTGGATGGTGTACTAGGAGTCGAACAAGTTCCGCTCCAGTGTATCCTGCGGCACCGATAACGGCTGTTTTTAACTTAGTCATTTGAGTTTTTCACCTTGTGGAAGATGGCAGTTTGGTTGCCTAAGATGCGCGTAAATCCTTTGACGTCCTCACCCGTATAACCTTTGTTCATTTCTCCGTATGAACCGAATTTGGCGGACATGAGGTCATGGTCAGAAGTGATGCCTAATAAAGTAAACCGGTAAGGTTGTAGCAATACCCGAACATCTCCAGAAACCTGCTCCTGAGTGCTCTCAAGAAAAGTCTCAAAATTACGCATTACAGGATCCAAGAAATGCCCTTCGTGGAGATGGTTGCCATAAAACTCCGCTACCTGCTTTTTCCAATACATTTGCCATTTGGTCAAGGTGTGCTTTTCAATCAATTGATGCGCTTTGATCAAAATTACAGGAGCAGCGGCTTCAAAACCTACACGGCCTTTGATTCCGATGATGGTATCGCCCACATGGATATCACGTCCAATTCCGAATGGTGCTGCAAGGGATTGCAGTTTCAAAATAGCATCGACTGAACTGGAATAGGATACGCCGTCAATTGCCTTAATCTGACCTTGAACAAAAGTCAATTTTACTTCTTTCGGTTCAGTTTCAGTCACCGGAGTAGGCCAGGCTGATTCCGGAAGGTAATCCGAAGAGGTAAGTGTCTCTTTACCACCTACAGAAGTTCCCCAAATCCCCTTGTTCACCGAATAGGCTGCTTTTTCAAAGTTCATGGAAACCCCATGCTTTTTGAGGTAGTCAATTTCCTCTTGACGGCTAAGTTTGAGATCACGTATTGGGGTGATGATTTCTACTTCTGGAGCAAGGATTTGAAAAATCATATCAAATCGAACCTGGTCGTTGCCTGCACCTGTGGAACCATGGGCTACGGCTTGTGCGCCAATTGATTTGGCATATTCTGCAATGGATTTTGCTTGTACGATGCGTTCGGCTGAAACGGATAGGGGATAGGTGTCGTTTTTAAGCACATTTCCATATACCAGGAAACGAATCACTTGATCGTAATATGCTTGAACAACATCCAAAATTCGAAAGGAAGCCACGCCAAGTGCATGTGCCCGCTGTTCGATGTCTTGCAATTCCTTCGAAGAGAAGCCGCCTGTGTTGACCAATACGGCATGTACTTCATGTCCCAAATCCTTGGAAAGGTGAAGTGCACAAAAAGTGGTATCCAATCCACCGCTATAGGCTAAAACTACTTTTTTCATAAGGTCAAGAATTGAAAGATGGATTTAAATAGGCTTAAAGATCGGGAGTGGATTAAGTTACTCGTCGTTTGATTTGTTTTTTTTAGCATTTGGATCGTAAAGCATGGCCGTACACAAGCAGTTTTGTCTCTTTTTTGACATCAAAATTTCAAAATTGACACAGCTTTGACATCCTTTCCAAAACTCTTCGTCATCAGTCAATGAAGAGTAGGAAACAGGTACATATCCTAATTCTGAATTGATTTTCATCACCGCAGCACCTGTAGTTAATCCAAAGATTTTTGATTCTGGAAATTTCACTTGGCTTAGTTTAAATACCTCTTTCTTGATTTTTCGGGCCAAGCCATATTGTCGGTATTGTGGAGCAACGATTAGTCCTGAGTTGGCTACAAACTTGCCGTGGCCCCAAGCCTCAATGTAGCAGAACCCAGCCCAGTTACCTGCGCTTGTTAATGCAATGACTGCTTTGCCTTCGTCCATTTTGGCTTCCAAGTAAGCAGGACTTCTTTTAGCAATACCCGTACCTCTCGCCTTGGCAGAATCTTCCATCTCTGCAGCGATTTGGTTTGCATATATTTTGTGAGAGCTGTCGGCTACTTGAATACGGAATGTTAATTCTTCCATTGCTTAGTTTTTTAATTGCATTCCTGTTGGGGACGGTGCAAGTAAATTGATTTAAATAGGATAGGGGTGTGCTACTGGTGCTTTCCACATAGGAATGCAAGATGAATCTAGGGTTAAACCCTAAGGGACTGCCTCAAGCGTGCAGCTAAAAAAGTAGTGGACACCAACGGACCTCCTGCCTTTGTCGAAGACAACAGTAGCAAATAGGCCATGTGCGTTTGATTATCCATATTTTGAGGGTGCAAATGTTGTATCTCCTGCAATGAATTGCAAGTGTTTATTTCAAAAAGTTATACAAATCCCTATTTTTTTTAGCAATTCATAAAAAAAGGGGGCTAATCCACTCGGTTTTAGTCCCCTTTTTCAATTTTCGCAGAATTTAAGATGCCATTTCTTTCAAGGCTGCTACGAGCACATCGCAGTCTGCTGTACTGGTGTAAATGTTTGGACTGACACGCACACCCTGTACTCCGGCACCATCGATCGGAGCGGTAAAAATCTTGTATTTGTCCATCAGTATTTTCCCCATATCTGTAGGGCTGTACTTTTCTACCCAGACATTTCCAATACCACAGCATCGAGCAGGATCCTCTGGCGTATTTACACGAATGCCTGGCACATTTCGCACTTGATCAGACCAGTACTTTTGGATAAACCGAAGTCGATCTTCTTTCCGCTTGGAACCGATTTTCTCTTGGAAAGCAATGGAGTCCAGTACAGTCAAATCCGTAGCAGCGGGATGAGTTCCGATATGATTGAGGTAGGCAATGCTGGTCAAATTCAAGTTACCTGGCGCCAGAAGGGGTTGGATTTTAGAAATCTTTTCTTTTTTCACAAAAAGCAAGCCTGCACCTAAGGGGACACTTAGCCACTTGTGCAAACTGGATCCATAATAATCGCAATCCAAGTCTTTCATGCTAAACGTAAAATGTCCGACTGCATGCGCGCCATCCAACATGATTTCTACCCCTTGGGCATGCGCCATGTCGGCAATTTTCCGCACGGGAAGGATATGCCCCGTGATATTGACGATATGTGGCACCATCAACAGCTTTGTCTTGGGCGTAATTGCCTTTCGATACACCTCCACTACTTCTTCATCCGATTTGGGATGCATGGGAATGTCCGCTTTTACCGTTTTAATTCCCCAGCGTTTGGATGCCAGTTCAAACATGGTTTGCATGGTACCATAGTCCTGGTTGGCAAAGACCGCTTCGTCACCAGCCTGCCAAGGGTAGCCTGAAATAATCAAGTCCAAGGACTCGGTTGTATTTCGAGTCAATACCACCTCTTCGGGCGAAGCACCTACTAGAATGGCTAATGCTGCAGCAGATTTAGCTTTATTTTCAAATTGAACCCCACGCATATAATGTGAGGCTTGGTAGTTGATCTCCCGAACATGCGAAATGTATTTTTCGAGCAGTTCCTCTGGGAGAAAGCAATAGTAGCCATTCTCAAAGTTGAGGTAATCGGGTTTGAGTCGGTAGCCCGCCCGCAGCTGATCCCAAATGTCTTCACGTGACCAATCTAAAGCATCGAAATCAAAGGCTTTTAGTTCAGAAGGGAGTAAGGATCCCCCAAGGCCTAGGGCGGCAAAATATTTTAAAAAGGAACGTTTTTTCATGAGATTGGTATTAAAGAAGGTAGGAAAGTAACCAAACTACAAGTAAAAAGATAGCCATTCCTGTAATCCAAGGCGCACGTTTTGGAAATTCAAATTGACAGATAGGACAAATGGAAAGCGAATTATCGACTTCCATGGCGCAGGAGGGGCATTCTTTTGTTTTCACTAATTTTGGGAACTCTTTGTGATTGATGCTGTTTACCACATGAAGAAACAAAAAATCAGATGAAAATTGAAATTTGGTCCGATATCGCTTGCCCTTTTTGCTACATCGGCAAGCGGAAACTGGAAAAAGCGATTCAAAAACTGGATGATTCCAGTCAGGTAGAGGTGGAGTGGAAGAGCTTTCAACTCAACCCAGACTTGATAAGCAATCCAAGCCTATCTACGTTGGACTACCTTTCCCAAACCAAAGGCTGGTCCATGGTGCAAACACTGCAGGTGACTTCCCAGGTGGTATCCATGGCGAAAGAGGAGGGCTTGAACTTTGATTTTACACAAACTGTCGTAGCGAATACCAAAAAGGCCCATCGATTGCTTCATTTGGCCAAGGCAACGGGTCACCAAGATCAACTCAAGGAACGTCTGCTGAAAGCCTATTTTTCCGAAGGGAAAAACGTCGACGATACAGCTACCTTGCTTCAGTTGGCAGAAGAAGTGGGTCTAAACAAGCATTCCGCTGAGGCTACACTATCCTCTGAAAAGTATACAGATGCGCTTGAGCAAGACACCTACGAGTCTCGCTTGATTGGCGTTCAAGGCGTACCCTTCTTTGTATTTGATCGAAAATTCGGCATTTCTGGAGCCCAGCCAGACGAGGTGTTTGACCGAACTTTAAAGCAAGCCTTGGATGAAGTCAAGTGAGGGCTGACTACTTTCTTTACTTCAAAAAATAGCCGTACGCTGTGTCGCTTTCAGTTTTGGAACTTGCAAATTCAAGTAAACATGGCGCCTGATTTCATAATTGAAGAATTCCTTTAACGTAATTTATAGGGTAGAATAATCTTTAATTCTTTTATTTTTCACCTTTTAATCCTTGATACAAGGAAAACAACAAATGAAAGAATATTTCGCACTTCAATTTAACATGATAAATCGCCGATTTCGGGATGCTGGAGTTGTGCCAATATTCGCCTATTTCATTTTTGCAATAGGTTTTTATCTTCTCTCAAATTTTCTATTCAAAACGACGGAATTCGCAGCATATTTATATGCTTTTCTCTACATAAACCTAATTGGAAGACTTTCAGAAAAGCGGCGATGTGAATTTTTAACTGTTTGTTTTGGAGACAACCAATTTAAAAAAATTAGAATAGTCGAAAATCTAATTTGTACCATCCCATTTGTATCATTTTTAATTTACAAGCAACTCATTATTCCCATCTTTTTCATTTTACTTGTAACCATAATTTTAGCGCTTTTAAACTTCCGAACTAAATTCAATTACACCATTTATTCCCCTTTTTCAAAAAGGCCATTTGAATTTACAACTGGGTTTAGAAATACTTTCCCTTTACTTATTTTAGCGT
>CANGYY010000078.1 GCA_947458585.1 Cyclobacteriaceae bacterium | reverse complement strand
TCGCTTTTGAAGTAAAAGCCAGCAAGTTTAGCACCTAGTATTGGAATTGCATTCATTTATCCAAAATAGGTTTTGAATTCTATGTAAACCCAACCCTCCTAAATCCACTTTAGATGAAATTTGGTACCAAAGCCATTCACGCGGGAGTAGCCCCGGATCCTTCTACAGGAGCCATCATGACTCCCATCTTTCAGACCTCTACCTACGTTCAAAAATCTCCTGGAGACCATCTGGGTTACGAATACAGCCGAACGCACAATCCAACTCGTACTGCCTTGCAACAGAGTTTGGCCGCTTTGGAAAATGGGAAACACGGCATTTGCTTTTCCTCAGGTCTAGGAGCCATTGATTCAGTGGTAAAGTTATTTAACCCTGGGGACGAGATTATTTCCACGAATGACCTATATGGCGGGACTTACCGCTTGTTTACCAAAGTTTTCGAGCGTTATGGCATCAAATTTCATTTTGTATCCATGGCCGATCCCGAGGCCCTTTCTTCCTTAGTCAACGAGCGTACCAAGATGGTTTGGGTAGAGACACCTACCAACCCGATGATGAACATCATCGACCTGAAGGCCATGGCAGCATTCTCCAAGAAGCACGGCTTGCTTTTGGCGGTGGACAATACTTTCGCTTCTCCGTATTTACAGAATCCCCTAGACCTGGGGGCAGATATTGTCATGCACTCCGTGACCAAGTACCTAGGAGGACACTCCGATGTGGTGATGGGAGCCTTGATTGTAAATGACGATGAGCTTGCTTCTCGCTTGGTCTTTTTGCAAAATGCCTGTGGAGCCACTCCTGGACCTCAGGATTGTTTCTTGGTGCTTCGCGGCATCAAAACGCTGCACCTTCGTATGGAGCGGCACTGCCAAAATGGAAGAGTGATTGCAGAATTTTTACGCAATCATCCTAAGGTAGCCAAGGTCTATTGGCCAGGCTTTGAAGATCATCCCAACCATCAGGTGGCCAAAAGCCAAATGCGCGACTTTGGGGGCATGATTTCGTTTACGCTTGTGGGCAATCAACTTTCAGATGCCAAAAAGGTAATGGAGAATTTCCACCTCTTTGCCTTGGCAGAATCCTTGGGTGGAGTGGAGTCGCTTTGTGGGCATCCAGCGAGCATGACCCATGCATCTATTCCAAAGGAGGAGCGTGTAAAAGTAGGTTTGGTGGATTCCTTGATCCGACTCAGTGTAGGAGTTGAAGATGTAGAAGATCTCAAAAAAGACCTTGCGGACGCCTTAGCAAAAGTTTAACTGCCCGTGATTTTCTTACAAATCCCTACCGTTAATTGATACGGTGGGGATTTTTTTTTGATTCCATTCGAATCAGTTCCCAACTTTCCGAAGAAGACTGAGTGCTTGTTTTTCTAGGGTTGCGGTCAGGCTTTTCTTTTCCTCTTTCAATTCCTTTACCCAGTCCAGGTATTTTTTGGATACTTCTTCCTGTTGTCCGATAAAGTGTGTCAGGCTTTGCAAGCTGAGATGGTTGGCATACCAGGGTTTCAACCCATTTTTTAATCGTTCCAATTCCTCGTGAATTTGCGGGAGGTAAATCGGATTGAGTCCAAGGTGAACCAGCAAATTTTCCAAAATGATCACCTTGCGCAGCCCCTCAAAAAGATCTCGAAAGCCTTGGGTTGACATGGGTGGCGCTACTTCCTTAGTTAAGGAGGCCAGTTCCTCCTGCACCAACTGATGGATGGAGGTGGTCAGTACCAAAGGCTTAATGCCTTTACTGGCTTCAAAGGCTTTTTCCAGATAATCTTCCCATATTTTCAAGGAGCTACCCACCATCAAGTCGAAGGCTTCCTTTTGCATTCCTCTTTTTTGCTCGTTCAGGTAGGTCTTGAAACTTTCAAAACTTAGAGAAAGGGATTTTTCACGTTGCTTGAGACCTTTCTCCACGAGTTTGAGGTGGTGGATTTTTTGAAGAGACTTTTTTAGGGTCTTCAGTGGAAAAAATAAGGAATAGCCGAGGTGTTTTTGTTCAAAGTGAATTTTCTCCAGTAACTCAGAATAGAGCTCTAAAAACTCCAATTGTTCCAATAGGGCAATGGCCTTTGCAGACTTGATTTCCTTGCCAAGTTCCAGAAAAAGAGCCTTGGCCTGTTGGTGTTGGTGTGAAAAGAGCTGAAACACAGGGGATTTCATTCTGAGCGGTTCTTAGGAAATTTTGACCAAGGTAGCACCATAGCCCCACTGGTCTTTCTGCGTGTCTTGAAAGTAGGAAATATTTCCAATTTGGCTCAATCGCTTGTGAATTTCTTTTCGAAGGACCCCGTTTCCAATGCCATGAATGAAGGTGATCTGGTCCATTCCTGACGCGATGGCTTGGTTCAGGTTTTTCTCAAATACTTCCAATTGAATCCGCAGTTTCTCGGAGTTACTCAGGCTATCCGGCTTCGGATGGATTGCTTCGATGTGGAGGTCAATTGAGGAGGCAGGAGTCTGCACCTTGGTGGGTGGTGGACTAGCAGCACTGAGTTGGTTGAGTTCGGCATTCAGTCCGCGAATGTCCAATTCTTTGGTCGTTTGCTCCAGGGCAAACAGGTACACATTCTTCCCGAGCAGGGGAGCCTTGCTCAAGTGCTTGAAAAACTGGGTTGCCTTGAGTTTAAACTGCCGCTCAAAGGCAGGAATCGCTTTTTCTAACTTGGGTTGAATGGCGATAAAGCGCAGCAAAAATGAGGGCCATTCGTCCAATTCTTTGAGGAGTCGGTCATCTATTTTTTTGGCTTCTCCGGCGCCAAGAGTTCCTGCATAGAGCGTCCGGTGATTGGTGCCATATACTTCAGAAGTGTGGGCAAGGTAGGCTTGACGACTATCGTTGATCAGGTATAGGCTGAGGTTTTGGTCATTGATCGGCAAGAAAGCCAGGTATAGTCCTTGGTCTTTCGGGGCTGAGATGGGCATTGGAGTTTCGATCTCCTGTGAAGGATTGTGGGCTTCTCCGAAGTAACTTTTCTCCGCTTCTGCCACGAGCACCACCTCGGATTTGAGGACAGGAATCACAAAGCCATCTTCAATCTCCACTTCAATGCGACCTCCGGCAGAGACCTTGCGAATCACGCCTTCTTCTTTGCCGTGCAGGACGCGTACTCGATCTCCTATGTTCATGGGGTCAAGGCTTTTTTGTAGGTTTCAATGGCTCGATTGCGCGCAAATTTATGATCTACAATCGGTTTTGGGTAGGATGCGGTGCCGAATTCTGGAACCCATTTTTTGATGTATACTAAATCCTTGTCAAACTTTTCGGTTTGGGAATCAGGGTTAAACACCCGGAAGTAGGGTTGCGCATCGGTACCGGTGCCTGCCGCCCACTGCCACCCTCCATTGTTGGAGGCCAGCTCAAAGTCCAGCAATTTCTTTGCAAAATAGGCCTCTCCCCAGCGCCAGTCGATGAGCAAGTGCTTGGTCAAAAAGGAAGCGACAATCATGCGTACTCGGTTGTGCATAAATCCCGTAGCATTCAGTTCCCGCATGCCTGCGTCCACGATGGGGTAGCCAGTGGTGCCTGCACACCAGGCTTCAAATTCGGCCTCATTGTTTCTCCAAGGTATGCGGTCGTACTGGGGCTTGAAAGCCCGATCTACTACCTGAGGGGCATTTCCCAAGATCATCGCATAAAATTCCCGCCAGATCAATTCATTCATGTAGGTGGCGTTGAGCGAGCTAGCCTTGAGGGCGAGTTTGCGGATGGATAGGGTCCCAAAGCGTAGGTGAATTCCAAATCTGCTCGTTCCCCGCTGAGCTGGGAAATTTCGGTGCTCCTCGTAGTGTCGGACGATCTCCTCGTCGAGTTCGCTACTTGGGATTTCGATAGGAGATGGGGCAAAACCCATGTCCGAAAGCGTAGGTATGGGTAGCGGAGAAGTCTGAACTAAGTTTTTCCAGTTGGCAGTGGGTAGGGGCTGGACGCGGGTGGTTCTAAATTTTTCCAACCAGTTTTTGCTGTAGGGGGTAAATACCTTGTAGAACTCTCCGGAGCCATTGACGATTTCCTCTGGCTCGAAGATGACTTGATCTTTGAACGATAGGAACGGGACGTTTTTTTCGCGAAGTAGGGCTTCTACTTGGCTATCTCTGGATTGGGCATAGGGCTCGTAATCCCGGTTGGTGTAGACGGACTGCACCTCGTATTCGGTGAGTAGTTCTTGAAAGACCTGCTCTGGGTGCCCATACCGAACGAGCATGGAACTTCCTTGTTGCTCGAAAAAGGCCTTCAAACTTGTAATCTGGGCATGGATAAAGGAGACACGAGCATCGGTTTTATCTTCTAAGGCATCCAAAATGTGTCGGTCAAAAATGAAGAGCGGGAGTACTTGTTCTTCCTGTTGCAAGGAGTAAAAAAGTGCAGTCTGGTCTTCGGTTCTTAAGTCGCGGCGAAACCAACACAGGCTAATTTTTTTCATACGTGTTCTTTAGGTAGAGAATACCGAGGAGCTAGAAATTGTTTAAAATTTTTAATTGTCGACAGGCGACTGTCCACAGACCACAGCCCATCTACGTGAACTTCAAGCCTTATTTTTTTTTGTTAGGACTAAAGGAGATGTTGTTACCACTTCCTTTATCCTAAAATCAAATCGGCAGTCGACAGTGGACCGTTGACAAATCCGTGGCAAAGCTTTCAATTCTCCTTGGGAGGAATTTTTTCCAAACGCACTGGTGGAATGTAATCGTCTTGCAGGGGCAAATTTTCGAGTTTGATCGGCTTCCAGTTTTCATTTACCCCATAATCCTCTCTCAAAAAGTCATCCGAATCCTGAAGATTGAGGCGCTCGGCCTTTCTTCGGGTAAGTTTTCGGAAGAGTTCGGATACGGAATTAAAGGATACGTTCTGGGTGACAGAAGCGCCATAGGAAAGCACATTTTGGGACAGAGAAAGCGAAGTAAAGGTGTTGAAATTGTTGCGGTTGAAGATTCGAAGTCGGTAGACCCCATCTTCAGTAATCAAGTATTCCGCTTGCCAATCCCCAATGATGGAGGCTGCACTGGCAGTACCATTGTTGTCTGTAAATCCCCCGTCTCGAGAAACTCGAAGTCGTCCGTCTAGGAAGGTTCGAGCCACACTGATTTGGAAGTTTTCGAGTGCATTTTGATCCAGGGTAGCCAAATCAATGGATACTTCCAGGTTTTTATCCAGCTGCCCCATAAATCGGTTGATTTGGGAAGATAGCAGATTTCCCAAGCTGGAGGATAGCGTAGACCCTCCGGAAAACTGTCCCTCAGGCGAAAGACTTTGCGCTACAATCACCGAGAATACCTGTCGATTCATCTCTTGCTCGTCGGCGGCGACGCGATTTTGGAAGGCAGAGATGGTCGTTTGCACATCTCCACTCGAAGGGAAAGCACTGAAGTCAAATCCAAACTTGAATGTTGGTGAAAGGAGCTCCCCTTGAAGGTCCATCAACACTTTCACAGGGAACCTTCTGCGCATCTGGCTATTTTCTTGTTCGGTGCTAGTTGCATTGAGTAGGGGTTGCAGGGATACATTTTCCTCGTAACTGGCTTTCAAGTTCATGATGCCTGTGTAGGGGTCCCCATACCAGGTAATTCTTCCGCCGGGTTGTACGATAAATTGTTTCTTGACCACGTTGTAGAGGGAGAAATTATACTTTCCTTCCACAATATCGTAGTTGCCAGCAAGCGAGAAATTACCCTGTGTATCTACGTTCATGTTGAGTGTACCTCTTCCTCGCCCTTGAATACTCTCTTCCGTCCTAGGGTCTATGATGATTTCTGTGAAGGCATCGGGAGTGATATCTAGGATAAAATTCATCCGGACATTATCAATCTCCAATCGCTTGACCTCCTCCGCTAATGCGCGGATTCGGACCGTATCTTGCACGTTGATGACTTGGATGAAGTCTTCTTGGAATTGTTCTTTCGAACTCGTCAATGGAATCGAAATTCGAGTGTTGGGTCGTGAAGTCACTCGGGCATTCACATCCAGGTTGCTTGTACTTCCTTTGATAGCTAGAGTACCGGTGGCGTAGGCCGTTCCATAGAATAATTCGTTGTCCCTGGCGCTTGTATTTAGGACCTGAAAATTGCTCAACTGGGAGTTGATATCTAAGAAAATGGAAGAAAATCCTTGGTGATTGAGTCCTCCAGTGAAAGTAGCGCGATTGCCATTCACATCTCTAAATGCCAGGTCTTGAAAGCTGACTTGGGTAGGTCGGAAGAGTAGGCTTCCGTCTAGTTGGTAGGAGGTATTCAAGTAATTGATGCGCAACTTGCCTTGCTCTACGCGTGTACTACCGATCAGTTCGGGACTATCCAAATTGCCTTGGAGTTGAAGGTTGCCCGATAAGGTTCCTCCTAGGTTGGAGATGTATTTGGATAGGAAGGGTTCAAAAATCACCAGATTAGCTTGGGTGAGTTTGGCATCAAAGTCAAGGTTTTTGGAGTCCAAATCCACGGTCCCATCAATCGCTATTTTCTTCTGTTCATTGAAGAAATTTTCCAGGTTGAGTCTCAAGTCCCGTTCCTCCATCGAAGCAGAGAGGTCCACTTCACCGATTGGAAAATCGTTGATTTCCAGGCCTTCCACATGGAGTGATCCCGTTAGGGTGGCTTGATCCTGTAACGAGGCAAGTTGGAACCGCCCATCCGCAATCCCTTCAACTTCCAATGCACTGATGGTATTGAGCAGGTCTAGGGATACGCCCTTGAGGTCGAGTTCCAGGGATTCATTGGGATTGGAACTGATTTTTCCTTCTAGTCCGAGCGATTGACCTTCATTGGCTATGCGAAGCTTGGAGAAGGTGATTGCGCCGTCCTGCAGGCTGACTTGGTTATTCGGGTCAAATTTCCAATCTCGATTCAAGACTCGGAGTAGAGATGGCTTGAATTTGAGGAAGGTTCCGCCTTTGGTAAACTGGGTTTCTGCTTCAATTCGCGCCTTACTTTGGGTAGAATCTTGGTCCAAGCTGAGCAGCAGGTCTAAGTTGGTCTGATCCCAGATCGCTTCCACACCTAGGTTGGTAAATCCAAGTGTTTTTCCAACAGCCTGCTTCTTGGAGTACACGTAAAAGGAAGCCAAAATGGCATCGCTATTGATGATTTTGGAGGTGTTAAAGTCGATGTTGGTGTCAAAAGCAGAATTACCCTTGTAGGTGATGGTATCTACAGAGGTGAAAAAATTAAAAACTGTATTCTCCGTAGTTTGGTAGAAGGCGCCTTCCAAGAGGTTGTTTTTGGAGATGCTGAGTTGAGGTTCAAACAAGTGAATGAGGGGATTGATGTCCCGCATACGTATGTTCAAGTCCAGATTGTAGTTTTCTGAAAAATTTTCTTTCAAGTTGGCCAGTGGAGGAGTTTCATTGAGCAGGATAGCGAGGTATTGCTTGCCGAGCATGGGTAAATCTCTGCTCATTTGCTCCAATTCAAATTGCCCGGATGCAGCCATGACTAAGTAGTCCGAATTTAGGGACAGCGTGCGCGTGCCTCCTGCAAATAAGGACTGCACAAAAAAATCACCGGCATCCAAGAATCGATCCTTGTAGCCTACTTTGAGGTCGCGCACCCGAGCGATGCCTTGTACATCGTCCAGTGTGATTCCTCGCGTATCCATGTCCAGGTTTCCACTCAGAAAGACCGGAGTTTCAGTGAGGTTAAGTCGATCCAAAAACGCAGTATCCAACTCAACCAATAGTTTGACCGAGTCGATGCCTGGATTGAGGTTGAGTGTACCCTTGAATCGAGATTTTAGGTTCGGGTCATTGATGGATAGATTGCCTCGAAATAGGTTAAGGCCATAGATCGCGTCTGTTTGAATTCCCGTATAGCGGTAGTTGTTGATCCCGATCTCACTGATACTCGCATTGAGATCTACTAGGGCTGTTTCCAAGGATTCTCCCTTGGCTTGGATAGTGCCTTCAAGGGAAACTTTCTGGAACAGCTCTTGATTTTCGGCTAGAACGCCCAGGTCCAAATTTTGGACACGCAGTTTGGACGTGAGGATAGAAGTGGCTTCTTTCCGCTCGTAATCCACCCGGCCATTTAAATTGCCAATGCTGGTAGCAAAGGTGCCATTGGTTGTAAAGCGGTTCAGCATGCCTGTCAAGTCTGCATCAAAACGAATGATGTTAAACTTATTCAGTTCCTTTTGCGCTGCTGGCTCCAAGTAGGGACTTAGGTCTTTTGCGGAGACCACCGAATTCTTTAAATCCAATCGAAGGTATGTGCTATCGAGCTGAGGAAGTCCTTCGATAAAAAAAGACCCGAAAAGCGCTGTTTTTTCACCCATCCGAATCAAAAACTCAGCAGAGCTAAGATCTGAAATCTTTCCAGTTAGGGTGCCGCTTAAACTTAAAACATCTTCGATTGGAGGCAGGGAAGGTGCAAATCGACGAATATCCGAAAGGTCAAGGACCGTTTCCTCGAAGGTCGCAGTCAGCTGTACTTGGTTCACAAAATCACCATAGCCTTTGGGTCCCTTGGGCTCCAACCGCAAGTAGTTTTGGATTCGGCTTTTGTCCGTTTGAAGGTCCAGCTCTTTCAACTCCAAGGCCTCTCGACTGTAGGCGAGCAGGGTTTTGAATTGCTTCACCTGCAATCCGGTAAAGCGCTCTTTTCCGCTTAGGTTGCGAAGATCAAGCCCCAAATTCGGTCCCTCCAACCGAAAATTGGAGGCATTAGCAGTCAGCTCGTTCCATTCCATCCGGGAATAATCCCAGCCTTCAGTAATGGGAGCTGCTTTAAGGTTAGTGTAAGCAAAGGTGGTTTGCCGGAGCTCAAGTTCGTTGATGAAGAAGCGTGCGGTCGGCTTTTCGGTCGGAACATTTCCAAAGGCCTGACCCATTGTGCTGATCCATTGGTTGATGTTTAACGAAGTATCCCCTGCATGATTGATCAGGTGAATGCGCGCTTTTTCGATGCGAATATGATCCAATTGTGGGTCGCCAGGAGGGAGGAGGGAAGTAATTGAAAAATCTGCATAGAGCACTTCCGCTCCAATCATCAGACTGTCTTTTTGGTCATAGATCGCTACATTTTCCAAGTGGAGTGCATCCCACCAGCTCAATCGAATGGTCCCTATTTCGGTACGAAACTTGGTTTTTTCACTGAGCGAACTCGTGACTTTGTCGATAAGCCAGTTTTGAACAAGGGGGAGCTGGATAACTAGGCCGAGGGCTAAAAAAAGGAGTAGAATAGAAAAGACAGACCAACTCACTACTCGGAAAGCTTTGTGTAAAAAATCCGTAACTTTGGCCTTATTTTCCAATGGGTACAACCGATATTTCTATACTTGCTATTGAGTCCTCTTGTGACGAGACTTCTGCCTCCATTATAGTCAATG
>CANGYY010000077.1 GCA_947458585.1 Cyclobacteriaceae bacterium | reverse complement strand
TATTTTAAAAACATTTAAATGTTTATTAAAGTAACATTACTACATTAGCACCTGTAAACGAGACGCACATGAACGAATCCGCTTCCATTCGCATCACGACCAAGGCCCTGAATTCAGGCAATTGCCAGGTCAAGTTTTTTATTGAAGACGAAGAAAATCCCCAGTACGGGTACTTGCTCTTGCACGAGACCAAGCCAGTAGGGGATATCTTAGAAGAGATCAAGGTCCGCATGGCACGCAGAAGGGAAGCATTGCTACAGGACAATCCCTTTTTATCCATTGCTCCGAGTCAAGACGACCACCATTTTTACCTCTTTTCCGCATGAGTTACCTAGCCGCTAACCTTCGCTTTTTGCGAAAACTGAAAAACCTGACCCAAACCGAATTGGCGGAGCAGTTGGATGTGCAACGCACGATGATATCGGCGTATGAGGATGGGCGCTCTGAACCCAAACTTTCTACCTTGCTGATACTTTGCAACTTGCTGGGAGTAGGGGTAGAGGAATTCTTATCCCACGACATCGAATCCAGAGGCCGGATGGCGCTACAGCCTCGAAACCTGCAGGTATTGACCATTGCCACCGACGATTCGGATCGGGAAAACATTACCTGGGTGGCCCAGAAGGCTTCAGCAGGCTACCTCAATGGCTTTGCTGATCCAGAGTTTATGGAGACGCTGCCGCAGTTTCACCTGCCCAATCTGTCCAGACAAGCCACCTACCGGGCTTTTGAACTTGCAGGGGATTCCATGCTTCCTTTGGTGTCGGGTACGATTGTGATTGGTTCCTACGTGGATCAGTTGAAGGAAATCAAGAGCGGGAAAACCTACGTGCTCGTCACCCAAACGGAGGGAGTGGTCTACAAGCGAGTATTCAATTACCTGGAAGAAAATGGGAAACTCTTTTTGGTATCCGATAACGAGGTCTACAAGCCCTACGAAGTTCGTGCCGAGGAGGTACTGGAAGTTTGGGAGGCCAAAGCCTTTATCAGTACGGATTTCCCGAATCCAAGGGATAAAAAGAAACCACTGAACCTAGAGGATTTGGGGGAGATGATTCGAGACATTCACGCCGACCTGAAGCGCATCACAAGCTAAAGAAGTAGTAATTCTAGTTCAGGATGATATAAACGTTGCTTGGGAAACTTAGTTGGTGTCCAACAAGCGGTCAAATCCAGCCTTAATCTTGCCTACGGCATCTACCGAAGCATGGCTGTTGACCACGCCTTTGCCCAGTTCGTGCCAATAGCCATCACCACATTCGATGTAGGCCCCTCGTTTAGTTCCGGGCGTTTCTTTGGCTTGTTCGTAACGGTAGTCGGGCAAAAAAACAAATTTCATTAAGTCAATGGCTCCTTCCCAGGAAATCTTTTTGGAAACATCCGAACGGAGTAAAATGGCCTCTCTGTTCGAGAAATGGATGGTCAAACTCAGATCTTGGATTACCTCTCGTTCCACTTTTCTATACTGAATAGTCAACGGAGCTTCTTTCTTTTCAAGTTCGTAAATGGCCTGAATTAGGTCCTGAGCCATCAGTTGCCATTCTTCCTGGTTGGAAGGAATCTTCAATCCTTCACTTTTGTTTCCTTCCATGGGGGTCAAGGTAATTCCTCCCTCGTCTATCCCTTTTTTGGTCCAACGACTTGCCTGAAGGAGTTGCTTTATTGGCCCAATCCACACCGAGGGCACATTGCCTTGGTAGCGGTAATCATCTTCCAAACTAAATCCCTCATCAAAAATCTCCTGTTCGGTGAGTTCCTCCCGGTCGGTGTAGTGCAAGTCTAGTTGGGTGCTCAATACACCTGCTGACCAATCCAAGGCTAGCCGAAATACATGGCTGTAGGGAGGAGGCAAGATGCCTGAATCGTATTCCAATACAAGTCCTGTGGTAGTGGGAGGTAAACTCATCGAGATAGCTTTTCACAAAAGTATGGTTTTTTAGGGATTTAACTGGTTATTTTGCCTTCCCATCCCGATCCCCCATGGAAGACTTACTCGACCACATCAGCCAAGAGATTTACAGCAACTCCTACGTTGTCGTGGATAATTTTGTGGACGAAGGCTTTCGAAAGGCCCTTTTGAAGGAGCAAACTGATTTATTGAATCAGGGTCAATTTACAAAAGCGGCCGTAGGAAAAGGGGATCAGAAGCAAGTACGTGCTGAAATCCGAAGCGATGAGGTGCTCTGGATGGATTCCACTGCCTTGAGTCCTTTGCAAGCAATTTTTTGGGAGAAGGTAGCCGAAGTACAGCAGGTGCTCAACCGTCGTTGTTTCCTGGGCTTAAAATCCTTTGAAGGACATTTTGCGCGATATCCGATAGGATCTTTTTACAAGCGACACCTGGACCAGTTTCATGCCGTCCCGCATCGCATTGTCACGGTGATCTTGTACCTCAACGAATCCTGGACTGAAGCGGATGGGGGTCAGTTGCGCATGTATTTTCCGCAGGAAGATGGAAGCGAACGGGTAGAAGATGTCTTGCCCCTGGGTGGACGCCTGGTGGTGTTTCTGAGTGAAGAAATCCCGCACGAGGTGCTGCCTACGCGCAAAGAGCGAATTTCGATTACGGGCTGGCTTCGGAATATCGACTAGCGCAAATTAATTTCTAGCGAAAGGGCTGTCTTTCCCAAAACGAAGGCCGCCTTTTCGAAGGAGGGTGGGCCAAAGTAAACCTTTGGATTATTGGAGAAGCCAAACTTTTCGGTGGGATAGCCTACTGCATTGGTGCTCAACTTCCCATTGTTGTCCTGATCGTGAATCACACCGATGGCATAGGTTCCAGTTGGAAGGTCGGTAAGTTTGAAGTTTGCTTTTCCACCCTTTGAGGGGAGGGAAATGCTCCGAACTGCCTGTTTGACCTGATCAGGGAATCCGCTAGGCTTGGAAAACACCAAGATGCGAATGCTCCCGGCATCACTGCTCGCTCCGCTAATAGACACCTGAAGGCTTGTTTGGTTGCTTTGTCCCAGCGTTTCCAACGCGAAAAAAAGGCTAGCTAAAAGGAATAAGTAGTTCATAGGGAAGCGGCTGTTGCCTGACGGTTGATCTTTCTAGTTGGGGTATACGCAAACGCCGATTTAAAGTAGACCTTTTTTGGAACTTCGTACTTTCCCAAGATTTGACCAAGGCCTGCTTCGAGGGCAAGTCGCCTTTTTTCTTCGGCTGTTCCCTCCACATACAAGACCAATTGCTCTCCCAAACGGCTATCGTTTTCCCCAAACAAAAAATAGGCGCATCCTGGACAAGTTTCCTCGAGTAGAGGAGCGATTCGGCGTTCCAATTGTTCAGGAAAAAGTTTGATTCCTCCAGAATTTAGCACAAAATCAGCCCTTCCCAACCAAGTGAATGTATTTTTTGACCGAAGTTCAATCGTATCATTGGTTTGTATTTTTTCAGTTCCACTCATTGGAGATTGGATCCAAAGGCAGTCCTGTTCATTGATTCCGATGGCTACTCCCGGTAGGGCTTGGTACACCAATTCACCTTCTTCAATGGGGGCCAAGGCGATGTGCGAGACCGTTTCGGTCATTCCAAAGGATTGCCAAGCTCGAATTCTCTGTTGAACCAGCATATGCTGGGTTTTATGGGGTAAAGCGGCTCCTCCGATCAGCACATGAGGGATGGACTGAAGTAGTTTTCTGCTTTTTTCTTCGGCCAAACTCGCTTCCACCTGCAGGGGAACAAGCGCAACGAAGATAAACTGCTCTTCCAGGCCTAGTAGGGGATTTGCACTAGGTTCCACCAAGGTGATTGGGCAATCCCAAACCATGGCGCGTACCAGCATCATTTTTCCTGCAATAAAGGCGGGATTTAGGCAGCAGAGCAGATGTGAACGGGTAGTTGTCCCGAAAAAGGCCCCAGTGGCGGCTGCGCTGGCTTCCATTTGGGTTCGGCTGAGGACTTGCAACTTGGGTGCTCCGGTAGATCCAGAGGTCTGTTGAGTGAATGTTTCCTGTCCTGCCAACCAATCTCGACAGAATGCAAAGGCTACCTGAGCAAATTCCGGAAGCTCCTCCAAGTTGGGGAGAGCCTGGCTAGTGCTGTAATGGTAAGACTGGTAGCGAAGTTCAAACATACGCGGGGTGGAAATGAGAAAGGAAACCGTATCCCTAACAAATTTCGTCAGCTTCGGTTAACTTGCACAAAAATGTGATTTTTAAATCAAACGATCATGATTAACTGGATTACAGCCAAGGAATACGAGGACATCACCTATAAAAAGTGCAATGGCGTAGCGCGGATTGCGTTTAATCGCCCTGAAGTTCGCAACGCATTTCGTCCAAAAACCACTGCTGAATTGTACGATGCCTTCTACGATGCACAGGAAGACACTTCCATTGGGGTCATTTTGCTTTCGGGAGAGGGACCTTCTGCCAAAGATGGCAAATGGGCTTTTTGCTCCGGAGGGGACCAGCGTGCGAGAGGGCACCAGGGCTATGTAGGAGAGGATGGTTACCATCGGTTGAATATCTTGGAAGTGCAGCGCCTCATTCGTTTTATGCCCAAGGTGGTCATCGCCGTGGTGCCTGGATGGGCCGTAGGAGGAGGACATAGCCTTCATGTAGTTTGTGACCTTACGCTTGCCAGTGCGGAGCATGCCATTTTCAAGCAAACCGACGCCGATGTAACCAGCTTCGATGGGGGTTATGGTTCGGCCTACTTGGCCAAGATGGTGGGTCAGAAAAAGGCACGTGAAATCTTCTTCCTAGGAAGGAATTATTCTGCTCAGGAAGCAATGGATATGGGCATGGTCAATGCCGTCATTCCACATGCTCAACTGGAAGACACCGCCTACGAATGGGCGCAAGAGATTCTTGCCAAATCACCTACTTCCATCAAGATGCTCAAGTTTGCGATGAACCTAACCGACGATGGGATGGTAGGCCAACAGGTCTTTGCAGGGGAAGCTACTCGCCTTGCCTACATGACCGAAGAAGCCCAAGAAGGGCGTAATGCTTTTCTTGAAAAGAGAAAGCCTAACTTTAAGAAAATCAAATGGATACCTTGATTTAGGTAAAGTAAAAAAAGAATTGTTTTTTTTAATTTAGTAGCGCCCCTCAAGGGGGCTTCCCTTGACTTTGGCTTTCATTTCCCCCGGTTACACCGGGGGTTATAATTGTTGCGATCCTTCGGATCTGGCCCCGATAGGGGCTAAACTTTGATGACCCCGGGTGAAGCCCGGGGTTCGATGCAGGAATTGGTTTAGAGCCCCGAAGGAGCGATACAAAAATTTGATCCCCAATTTTTAACTTCCCTCATTCACCCTCATCTCCCTCACCCAAAATTCTTTCTGAGAATATACTCCACACAACGAGCAGCCAGCCGAGCAGTAGCCAGGTCTTGGTCGTAGACAGGGTTGAGTTCAACCACATCCAAACTGATTAACTTTTTGCTTTTGGCGATCAAGTCAAATACGTTGAACGCAATCTCTGGATCAAAGCCCATCGGCGAAGGAGCGGAAACACCTGGTGCAAAGGCAGACGAAAATCCATCCATATCTACCGTCAAGTAAATCGCATCCACTCGATCCAAAAACCAGTGAATTTGTTCCTCGATGAATTCCCAATGCTGCAATCGAAAATCCTCCATGACCAGGTACTTGGCCTTAACTTGATCTGCGGTTTCAAATAGGGACTTGGGGTTGGCGGCACGTTGAATGCCGAGTGCCAAGTAATGAAATTCGTTTGGATGGTTGCTGGCCAACTGGTAGAAAGGAGAACCCGAATGTCCTTTGTCCGCTACCAAGGGGCGCAAGTCAAAGTGTGCATCTAGGTTGATGATGCCCAACTTTTTTCCCTGCTCCTGGGAATACTTCAGTACAGCAGATCCATGTGCGAAGGCCAAATCATGTCCTCCTCCCAGCCAAACGGGGAAATGGTTACTCTTCAAAAGTTGGTACGTGAGTTCGGTAATGGCTTGATGGGTACTTTCCAAGTCACCTTCCTGGGTAAACACATCTCCATAATCGAAAAGGGGAAGGCCTGCAGGAAGATGGTGCGCCAAGGCACCCAAACACTTGCGGATGGAGGCAGGGCCCGCGAGGGTACCCAATCGTCCTTGGTTTCTTTTGACGCCTTCTTCACCAGTATAGCCTAGGATGCCAACCTTTTGATTCGAGGAGCTGTCAAAAGCCAAGTTGGGACTGACACGTACTACCTGGTGCCAGTATTCGGGTTGCATGGCATTTCTTCCAGTCCAATTCTCTTGAGAGGGATTGTGGTGAAGTTTCATTCGTTTCCTTTTTTCGCTTGTGTGATTCAATTTATACTCCGGCAAACCTAATTTAAGCCTCGCGGGACACTTTTCTCAACTTAATCCATCCAGAAGGCTGTCTTCCACGAGTTGCGGAATGGTGACACGCAACTGAGGGCTGCGGTCCATTTCACGCTGAATCGCTTCGATAGAGCCACTATTCCGCGCCCAAGCGCGTCTTGCGATGCCATTGTTCACATCAAAGAAGAGCATGGATTGGAGTCGCTGCGCTGCGGCTTCGCTGCCATCGAGCACGAGGCCAAAGCCCCCGTTGATGACCTCTCCCCAACCTACACCACCGCCGTTGTGGATGGAAACCCAGGTGGCGCCTCGGAAACTGTCGCCAATCACGTTGTGAATGGCCATATCTGCCGTAAATCGGCTGCCATCGTAGATGTTGCTCGTTTCCCGGTAGGGGGAATCCGTTCCACTCACGTCGTGGTGATCTCGTCCCAAAACTACCGGGGCGGAAATCCTTCCCGCAGCGATGGCCTCATTGAAGGCCGCGGCAATCTTGGCTCTTCCTTCTGCATCCGCATAGAGGATACGGGCTTGTGACCCCACCACTAGCCTATTCTTTTCGGCTTCCTCTATCCAGGTAATGTTGTCCTGAAGTTGCTGCGCAATGCTTGCAGGGGCCGTGGGCAATAGCCTTTTCAATACTGCTGCGGCGATCAAGTCGGTGGTACGGAGGTCCGCGGCAGATCCCGAGGCGCAAACCCAGCGGAAGGGTCCAAATCCGTAATCAAAGCACATCGGACCTAGAATATCTTGTACGTAACTCGGGTAGCGAAAATCAATTCCATTGCTGGCCATCACTTCGGCACCTGCACGGGAGGCTTCGAGTAGGAAGGCATTGCCATAGTCGAAAAAGTAGGTTCCTCTGTTGACATGGCTGTTGATAGCCGCAGCCTGACGGCGCAAGGATTCCTGTACCTTTTGTTTGAAGGCCTCAGGATTCTCGACCATCAGGCGGTTCGATTCCTCGAAGGATAGACCCACAGGATAGTATCCTCCAGCCCAAGGGTTGTGCAGAGAGGTTTGGTCCGAACCCAGTTCAACCAGCACCTCTTCCCGATCCAGGCGCTCCCACAGGTCTACCACATTGCCTAGGTAGGCGATGGAGACCACTTCAAGGGCTGATTTGGCCTTTTTTACGCGCGCTACGAGGAGATCTAGGTCTGTAATGAGTTCGTCTACCCAACCTTGTTCATGTCGCTTGTGTGCCGCCGCAGGGTTGATTTCAGCACAGAGGGTGACGCAACCTGCGATATTCCCTGCTTTGGGTTGCGCTCCAGACATCCCGCCCAGACCAGCAGTGAGGAATAGTTTGCCCTTTGGAGCGATTTCTGCTCCCAACTTCTTTCGAAAGGCATTCATCACGGTGATGGTAGTTCCGTGAACGATGCCTTGTGGACCAATGTACATGAAAGATCCTGCGGTCATTTGCCCGTATTGGGTGACACCCAGTGCATTGAAGCGTTCCCAGTCCTCCGGTTTGGAGTAGTTGGGGATCATCATCCCGTTGGTCACCACCACGCGAGGCGCATCTTTGGAAGAGGGGAAAAGCCCCATAGGATGACCGGAATAGAGGTGAAGCGTCTGCTCCTCCGTCATCTCGGACAGGTACTTCATGGTAAGCAGGTACTGGGCCCAGTTTTGAAATACCGCTCCATTGCCTCCGTAGGTAATCAATTCCTCCGGATGCTGCGCTACCGCAGGATCCAAGTTGTTCTGAAGCATGAGTTGGATGGCTGCTGCCTGCACACAGTTTGCAGGGTATTCTGCCAGCGGTCTAGCCTTGAGCGCATAGTCAGGCATAAAGCGGTACATGTAAATCCGCCCGTAAGTCTTCAGTTCCTCCCAAAATTCAGGAGCCAGCGTCTCGTGCCAAGCGGTCGGAAAATAGCGCAGTGCGTTCCGAAGTGCTAATTTTTTCTCATCAGTCGACAACAAGTCTTTGCGCTTGGGCGCATGGGATATCCCCGCTGTGCGTTCTTTCTTTGGTGGCAGTTGGCTTGGTATTCCTTGGCGGATATGGTCTTTGAATTGCATGGTAATTGGGGGGTAAGGATGCTTTGTACTATTTTGTACCAAGTACGAAGTACAAAGTACCAAGTAGGGCATTCTGGTAATTGTATGTTTTTCTTCTTCTTAATTCAACATTCGGCGTTGGACATTCGTCATTGGCTGGGATATCGTATCTCGTACTTCGTATTTCTACATTGTACTTAGTACATGGTACTTTGTACTATTTTGTACCAAGTAGGGCATTCTGGTAATTGTATGTTTTTCTTCTTCTTAATTCAACATTCGGCGTTGGACATTCGTCATTGGCTGGGATATCGTATCTCGCCTGCCTACCGCAGGCAGGCCTTCCCGCCGCGGTGGGTACTTCGTATTTCTACTTTGTACATAGTACTTAGTACTTAGTACATCGTACATTGTACTTGGTACAATTTCTTAATTCTTCAATCGGCGTTCAGTGTTCGACATTATTTTCAGTCCGTATTTCGTACCTCGTATTTCAAATTTCCTTTCTTCCATACCCCTTCCGGTTTCATTTTTCCCTGTTGGTACAGGATTTCGCGGTAATCGGCCGTAGGGAAGAGGATAAAATCGGCCAATTGACCCTCGGTCAATTTTCCTCGATCGGTCAAGCCTAGGGCTGCTGCTGCACGGAAAGTAATGCCAGCAAGGACCTCTGCCGTACTCAACTTTTCAAAGGTGGCCAGGATGGATGCCTGGGCCAATAGGTCTCCCATAGGCGCAGATCCTGGATTCCAGTCCGAGGCAATGGCCACACTAGCACCCTGATCCAAGAGTTTGCGGGCAGGGGTAAAGGCCATCCCCAAGCCAATGGATGCACCTGGCAAGGCCACGGCAACCGTTTTGGAAGATGCGAGGGCCAGGATTTCAGGTTCACCTGAGGCTTCCAAATGATCCGCAGAACGGGCCCCAAGCCCCACCGCAACGGCCGATCCTCCGCAGGAGAATTGGTCGGCATGGATGGTCAAGTCAAAGCCCAATTGCTTTGCTCTTTCGAGGTAGGGAGTGATCTCATCTGGCGAAAAGGCACTTTTTTCCACAAAGGCATCGATTCGGGTACACAAGTTTTCGGCTAGCAGGACTGGAAAAAGTTGGTCCGCGATCTCAGTCAAGTACTCGCTGGGACTGCCTTTCCAATCTTTGGGGCAGAGGTGAGCCGCTAAACAGGTGGAAATCAAATCTGCAGCAGTGTCAGCGGAGGCCTGTTTGATCGCGCGGAGCAACTTCAATTCTTCGGCTACGGATAGGCCATAGCCGCTCTTTACCTCGATGCTGGTGATACCTTCGGACAAAAGCCGATTGGC
>CANGYY010000076.1 GCA_947458585.1 Cyclobacteriaceae bacterium | reverse complement strand
GCCATGGTCAAGTATTTTAAGGCCAACTTTGACGACGTGATCGGTCCAAGTGTGGATCTTTTATTCGCAAACGAAGAGGAAGCGATGTTGTATACGGGCAAAAGCACCCTGGCCGAAGCGCGTGAAGAAATGAAAAAGGCCGCCAAGCATTTTGTAATCACAATGGGAAAAAATGGAGCCATGATCTACGATGGAGATACCTTCATCGACATTGAACCCTATCCAACGCAGGCCATCGACAGCAATGGAGCTGGGGATATGTTTGCAGGCGCATTCTTGTATGGAATCACCAATGGCCATTCCTATGCCGAGAGTGGGAAGTTAGCCTCTATGGCCAGTTCACGCATTGTAAGCCAGTTTGGGCCAAGACTGAAGTGGCATGAGGCGAAAGAGATTTTGACCCGATTAAAGCCCTAAAGATGAATGGGTAATCCCGATTGAGTTGTTCGAATTCGCACATCGGATTGTCCGTTTTACAACAGGTCCTGAGTAAGATTACCCAGTTTGGAGGCCAAATGCAGGGTTTCCTTTTGGCACTATCTTAGTTGCTGTAGAAAAAAAATTAGGGCTCTATTCTTCTAAGATGCAACCCAGTAGCGCTTTCTGAAAAAAGGACCTATGTTTGCCTAAACTTATTCAAGATCAACTTCGTATTTAATCCAATAAATCATTTACCAACCTTTATTAACATGAAAAAAATAATTCTTTTGAGTCTCCTATTGGGATGGATAATCCTTCCTCTGGCTGCTCAGACTAAAATCGAATTCAAGGAATTTACCTTGGACAACGGGCTTCATGTGATTATGCACCAGGACAATACCACGCCTATCGTGGTCACTTCTGTGCTTTACCACGTAGGTTCCAAGAATGAGAATCCTGAGCGTACGGGATTTGCGCACTTTTTTGAGCACCTCATGTTTGAAGGTTCCGAAAACATTGACCGTGGTCAATACATGAACATTATTCAAAGTCGAGGTGGAACGCTTAATGCCTACACTTCCAACGACATTACCTACTACTACGAGTTGCTTCCTTCCAATGAATTGGATCTGGCCTTGTACATGGAAAGTGAGCGAATGCTGCACTCCAAGGTGGACATGACCGGTGTAGAAACACAGCGTGAAGTAGTGAAGGAGGAGCGTAGACAGCGTTACGAAAACCAGCCTTATGGCACCATCTTACCTGAGACGCTGAAAAGAGCGTACACTACGCACCCCTATCAGTGGGCTCCGATTGGTTCCATGGACCACTTGAATGCGGCTACTATTGAGGAATTCCAGCAGTTCTACAAGGATTTTTATGTCCCCAACAATGCGACCTTGACCATTGCAGGTGACCTAGACTACGCTAAAACTGAGGCGATGGTGAGAAAGTACTTCTCAGAAATTCCAAAGGGAACTAAGCCTGTTTACCGTCCTAAAATCACCGAACCGAAGAAAACAGCTGAGGTTCGTGACATCATTTACGACAACATTCAGATTCCAGCAGTCATTCAGGCCTACAACTTGCCTGCAAGAAATCACCCAGATAGCTATGCCTTGTCCATGCTTTCTACCTACTTGACTGGTGGCAAATCTTCTTTGATGACTAAGGAGCTAGTAGATAAGCAGCAAAAAGCATTAGTGGTAGCAGCAATTCCTCTTGAATTGGAAGACGGTGGTGTATTCTTGATGTATGGCATCGCCAACATGGGCGTAGATCCAAAAGATCTAGAGACCGAAGTAGACAAATTGATCAAGCAGGTTCAAGATCAAGGGATCAGCGACGAGGAGTTTACCAAGTTGAAAAACATCATGGAAAACAACATTGTGAGCGGAAACTCCACGGTAGCTGGTGTAGCTGAGAACTTGGCTGAAGCCAAGGTGATTTTTGGCAATACTAACTATGTCAACCAAGTGATGGATGCCTATTCCAAAGTGACCAAAGAAGACATTCAGCGGGTAGCCAAAACCTACATGGACCTGACTGGACGCGTGGTATTGTACTATTTACCGAAATCAGCTAAGCCAGTATCTGAATAATTCGTTGACTAAACGTATCGAAAAGACATGAAAAAATTTGCATTAGGAATACTAGTTATGCTACTGGCCACGGGGATCACCTTCGCCCAGGTAGATCGGAGTAAGTTGCCGGCTTCTGGCCCAGCTCCTGAAATCAAGATTGGGGAGGCGGAAACCTTCACGCTTGCCAATGGATTGAAAGTGTTTGTGGTAAAAAATACCAAACTTCCACGTGTGTCCTTCACACTGGTATTCGAGAGAGACCCGATTCTGGAAGGAGATAAAGCAGGACTCACCACCTTCATCGGGGACATGATGATGGGAGGTACCAAAAATAGAACCAAAGATCAGCTGGATCAAGAAATTGATTTCATTGGAGCAAGCCTCAGTGCTTCTGCAACTTCAGTTTCTGTTTCCTCCCTCAAAAAGCACCAAGGAAAAGTGTTGGAATTGATGGCAGATGTGCTCTTCAACCCCGTATTCCCTCAGCCGGAATTGGATAAGTTGAAAAAGCAGTCCTTAACGGGTCTTGCAACTACCAAAGACGATCCACAGGCGATTTCTTCGCGACTTTCTCGCGCAGTGCTTTATGGGAAAAATCACCCCTATGGAGAGTCTCAAACGGAGCAAACTACCAAGAACATCACCTTGGATGATGTGAAGGCCTACTACCAAACCTATTTCAAACCAAATATTGCTTATTTGGCAATCGTAGGAGATATAGATAAGGCAGAAGCACAAAAGGTGGTGAACCAGTATTTTGGTGCGTGGAAAAAGGGGGTAGTACCTACCTTCACCTATCCAATGCCAGTACGCGCTGCCAAGCAGGCCGTCGCCCTTGTGGACCGCAGTTCTTCTGTACAATCCGTCATCGATGTGACTCAACCCGTAGCCATGAAAATTGGAGACGCCGATTACATTTCCAGTAGATTGTTGAACCAGATTTTGGGTGGAGGTTCTGCCTCACGCTTGTTTATGAACCTTCGTGAGGACAAAGGCTTTACCTATGGTGCCTATTCTTCCATTGATGCAGATAAATTGGTGGGAACGATTTCCGCTTCTGCATCGGTACGTAGCGAAGTGACCGACTCGGCAGTATATGAGTTTGTGTATGAGATCAAAAATCTTGTAGACAAAGGGGTGACCCAAGAAGAATTAGACAAAGCCAAAGCAGAACTTGCAGGAAGTTTTGGCCGCTCTTTAGAGCAGCCGGGCACGGTGGCCAACTTTGCTTTGAACACCGCGCGTTACAACCTCCCTAAGGATTACTATGCGACTTATTTGCAAAAGTTGAATGCCTACACTGTGGCAGACATCAATGCTACGGCTAAGCGTTTGATTGAGCCAGATAAGTTTATCATCACTACCGTAGGGAATGGAGCTGAGATTAAGGAAAAGCTCGCACAATTTGGTGAAGTAGTCGAATACGACATCATGGGAGAGCCAGCCAAGCAGTTGGTAGCAGAAGCAGACATGACTGCTGAAAAAGTGCTTGAAAATTACCTGAATGCTATTGGAGGCGCTACCCAGGTAGCAGCTATCCAAACTGCCAAAATCAGTATGGATGCCAACGTGATGGGAACGGCTTTGACCATTGCCTTTGTGTATGATTCTCAAAATGGTCGTTATGGACAAAAACTTTCCATTGCAGGAAATGTGATGCAAAAGACCACCCTTGCCAATGGCAAAGGATCTATGTCTGTGCAGGGAAATTCCATGGAAATGACTCCGGCGCAACTAGCTGAAGCACAATTGAACTCTTATCTTTTCCCTGAGGCGGTATACAAAGCCAATGGCTACACCGTAACGCTCGATGGATTGAAGGATGTGGATGGAAAGCCAGCCTATAAGGTGGTGATTGCAACTGCCTCTGGAGCCAAGTTGACCAACTATTATGCCCAAGATTCTGGTTTGAAAATTAAGTACGAAAACCCAGCTTCAGGAGATACCTACTATGGCGATTACCAGGCTAAAAATGGCGTTTTGCTGCCGATGTCTTGGACCATCAAATCCCCACAGATTCCAGTGCCTTTGGAGGCCAAAGTAACCTCTTTGGAACTCAATGTACCGGTAACTGAAGGAGACATTAACTAAGACTAAGAAAGGAGGGCTAGCCCTCCTTTTAGTGAACTAGGGGTTGGTAGAAATACCAACCCTTTTTTAGTGCATCCAGGTAGTTCGTAAATCGGTCACTATACCTGTTTCTAAATTCAGCAGCGGGAAGTAGCTTCCTAATTCTTGATCAAAGCTAAGTTTGAGGTTTCTTCCTTGCCGTAGGACTTCGACTTCCCACCTGGCATTTTCTGAATTTAGATTTAGCAGTTGATCGTGGACCATCAGGTGCTGGTAAGCCGTGCTTTCTGGGTGGATTTGCTGCACCACCTGCTTTCCATTCAGTTGGATGCCTACTTGATGTAGCAACGTATTTTCAGAGCGCGTTTTTTGGATTTCAATGCCCAGAGCACTGAAGCAGTCTTCCAGAACTGGGTAGAGATCCTCCTTTCCTCGAACATAAGCATCGAAAAAGCGGGTGATTTTTTCAGGGTTCCGAACTCTTGCAGCAATCTGCTTTTCAAAATCCTGGACTTCGTACCCATTAAATGGGAGGCCAAAACTTTCCCACATGCCTTTCATGACTTGTGCTAAGGAACTGCCTTCCTGTAGGAGGATTACATCCAGGCATAGGCTAAGTAATGCGCCACGGGAATAGATGTTGACTTTCCGATCGGGGATTCCTGTTACATAGCCGTCCAACCAGAGGTCAATGGATGATTCTTCAATGGATGCATTTTTCCAGCCGAAGTGGGCTGCTTCTCGTTGGACAATTTTCTCCAAATGCCGAAGGTAAGTGGGCAAATCGTACGCTCCTGATTTCAGTAAATACAGATCTCCGAAGTAGGTAGTCACCCCTTCCAAGACCAACCCTGCCTGGGTATAGGTTTCCTTCGAAAAGTCGTAGGGAAGAAATTCCTTGGGTCGAATTCTGCATACATTCCAGGCATGGTAGAGTTCATGGCAACTGATGCCTAGGAGTTCTTCTTGGGCTTCCTCCTCGGCCAAGGAACTAGCTGGCCCAAAGGTGATGACCGTTCCCCGTCGATGTTCGACTCCATGGTAATGGGGATAGGGCAGGAGTTGAAAAATAAAGTGGTATTCTTCCTCGGGAAAGCTGCCAAAATCAGCAATCATTCGGCTGGAAAATGCCCGGAACTGATCGATAAATCGGGAGCGATCAAAATGGATTTTTCCGTGGTACCAAGCGTGGAATCGGGTATTTCCGATAGTATAGGTTTCTTGTTCTACTTTTTTTGCAGCCAAGACTGTCGCATCTGCAAGCACTTGGTAGTTTTCAGCCATCCAGGTGGAGGTTCCCGTCTGTTTCAGGGTCAGGATTTGCTTGGTGTAGTTTGGTAGATCCAACTGCAGATCGAATGCCTCTTCACTTCTTCCCAGGATTTCAAAGCAGCAGTTGACTAGGTTGACATAGACTTGCTCGTCGTCCACCCAAGCGCTTCCCGCATCCATTTTTCCCGCCCAGTAGTCGTAAGAAAGCTGTATTTGCATACTTTCCTCGACTTCAAGCGCCCAACAGTCTTTTGATATTTTTTGGAGCGAAATGGTTTGACCCCCTTGAGTTTCTGCAGTTAGCCCGCGTAGATTTTGTGCGTAATTAGCGATTTGATACCTTCCTGCTCGCCAAGCAGGGAGTTGAAGTCGTATATTTTCCCCAGCTTGACAGGAAAAATTGAGGTCAATTCGTAGAAATTGAGCAGCTGGATTGGGGCAGGAAATGGTGTAGTGAATCATTTTTCTAGAATTGAGGTAAACAAATGTAGGGCCTCGATTTGTATTTAAGAAAATGGTACTTATCTTTGCAATCCTTTTTAGGGGCAATCCTTGAAAGGAAAGACAAGAAAGCAACTAGATTAAAGATATTCGATCATGAAAAGAACATTTCAGCCTTCTCGCAGAAAGAGAAAAAATAAGCACGGATTCAGAGAAAGAATGGCGACTGCAAACGGTAGAAGGGTATTGAGAGCCAGAAGAGCAAAAGGCAGACGTAAATTGTCTGTGTCTGACGAAAAGACACTGAAGAAGTAATTCTTTGGGTAGTTTTTCGTATGTTACCATACGATAGCTTTCTTGCAATGGAGTACACACTTCCGAAATCAGAGCGGCTTCACGCCGAAAAAAGCATAAAGGAACTTTTCGAAAAAGGTTCCTCTTTTTTTTTATACCCATTCAAGGTGATGTTTTGGGCAGGGGAGGGATTGGAAGAATCTCCGAATCAGGTACTTTTTTCAGTTTCCAAGAAGAAAATTAAGAAAGCAACGGGAAGGAACTACATCAAGCGCAGGTTGAAAGAAGCCTATCGATTGAATAAATCACTACTTCCTCCATCTGGCCTACTTTTGGGCTTTATTTTTGTTGGAGAAGCCAAAATGAGTTTCGGTGAACTTGAACCCAAGATGAAGCAAGTGCTTCAAAGACTACCGAATGAATTGTCGAAAAATTTAGGAAAACATGATTCAAAAAATTAAACGTCCAGTAGTTCTCTTAATTTTTGCTCTGCTTCTTTTGGGGGGTACGCTTGCTTTCCAAACCAAGAATGACCGGCTTTTTGCTATTGCAAAAAGCATTGACATTTTTGCGACCCTCATTCGGGAGCTGGACACCTATTATGTGGATCAAATTGATCCCGAAAAATTGTTGACCGTGGGAATCCAAGCCATGCTGGAGGAATTGGATCCGTATACGGAATACATTCCCGAGGAGGAATCGGATGATTTTCGCATGCTGACGACGGGAGAATATGCTGGAGTGGGGGCTTTGATTGGCAATAGAGGGGAAGGAAATATCGTATTGATGCCCTACACAGGATTCCCTGCTCAAAATTCAGGAATGCGAATTGGTGACCTGCTGTTGAAAGTAGATAGCATTTCGGTTCAGAAAAAATCTACTTCAGAGGTCTCCGATTTATTGAAAGGGCCAGCAAATACCGGGGTAACCGTGACCGTAAAAAGAGGGGAGGACACCTTGCAGTTCTCCTTGAACCGTAAGAAAATCAGTTTAAAAAATGTTCCCTTTTATGGGAAGTTGGATGAGAAGACGGGGTACATCAAACTGTCCGATTTTACGCCAAATGCCTCAGCGGAGGTGCGTAATGCATTGGTCAACTTGAAGGCGCAAGGTGCAACGCAATTGGTATTGGACCTACGTGACAATCCAGGCGGATTGATCAATGAAGCGGTAGAGATCGTCAACTTGTTTATTCCAAAAGGCAAGGAAGTCGTGAAGACCATTGGCAAATTGCAGCAGGTCAATTACACCTACAAGACGACCAAGACCCCATTAGATAAAGAGATTGCCTTGGTAGTTTTGATCAACGAGCGAAGCGCTTCCGCAGCAGAAATTGTAGCCGGAGCCCTGCAGGATTACGACCGTGCGGTTTTGTTGGGTCAAAAATCATTTGGTAAAGGCTTGGTTCAGACCACCCTCCCCTTAAGTTTCAATGCTCAAATCAAAGTAACTACTGCCAAGTACTACATTCCAAGTGGACGTTGTATTCAGGCCATTGATTATGCCAAATCCAGGGAAGAGGGTTCTGCAGGAACGGTACCTGATTCCTTGAGGAAGGCCTTTAAAACTGCAAATGGAAGAATTGTGTTGGATGGTGCGGGCATTGAACCGGACGAAAAGGTGACGGAGAAATCCTATGCCCCTATTTCCTATACCTTGGTAGCGGGCAATCATGTCTTCGATTATGCCACTACCTTTTTCTACAAAAATCCATCCATAGCTAGTCCAAGTAAATTCCAAGTGAGCGAGGAGGTCTATGCTGATTTCAAGAAGTTCTTGGTGGGCAAGGAATACGATTATACTACCTATACCGAGAAGTCTGTTCAAGACATGGAAAAGTACTTGGCCAAGGAGCCCTATTTTAGCGAAGTCAAGGAGCAGTTGGAACAAATCAAATCCAAGGTCAATCATAGCAAGGAAAATGATTTGGAGACGCATCAAAAAGAGATCAAAAAAATTCTCGGGGAGGAGATCGTTTCCCGATATTATTTCCAAGAGGGGATGATTGAAGCTAGTCTTCAAGGAGATCCAGTCATTGATTTGGCCAAGCAATACTTCGCTTCGCCAGCGCGGATAGTTAAAGTTTTGTCAGGACCAAGTAAGTAATTGGAATGGCTCGAATACTTTCCATAGAGACTTCTACTTCTATTTGTTCGGTAGCGCTACATGAACGGGGGGCTCTCCTTTCTTTGGCAGAAATTAAGGAGCCGGGGGTCCATGCTGAAAAGTTATTGCTATTGGTAGATGAAGTGTTTGAAAATGCAGGGCTGAGTTTTGCGGATTTGGATGCAGTGGCCGTTTCCCAGGGACCAGGATCTTATACGGGACTGCGCATTGGAGTGTCCACAGCCAAGGGTATTGCCTATGGATTGGATATCCCATTAATCGGAATCAATACCTTGCAAGCCATGGCGGCAAGTCAAGCAGTAGAAAGAGGGGAGTTTGTAGTCGCCGTTTTGGATGCGCGCCGCAAAGAGGTGTATACCCAGACCTTTGGAGATACCCTGGAAGAGATCACTTCGATTGAATCCTTGATTTTGGAGGAGGGCGTATTTGCTTCCGTTTTGGAAAAAGGGAAAGTCTATTTTGTAGGTGATGGAGCGGATAAGGTGAAGGAAGAAATTCAGCATTCGAATGCCTTCTTTCCGGAGAACTGGGAACAATCGCTTTCTGCAAATAACATGGGGCCATTGGCATTTGAAAAATTTGCCCGTCAAGACTGGGAGGACCTGGCCTATTTTGTGCCTAATTACTTAAAAGAGTTTAAAGCCTTGCAATCGTCCAAGAATCCATTTGTTAAGTCATGAGTGAATTGATCAATCGAGTTGCCGCCAGTGCCATCGTGTCTTTGAACATGGAGGAGTTTTACCCCCAGGAGGAGCGGGTTCAGTTTGATCTTGCAGACTATTTATTCCAGGGTTTGGTACTCCGTGAGAAAGAGTTTCGTGCTGCGCTTAAGAGTTTGGACTGGAATCAATTTGCAGGCAAGTGGGTAGCAGTTACTTGCAGTGCGGATGCGATTGTGCCCACTTGGGCTTTTATGTTGGTGTGCACCTATTTGGAGGGTATGGCCAAGGGCTATTGTGTAGGCGATTTGGAGGCTTTGGAGCAGTACATCGTGGAGGAGACCCTGTCTAAGCTCCCGCTGGAATCCTTTAAAGATCGGTCTGTAGTGGTGAAAGGATGTAGCAAGGTGGCCATTCCGCTTTTTGCGTATGGGCGATTGGTGTCTTTACTTCAACGTGAGGCGAAGAGTTTGATGTTTGGAGAGCCTTGCAGTACGGTGCCTTTATTTAAAAAAGGAAAGTCCTGATTTTTAGCGGATAAATTCTGGCCGCGGCAAAGTTTACAATTTTTGTTGCTGAAATTCTTGCGTAATCTATTTGAGTGCGCTATGTTTGCACTCCCGTTCAAGAATATGTCTTGGGAGTCGGGAAATTTTAAGTGTTGATTTCGTGATTTTTCTAACTTTTTTCAAGACTTGGTTTTGTAAAGAAGAAACTAAATCCGATCTTTGCGCTCGCATTTGGGACCAGGGTCTCGCTATTTTCCAAAATCGTTGGAAAAAAAGTTCTTTG
>CANGYY010000075.1 GCA_947458585.1 Cyclobacteriaceae bacterium | reverse complement strand
TTTTTCCAACATCGCTGCAATTTCCGCTTCTGTCGGGCCATTGTGTCTGCTCTCAAATTTGACAGCATTGTTAAGATTGATCTGCATAAGTAGGGGGTAGTACGTATGAACTATTTGGGTGTGAATTTTTTCCGAATTTCCGTGCACAAAGGTATACTTTCCGAAAGGAATTGCCGAGGTGCAGCTTCAAAATTTTATGCTATAACACAGAGAATTGACCAGCGGTTTTTTTGAGGGCAAAAAAAATAAGTAGTTTAGGGACTTAATCGAAAAAATATGAAAAATAAATACCTGTTGAGTGCAGCATTGATGATGGCTACGATGCTATCGGCTTGGGCTCAAAACCCAGTTCAAGTAAAGTATGCCAACACCATTACCGTAGAAGACCTCACCAAGCACCTGACCTATTTGGCATCCGATGAGATGAAGGGTCGTGATACAGGTTCTCCAGAGGGAAAAATCGCTGCCAACTACTTGGCAGATTTCTACAAAGGGATTGGCTTAACTGCTCCAAATGGAGGCAGCTACTTTCAAAACGTTCCTTTGGTAAGTTCCCGCTTTACACAAGTGAGTCTTCAGATCGGAAAAACCAAGTTGGTGGAAAACACCGACTATGTGTTTACTGGAGACGGTAATCAATCCAAAGCAGCGAAAACAGACTTGGTGTTTTTAGGCCTTGTAAGTGATGAAAACCTTGCCAAAGTAGACGTAAAAGGTAAACTCGTAGGCCTTTGGGCTGTTGGAGTAAGAAGTAATGACTTGGTGACCAAAGTGATGGATGCCGGCGCAGCAGGGATTGTGATTGTGACCATGGAAGGACAAGCTAACTTTGACCGCATCGCCAATCGATACAAGTCCATGGCTGGCAATGGTCGAATTGGCTTTGACCAGGAAATCAAGCAGCGCCCGATATTCATGGTGAGTTCAGACAAGATGGCTCAATTGTTTGGTACATCTGTAGAGGTATTGAAGGAAGCAGCCAAAACTAATCCTGAATCCATTGCCTCTCAAAAAGCCACCTACCAAATTGTGAAAACCAAAACCCCAGTAGACGCAGTCAATGTGATGGGCTTCTTAGAGGGAACAGATAAAAAAGAAGAAGTATTGGTCATTTCTTCCCACTACGACCACGTGGGCATAAGTGCTGCAGGAGATGCCTTCAATGGCGCAGATGACGATGGTTCAGGAACAGTTTCCGTGATGGAAATTGCCGAAGCCTTTGCTATGGCTACTAAGGATGGCGTGAAACCAAGAAGAAGCATCTTGTTTTTGAATGTGACTGGAGAAGAAAAAGGATTGTTGGGATCTGAGTACTACTCTGAGCACCCGGTATTTCCAATTGCCAACACGGTGAACAACATCAACATTGACATGGTGGGCCGAATTGATTACGAATACCAGAAGGCAGACAACAAGGATTATGTGTATGTAATTGGTTCGGAGATGCTTTCTTCCCAATTGAAAAAAATCAACGAGTACAACAACATTACCTATACCAATCTGATCCTAGATTACCGCTACGATGCGGAAGACGATCCAAACCGTTTTTACTACCGTTCAGACCATTACAATTTTGCCAAGTTCAACATCCCCGTGATCTTCTTCTTCAATGGGGTGCATGACGACTACCACCAAGTGACCGACACGGTAGACAAAATTGAATTCCCTTTGATGAGCAAACGCGCACATTTGATCTTCCATACCGCTTGGGACCTTGCCAATAGAGACCAGCGCACCCCGGTAGACGGAACCAATACCCGCACAGACCGATAAGACAGAAGGGGCCAAATGGCCCCTTCTTTTTTTTTAATTTGATCCCTAAAGGTGTTGCTTCGCCTTCTTCTTGAAAGCAACTCACTAGGTTTAGGAATTACCCCTCCCCGTGTTTCCCTCTATTTTTTTGATTCTTCGTTTTGAGTTGGTTACGGTTCGGCTTCTTTTGTTTCTTTCTCGCCTTCACTTTCTCTCCTTTTCCAATATTTTCTTTAGGCCGCTCCTTTTTCTCGTGGAACGCCCCTTTGTAATCGGGATTATCGCGCTGCTTGAGTCGATCCAATTCCCGCTCGTAGCCCTGTTTCTCCTCAAAAGGGGTAGCAGGTACATCTACCACATCAGGTATAGGAAGCACTTCTACCTCCATTCGGATGAGTTCTTCGATTTTTTCAAAATGATATCCCTCGGCTGGGTTAACAAAGGTGATGGCCTTCCCTTCATTCTCCGCTCTGCCTGTACGGCCGATTCGGTGGACGTAATCCTCGTAGATAAGGGGCACATCGAAATTGATCACGTGAGACACCAAGGTGACATCCAGACCTCGAGCCGCTACATCCGTAGCCACCAAGAGTCGTACATCTCCTGCCTTGAAATCTTCCATGGAGTTGATTCGGGTATTCTGCCCTTTGTTGGCATGGATGACCCGAATCTCTCCAAAATGCTTTCGCTCTAGAAATGAATACACGGATTCCGCGTTTTTTCTACTGCGCGTAAAAATCATGGCTCGATTGATCTCCTCATTCTCAAGCAAATGAGCCAGCAGGTTTATCTTGGTCTTGATATTGGGTACCTGGTATTTGACCTGAGCGATGGTCTCAGCCGTAGTCGCCGAAGGCGCTACTTCTACCCGCTCGGGAAACTCTAAAAACTCTGCCGCCAAGTGGTCAATTCGCCCAGAGAAAGTTGCCGAAAAGAGCAGATTCTGTCGTTTGGACGGAATGACTTCCAAAATGGAACGGATTTGAGGCATAAAACCCATATCCATCATTTTATCCGCCTCGTCCAAGACCATGGTTTTTAAATCCTTGGTATAGATGGCACCCTTTCGGTACAAATCCATAAATCTTCCTGGAGTGGAAATTACCAAGTCTACGCCTGCTTGTACCAGTTCGATTTGCGTTTTGGGCCCTAATCCCCCATACAAACTCACAATGCGAAGACCTGTGTATTTGGCTAGGTGCTGAGCCACTTCCTCAATTTGCATGACCAACTCCCGTGTGGGCGCAAGCACCAAGCCTCGAGGATGCATGCCCTGTGCATACTTGATTTTCATCAATAAGGGCAAGAGGTAAGCGGCTGTTTTGCCAGTGCCTGTTTGGGCAATCCCCAATACATCATGCCCGGCCAAGGCCAAAGGAATGGTCTTTTCCTGAATTGGGGTGGGAATCGTGTATCCGGACTCGGCTACAGCATCGAGCAATTGTTTGTTTAGCTTGAAGGCATCAAATCCTTGCGGTTCATTGCTCATTGGAAAACGAGAGAAAAGTGAGAAAACACGAAACGAATTGGTTTCAGAAATGCAAATATAGGCAAAGCTACCCGGAATACTTTGGAAAAAGGAGGGCCTCCGTGGAAGGCCACTTGCTGCGGGGTAGCACTATTGCAAGCTATGGTCAATGAAAATTCAGGATCTATTCCAAAAAAGAGATCGGCCCATGGGTATTTTTCAAACAAATAAATGACGTCAGTCTTGCTCTATCGAAAGACAGTCCTTACTTTTGCAAACCAATTCAAGGAAATCTTAGAGTTGGAACCCCACACGGTGATTGTAGCTCAGTTGGTTAGAGCGCTGGTTTGTGGATCCAGAGGTCGCCGGTTCGAGCCCGGTCTTTCACCCAAAACCCCTCCAAAGAGGGGTTTTTTGTTAACTTTCTCTTCATTTTGGCATAGCATTTGCCAATAAAAATGAAACTAAACCAACAGCTATGTTTACTTTGTTCAAATCATCTCCGAAGTTTCCGGTTGTGAAACCAGTAAATATCCGGCAGATAAAAAACTACCTCAGCAAGTTTGAAGAAGCGATCAAAACCTGCGAGGAACTGCAAAAGGAAGCGGTTCATTCCTAAAATCGAAGAATACCTGAAGGTTATGGAGACATAACCTTTATTTTTTGCACTTTAATTTTTCTTATCCTCGCAATAGCTTATTTTTAGTTTCATTCAATTTTTCCCGATGAGTAGCTACATCCATTTCGATAAAACCCAATTAGTCAACCTGAATTATTCCCTGGACCGAGAGATCATTCGGACCAATCGATCTGGGGTCTATACCAGCACCACGATCATTGGCTGCAATACGCGGAAATACCATGGCTTACTCGTGGTGCCTCAGCCACAAATAGATTCTCAAAATCACGTGATGCTTTCTACCGTTCACGAGACGGTGATTCAACATGGTGCCAGTTTTAACTTGGGCATTGCCAAATTTCCTGGCAACTACTCCCCCAGAGGACACAAGTACCTCGAAGACTTTGACTCAGAACCCATTCCCAAATTGACCTATCGTGTGGGGGGAGTACTCTTGCAAAAAGAATTGATCCTTGATTCCAATCGAGATCGGGTGATGATTCGCTACACCCTACTCGAAGCGCAATCGCCAACTACCATCCGAATTCAGCCTTTTTTAGCCTTTCGTGGCTACCACCAACTTCAAAAAGCCAACGATCGCCTCAACAGAGATTATACCTTAGTGCCTAACGGCGTGCGGTTTCAACTGTACCCCAATTACGATCCACTTTATTTGCAGCTTTCGAAGGAGGCAACCTTTATTTCCAAGCCAGAATGGTATTACAATTTGGAATACATCCAGGAGCGGGAGCGAGGCTATGACTACCAGGAGGACTTGTTTGTGCCTGGATGCTTAGAATTTGAAATTGCCAAAGGGGAATCTGTCATTTTTTCCGCCGGATTAACCGATGCAGATCCAGCGACCCGAGCCAATGCCTTCAGCAAGGAAATTGCACGCCGAATCCCAAGAAACAATTTTGAAAATTGCTTGAAGAATTCAGCGGGGCAATTTATCCGGAAAAGAGATGGGGAAGTTCGGGTGATTGCAGGCTACCCCTGGTTTGGGTGGTGGGGAAGAGATACCTTCATCGCAGCGCCTGGATTGACCTTGGCTACCGGTGATACCGCTACCTTCCTAGAAATCATGGACACCATGTCCAAGGACTTGAAGGGGGCCCTTTTCCCCAACATCGGCAGCGGGGACTACACCAACATGACCTCCATAGATGCTCCTCTGTGGTTTTTTTGGTCGCTTCAGCAATACATCCGCTATACAGGAGATAAAAAAACAATTCAAGACCGGTACTTATCCAAGCTCCGGGGAATCCTAGAAGGCTACAAGGAAGGCACAGACTTCAACATTCACCTGCTCCCTTCTGGCCTAATCTGGGGAGGGCAAGAAGGCGTGGCACTCACTTGGATGGATGCCATCACGCCAGATGGACCTGTGACGCCACGTATGGGCTGTCCTGTAGAAATCCAAGCGCTATGGTACAATGCCCTGTGCTTCTACCATGAACTGAGTGGAGAGGAGGAATACCTCAGCCTTGCTCAGAAAGTGCGTGAGTCCTTTGACCGGGAGTTTTGGTCTTGGGAATACGGGTACCTCGCAGATGTGGTCAATGATGAAGAAAAGGATTGGTCTATTCGCCCCAACATGGTGTTTGCTACTTCCCTCCCTTATGTGATTTTGGAGGAGGAAAAATGCGATAAGGTGCTGGAAATCGTCAAATCCAAACTACTTACGCCGAGGGGATTGCGCTCACTTTCTCCGGACGATCCAGGATACAAAGGCTACTATTTTGGCAATCAAATCAGTCGAGACCATGCCTACCACAACGGAACCGTGTGGGCTTGGCTTCTAGGACATTTTGCAGAGGGATACCTCAAGTTACACGGTAAAGCCGCTAAAATTTTCGTTGAGAAAATCATCAAGGGCTTTGATGGCGTCATGACGCAGTATGGAGTAGGCACTGTGGCTGAGATTTATGATGGAGATGCTCCACACCGCCCCAAAGGATCGGTGTCTCAGGCCTGGAGCATTGCAGAACTTCTCCGCATGATGGACTTAGTCAAACAGATTTAACGCATTTTTTATGAAGGTACTCATGTTTGGGTGGGAATTTCCGCCCCATATTTCTGGAGGACTAGGCACGGCTTGCTATGGATTGATCCAAGGGATGAATGTCCACAAGCAAGAAGTGATTTTTGTGGTACCCAAACTCTGGGGGGACGAAGAACCCGTGGCTGATTTTGTCAATGCCAGCGGGGTGACTATCGATTACCGGGAGCGGAGATTTAAAAAACTCTGGAAAAACCTGACCTATTTGGAAGTCAATAGCTACTTGGTTCCCTACCTAGGCCCGCAGGAGTTCAAAAAATACACCGACTACGCCCTACATGATCGGACGGATGTAGCCGAGAGCATTTTTTCGACCAATTACCAGTTTAGCGGTAAATACGGAAAAAACCTCATGGAGGAAGTGTCTCGCTATGCCCTTGTAGGGGCACAGATCGCTCGGGACCGAAGTGACTTTGACATCATCCATGCGCACGACTGGCTAGCCTATCCTGCGGGAATCGCTGCCAAAGAAATCAGCGGCAAACCCTTGGTCGTCCACGTACATGCTACAGAGTACGACCGATCCGGGGAGTCGGTCAACTTTCCGGTCTTTGAGATCGAACGCGCGGGCATGCATGCCGCAGACCATGTGGTAGCAGTAAGCCAGTTGACCAAAAACATTTGCGTGCGGAAATACGGTATCCCCCCAGAAAAGGTCACCGTCCTGCACAACGCTGTACTTGATGCAAGCATCATCAAGTCTTCCTTCCAGAAAAAAGTGCCGGAGAAAATCGTGACGTTTCTTGGTCGAATTACCTACCAGAAGGGCCCAGAATACTTCGTGGAAGCCGCCAAAAAAGTAATTGAACGAGATCCCAATGTACGATTTGTCATGGCCGGATCAGGGGACTTGCTCAACAAGATGGTGGATCGCGTGGCTGAACTTCGTATGGGAACTAAATTCCATTTTACAGGATTCTTGAAAGGGGACGATGTGGATCACATGTATGCCATCAGTGATGTATATGTGATGCCTTCGGTTTCTGAGCCCTTCGGAATTGCTCCATTGGAAGCAGTACGGCACAATACGCCGGTGATTATCTCCAAGCAATCTGGGGTGGCAGAGGTGCTGAACAATGCCATCAAAATTGATTTTTGGGATGTAGATGCGATGGCTGATGCCATTTTTGGATTGCTGCACTATCAAAGTATCGCTCGAATGTTTACCGAGTTAGGAGCAGATGAATTGAAAAAATTGAAATGGGAGCATGTTGCTGCCAAACTTGTGACTGTTTACGAAAAAACTTTAGCCCAACGCGCATGAGAACCGTCTGTTTTTACTTCCAGGTCCATCAACCTTTCCGGCTTAAGCCCTACCGTTTTTTTGATATCGGTGAGGACCACTACTATTGGAACGATTACCTCAACCGTAACGTCATTCGAAAAGTAGCGCAGAAATGCTATCTCCCGATGAATTCCCTGTTGTTGGAACTCATTCAGCACTATCAAGGAAGATTCAAGGTTGCTTTTTCAATCTCTGGCACCTTCTTGGACCAGATGGAAGCCTATGCCCCCGATGTGCTGGAAAGTTTCCAACGCTTGGTAGCCACTGGGCATGTGGAGCTTCTCAACGAGACCTACTCTCACTCCCTAGCTGCACTCAAAAGCAAGGATGAGTTTGCATCGCTAGTCCACAAGCATCAGGAAAGAATTAAGGCTCTATTCAATGGCTACAGCCCTAAAGTTTTTAGAAATACCGAATTGATCTATTCCGATCAAATCGGTGCTTTAGTGGAAGAACTGGGTTTCAAAGGAATCCTGACAGAAGGCGCAAAGCATATTTTGGGTTGGAAAAGCCCCAACTACGTCTACTCGAATGCACTGAAACCAAACCTAAAAGTGCTCTTGAAAAATTTCCGCCTGTCGGATGACATCGCCTTTCGATTTGGAGATAAAACCTGGGGAGACTTCCCCCTCAGTACGGACAAGTTTGTGTCTTGGCTCAATGCCCTTCCCAAGGAAGAGCCTGTGGTCAACTTATTTATGGATTACGAAACTTTTGGGGAGCATCAATGGGCCGAGACAGGGATCTTTGAGTTTATGCGGCACCTTCCAGAGGCTATATTTTCGCAGTCCAACTTTACCTTCTCCACTCCTTCTGAAGTACTAGCAGCACTCCCAGCCATTGGAAGCATTCATGTACCAACCCCAATTTCTTGGGCGGATGAGGAGCGTGACCTCACTGCCTGGCTGGGCAATGACATGCAAGACGAGGCTTTTGATCGGCTCTATGAACTGGAAAAGAAAATTCGAAAAATTAAAGATCCTGAGCTTCTTCGCGATTGGGAATACCTACAGACCTCGGATCATTTTTACTACATCTGTACCAAGTTCTTCTCGGATGGATCAGTGCACGAGTACTTCAGTCCCTACGATACACCTTACGATGCCTTCATCAACTACATGAATGTCTTGAGTGACTTTATTCTTCGGGTAGATGCACAGCTCAAAAATTCCGCCTAAGGCAGATTCAGCGCAGAGAAAAGAAGAACAGGAAGGTTTTCAGGTTGCTTGCTAATCAAGGCATCAATAACTCTCTGAAGAGTTGGGGAAATCCTTCGTTTTTACATCCGCAATGTATTGCTGGAAAGCTTGGGTCATGATTTGATTGAGATCGGCATAAGCTCTTAAAAATCGTGGCTTAAACTCCTGCGTAATCCCAAGCATGTCGTGCATCACCAATACCTGACCATCCACATCTGGACCCGCACCTATTCCAATAACAGGAATAGAAAGGGCTTCAGCTACTCGCTTTGCTAAGGCAGCAGGAATTTTTTCCAAAACCAAGGCAAAGCATCCGCAAGCTTCCAATAGCTTCGCATCTTCCAATAGCTTTTCGGCTTCCTCTTCCTCTTTGGCCCGTACGGCATAGGTACCAAACTTGTAAATCGACTGAGGGGTCAAGCCCAGATGCCCCATTACAGGTACTCCAGCACTTAAAATTCGTGCAACCGATTCTTTGATTTCAGCTCCTCCCTCCACTTTGACTGCATGGGCGCCTGACTCCTTCATGATTCGGATAGCCGAACGGAGTGCCTCCGAACTATTTCCTTGGTAGTTGCCAAAAGGGATATCCACAACCACAAAAGACCTTTTGACGGCCCGAACCACTGCCGAGGCATGGTAGATCATCTGATCCAAGGTGATCGGAAGGGTGGTTTCATGTCCAGCCATGACATTGGAAGCCGAATCACCCACAAGAATGATGTCCATTCCTGCCGCATCCACAATCTTAGCCATTGAAAAATCATAGGCAGTAAGCATGGAAATTTTTTCTCCGCGCTGCTTCATTTCTTGAAGCGTATGGGTGGTGATGCGCTTCACAGAAGCAGAGGAATGAATCGACATAAAACTTAGAGAAGGTGTACCGAATAATTATTTTCAGAAAAATCCACCCGGATATGTTCGTTGAAGGTGGTGGCTAATTCAAAACCTGTATAATCGGGCTTCACAGGAAAAAGTCCATGGCTACGGTTGACTAAAACGGCTATTTCCATTTTTTCTACTTCTTGGCCCAAAAAAGGCTTTAACGCATAAACCAAGGTTTTGCCTGTATTGAGGACATCGTCCACCAAGAGGATCGTCTTACCTGCCAAGGCAATGGGAGCAGAGAGCTTTACCTCAGAAGTGGACACAGCTTGCTTATCCAAAAGTACTTCCACTTCCTCTACTTGAAGTGGGGAGATTTTTCGCAATTCCGTCGCGAGCAAGTGCCCCAAAGTAGTGCCCATACCTGTAATTCCTGCAACTACGATTCCAGCGGAAGCATGGAGATTGCGCTCATAGATTTCAAAGGCCATTCGGGTGATCTTCTGCCCTACTTGCTTATGGTTCAGTACTTCGCTCATGGAATGAATTTTAGAAAAGGAAAATTAGGCCAATTTGCCCTAGATTCAAAACACTTTATCGAT
>CANGYY010000074.1 GCA_947458585.1 Cyclobacteriaceae bacterium | reverse complement strand
GAGGCTTTACAAACTCCCCGTCGATTTGGGCTACAGCCACCACAGGAAGTAGGGCTAGAAGTGCAGCGCAAAAGCTTTTTAAAATTCGTTTCATAGTTCTTGAATTTTCGGGGTGATTAATGTTTTTCTTTCGCAAATGCACCTTGAAATGCTTCAAAGTACTTATCTACATCCTGCATGCAGCGGTGTGCTTCTTCATTGGCACGTAAGAAGATGGGCTCTACCATTTCAGTAGCGGCTACCGACAGACGTTGGTCATCTTTGTCGGCTTTGCGATCAAAATACTTCACACCATCTACAAAGGTCATTTGTGGGACGGCATAGGAAGAAAGTGGATGTCCTTCGAAGATGACAAGATCGGCTTGCTTGCCTACCTCGATCGAACCTACTTTATCCTCGATTCCCAATTGCTTGGCGGGGTTGATGGTGATCATGGCAAGCGCCTCCTCGTCAGTCAAGCCTCCATAACGCTGGGTTTTACCAGCCTCATGGTACAGGTGACGGATCAGTTCGGCCGAGTCGGAGTTGATTGAAGTAATGGCTCCATTTTTCTGAAGGATGGCTGCATTGTAGGCGGTGGAGTAGTATACCTCCATTTTGTAAGCCCACCAGTCAGCAAATACCGAAGCACCCATGGTGTATTCAGCGATTTCAGGAGCCACTTTAAATCCTTCGTTGGTATGTTGGAATACCAATTTCTTGATGTTGAAATCCTTCACCACATTGATGAGCATGTAGATTTCATCCGCACGGTAGGAGTGGCAATGGATGATGATTTTTCCATCTAAGATGTCTGCAAGCGTCTGAAGACGTTCACTGTAGGCAGGAGGGGTAACCGTATTGCCCTTCTGAGCCTTGGCCAGGTTGTATTTCTCCCATCCTTTCTTGTACTGGATAGCCTCATTGAATCCATTTCGGATGACCGCTTCCACTCCCATTCGAGAACGAGGTTGGATGCCGTTGCCTCTACCGTGTACACGTGTTGGATTTTCACCCAAGGCAAACTTGATCGTACGTGGAGCTTCCTGCATGATGATGTTTGCTGGATCCTCACTTCCCCAACGGTGCTTGAGCGTGGCATTCTGTCCGCCCACCACGTTGGCAGAGCCGTGCATGGCATGGGAAACAGTCACTCCACCCGCTAATGCACGGTAGATTCCTAAATCTTGAGGATTCACCACATCTTTCATTCGGATTTCTGCAGTGATCGGAGCAGAAGCTTCGTTGACCACATCCAATCCCACGTGGGAGTGGGCATCAATGATGCCTGGCATCACGTATTTGCCGGTAGCATCGATTGCAGTTACTCCAGCAGGAGCGCTGAGGTTTTTGCCGATCTGCGTGATCACTCCATTTTGAACCAATACATCCGAAGATTCTAGGTTGCCTTTAGTAACCGTAAGTACGGTCGCATTTTTTATCAATACACTGCCTTTTTGGATCTGTGCATGGGACATCCCAACACCCAATCCTAAAAATGCAGCAAGTAAGTAAATGTGCTTTTTCATGTTTAGTTCGCTTGGCTAGGTGAAGAAAGTGTTGCTTTTACAGGGAAGGAACCCATTTGCGGTACAGACAAAGCTCCTTCCATGTTTTTACCATTGATTTCCCCTGAGATGGTCACCGTAAGGCTCATGCCTCCAGCGGCAACATCAAATTCGAAACTGAGGGTTTTTCCTGTAAGGCTCGCATTTTTGATTGGTGCAGAGGCCTTTCCAGCACCAGAAGGGTCATCAAAAGTGATGCTTCCTGCCAAAACTCCATTTTCACGCTTCAAGGTGATTTCTCCTCCAGAACTTCCTGCAGGAGTTTCAGAGGTGTATTCCCATAGTCCCTCCACTTGTACTGCATTGGAAGCAGCTTCAGGTTTTGCAGTGGTGGTTTCTGCTTTTACGGCTTTCTTTTTGATTTCGTAATCAAAAACATAACCATCTGCGATAACGTGTTTGATTTGCGTTTCCTCTTTAAATAGGGTATCAGTCATTAGAACCAGGTTGGCAAGTTTTCCTTTTTCAAGTGTGCCTGCCATACTGCTGATCCCTAGGATTGCTGCTGGATTTGTAGTCAATGCTGCCAAAGCCGCTTTCTCACTTAATCCATTGGAGATCATGGTTTTCAAAGTCTTTTGTACATCTGCCGCCTTTGCGTCTGCCGTGCTGAATCCAAACAGGATTCCTGCCTTTTCCAATAGGGCCGCCTGCTTCAAGGCTTTGTCATATGCCTCTTTAACTCGTGCGTACTGAGCCTTGGTGGCTTCGGTCACTCCATCTGCTTTTTGGGACTTGATGGACTTGTCGTCAGGAACCTGCAACTTGATTAACACTGGAGTGCCGGAAGATTTGATGACGTCAATCACTGACTCGTAATTCTCCAAACCTGTAAGTACCAATTTGAATCCCAATTCCTTCTGCAAAGCAATCGCACGGCGAATTTCAAGTTCAGAACTAGCAGTAAATAGCACCGGAAGTTGCTTTTGTACCACCGGCATAAACGCCGTATGAGTAGGGCTAGCCTGAGGTCTTTTCACTCCAGAGTTAGCAGCAAAAATGCGTTCGTGCTCGATTACTAAAGCTGTATTTTGGTAAACGTCCCGAAACTTGGCCATAACCCCAGCTAATGTAGCGGGATACATGCCTCTGGAACTTCTGAAATTTGCAGAAACGGCTGTATTTACTTTTAAGAAATTATTTGTTTTTGGTTCACCTAAGAGCACAATGGCGGTTTTTCCAGGAAGCATACCTCCATCTGGAACTAGTTGACTCAAGGTAAATCCTGCTTTTCTCCAGTCATCTACTTGCGTACTGGCTGCAGTGTAGGAATCGGTAGCCATTCTCCAAGGCGTGATTCCAGCCACTTCATCTGGAGGGCTGGATGAGACAAAATCCTTAGGACGTTCCACATCTTTGGGCTTGGTAATGCCCATAGTTCCTGCACCATCGATAAATCCTGGATAAACATAAAGTGAATCACCTGCGATTATTTTCGCTTCCTTAGGTAGGGTAAGTGTAGTACCTACTCCTAAAATCACTCCATCTTTGATGAGGATCGTGGCTTTACTTCCTGGGTCTCCAGGAGCCTTAAATACTGTAGCGTTGGTGATGGCATAAGTGCTGGTTACCCTACGTTTGCCCGAAGGATCACTTTGCGCCAACGCAGATTGGCTAAGCCATCCTGCTACCAACAATCCCAGCATTCCTGCCTTTAAAAATTGTTTGTTCATGCTTGAATTGGTTAAACTTTAGTAAGCAAACTACAAATTGCAAGAAGAGTTCTTGCAAACATTATTTTTAGAATCCATTTTAAAGGATTAGTGGTACAATAGCTGGGTAAGAATTGGTATTCGGGTGATGGCTATTGGAACCAAATGTTTATCAAAAATAGAACTTCAAGCCAATTCCCCAAGTGTGTTTAAAAATTTCATTTTTCTAGTTCATCTTGTAATCATTTATAAGCCAAACTAAAGTCCTGAATTCTCGTTTAATCACTAAATTTATTACCATGGATACACACGAATTGCTTCCCAAAACTGAATTGAATTGCCCCAATGGATTGGAACTACTCTTCTTGGGAGGAGGCTGCTTTTGGTGCACTGAAGCTGTTTTCTTGCGATTAGAGGGCGTAATTGAGGTGATTCCTGGTTATGCAGGAGGGATGGTGGTTAAACCCACTTATGAAGCCATCTGTAAAGGAACTACAGGACATGCGGAGGTCATTCAGGTAGTGTTTGATCCCAAAATAATCATTCTTGAGACCCTGTTGGCAGTTTTTTGGGCAACACATGATCCCACTACGCAGAACCGTCAAGGAGCCGATGTAGGTCCTCAGTATCGGTCAGCAGTTTTTTATACGAATGCCTCCCAAGGACAAAAAGCGCTTGCCCTGAAAGAAGAATTGAATCAATCAGGGGTTTACTCCAAACCTATTGTGACTGAAATTACGCCATTTACTAACTTTTATTCAGCAGAGCCTTACCATCACAACTACTATGCCTTGCATGGACAGCAGCCCTATTGTCAATTTGTGGTTCGACCAAAGGTGGAGAAACTGCAACAACTTTTTGGAGACTTACTAAGTAAGAAGTAAAGGTAGGATGGGTTTTTACTAGACTAAGCCACCCTTTAAAGGGGTATATCAAATTCTGGTCAATAGAGTCAGGGGCTGCTGTTTACTAAAATCCAAAAAAAAAATGGTAATTTTGAAGAATTTATCCCTTTGGTACTAAATGAAGAATGGGATTTACCTTAAGTTTTTCCTACTAAAATTATATAAATACCCAGGGAGTAGGTGTAGCCAATTGCTCGAATAACAACTAGGGAATTTGAAAACCACTAAACCAACACGACAGGAATGATCAGAACCAGAGCACAAGAATCCAGAGCAGCCATAGAGCGCTTGTACATCACGATGCGCCATCTTTTTAATCGAGGCAGTTACAAGCCCATGGGGGTATCTGGGGAAGGCTTGATTCAGGCTTTAATGGTGCTTAGCCCAGAGATCTATGGGAAGTTAACAGACCCTGAGAAAATTGAATTGGATGGCTTACTCTACGTCATGGAGCGTCTTCCAAAAGGAATCGAAGAATGTCGATTTGTCCGCCTGATCAGTAGGGAGGGATACGAGACATCACACCTCAAACCCATCGTGCCTCCGCGTAGAAAGCGCAACTGTTACCGATTAGATGAACAGATTATGTACGTGGAGATGACTCGCGGAAGATCAGATATTTATGACATTCTGACTCACTTGACTTTTCTCTACATTGAGTCTCGAAAAATCCAACAAAATAGCACGGACCCCAAAGGAAAGATCTCCTCCAATTGGAAGATGCTGGAGGAGTTTGTGAAGAAGGAAAAGTTGGGAGAGGAGTTGGAAATAGAAAGTGCAGCCGCCTACCTAAGCCACATTATTGGCCGAACCTACGAGGAGACGGTACATGCGGTACAGAAGTTTGCCGAGAGCAGCAATTCCAACAGCCTATTTTCGATTGTTTACCACTTGGGCAAGTTGTCCATGGAGGAATCGATTCAAGGCTTGGATCGAGAAATTAGTTTCTCAGCCACCCTGCGAGAGCGGGTAGGCCATCACGTGTATGGGGAACTTTGGGCCAATCGAATCAAGGAAGCCTTGTTGGATCGAAAATTAATCCACCGTCCCATTCACATCATCTCCGCCAACATGCATAGTGTGGTCAATACCATCTATGCACACCAAGCGCTTGGCTCAGGTAGTTTTGAAGAGATCGAACAAGTGGCTACCGAAATTTCGATCAAAGCTAAAAATAACCAAGGCAAGAAAATATGGGCCTATGCTGAAAAGCACGGTTTTGTGGACCTCCCTGATGAGTCGGGAACCAATATCGGAGCGCAACTCATTGATACGGCTCTAATGGAGGTAGATTCCTTGATTCCGGGTGTCATTTTGCCTAAAGAAAAGGAAAAGCGGCCTGTATTTGTGGTGATGGATTATGCCTTCGGAGAACAAGCTTACGAATGCTTCGATGAGTTGCTGAAGCCCTACACCAAGGATGGGGTAAAATACCCCTTGAATGTGGTCTCCACTTCAATTATGGGTAAAGCAGGTATTCTTCACGGAGGAAAGGGAGATTTAATGGTGCCCAATTCCCATGTTTTTGAAGGGACGGCTGACAATTATCCTTTCCGCAATGAATTGAAAAAGTCAGATTTCAAAGGCTATGGTTTGGGAGTGTACGCAGGGTCGATGATTACCGTATTGGGAACTTCCCTGCAGAACCGTGACATCTTAACCTACTTTATGGAATCTTCCTGGAAGGCAGTGGGACTAGAGATGGAGGGAGCACATTACCAAAAGGCCATCCAATCTGCCTCCAAAATCCGTGCAAATATCCGATCCAACATCAAGGTACTCTATGCCTACTATGCCTCGGATAATCCTTTAGAGACGGGTAGCACGCTCGCTTCAGGTGCTTTGGGGATGGATGGGGTACGACCTACTTACTTGATCACCTACAAGATCCTAGAGAAACTGTTCAACTAATTCAGAACACTCCATCCCAGTCAAAAAGGCTGGGATTTTTTATTTTTTACTTTCCACTCGGGTCGAATGCAGTAGTTCCAGCCTCCAGCCTTCGCTGGTCCGAATGGCGGATGCACTTTCCAGCCAATACACTTCTCGTGGTGCAGTTCCTTCTTTGGTAAAAGTGGCCCAATTGTGGTAGGCCACCCAGGCTCGATTTCCAAAAACTTCCGTTTTGATAAATTCGAATCGATTGGTGCGTGTCACTGGGTTGGGATTTTTGCTTCGATCTCCGAGGTAGGTTTTGATAAAGTCCATGTCCCAAACTTCTCCTTGCTCCAACAATAAAAAATCAGGGGTATAAAAGTGGTCGAGTAACTCCACCCGGTAGCCAGAAAATAAAGAATCAAAAGAATTTTGAATCAGTTGCTGAATTTCCTGTGCTTCATTTGGCTTGCTCGGATTTTGCGCAAGTACTGCGACTTGAAAAATTAAGGCGAGAAGGAGGGTTAAGGTGATTTTTTTCATGAGTAGTATGTAGATGTGCGAGGTTGTAACTTAATTCCAACGGATTGGGAGATTAGTTTAGCGTTGTGATAAAATTAAGGAAAGAAAAAGTTTAGGCACAAAAAAAAGTCAGCTAACAGCTGACTTTTAAATGAGGGGTAAAGTAGAACTTACTTAGGTAAAATTACACCTTCTACTACGTGAACTACGCCATTGCTTCCTTCTAGGTCAGCAGTGGTTACTTTAATTCCGTTAATGGTCACTACACCATTTTTGATGGCAACAGTCAACTCTTGACCATTCAAAGTGGCTACTTTTTGTCCATCCGTCAATTGGCTAGACAATACCTTTCCTGCTACCACATGGTAAGTAAGGACAGCAGTCAATTTCTCTTTGTTTTCAGGCTTCAATAAATCTTCTACTGTTCCAGCTGGCAAGGCAGCAAAAGCGGCATTGGTAGGAGCAAAAACAGTAAATGGTCCTGTTCCGCTCAATGTTTCTACAAGACCTGCAGTAGTTACTGCAGTAACCAGGGTAGTGTGATCTTGAGATCCAACTGCGATGTCCACCACGGTTTTGGATACTACTTCCTCTGATACTACAGTGGTGTCACCAGTTTCTTCTGCTTGTTCCTTAGGAGCAGTGCAACTTACAAGGCTAGTGGCCGCGAAGGCTACAAGTGCTAGGGATACTAATTTGATTTTTTTCATTGGTCTAGTTTTTTAAATGTTTACAGATACCAAACTAGAAACCTAGGATTAAGTTTAAAATAAAAAGAAAATCAGGGAGTTAGGACAAAAAAAGCCCTCTGCTTTGGAAGGACAGAGGGCTGATTCTAATCAATATCCTGATTTCAAAGGTGGAGGGCCATCTGGAACGATACCCTTGTAGACATAGTCACCTTTCTTTTGCTTGAATTCTGCTTTGATTTCGTTACGCAAGGTTTCGTTTTGGTAAAGGTCTACCATGGTCATGGCTAATGCTTTGGAAGCATAGCCCATGCCTTTGTGCCCAATAGACATGCCCACTGAAGCTACTACAGCCCAGGAGTGCCAAGGTGTTCCGGTAGGAGCCACAGTGGCTCCCATACGGATGGTGGGTACGACCCAACTCACATCTCCCACATCCGTGCTGCCACCCATGCTGTGCTCTTCCGTTTCTTCCATTGGCTTAATTTCAGAAATCACACCCACTTGTGGTTTGCCATTCGCCTCCTGAATTTTTTTGGCAAAAGCCTGTTCCTCTTCGGTATAGGAGATAGCACCCAAGGATTCAATGTTTTTTTGCATGATGGCCGATCCGGTACGGTTCACCAAAATTTCATGCACTCCCGATACCAAGGTAACTTTATGGTCTACGTTGGCCATGATGGCCGCGCCAGAAGCCATTTTTTCGACTTGCTTCCAAACAGGCAATAAACCTTCTCTACTGGTGTCACGAACCCGCACCCATAATCTGCTGTAATCGGGTACTACATTGACTACTTTTCCACCGTCTTGTATATGGTAGTGAATGCGTACGGTTGGCTTGATGTGCTCTCGGTAGTAGTTGATTCCATTGGTATACAATTCAAGGGCGTCGGAGGCAGATCTACCATTCCAAGGATCACCTGAAGCATGTGCAGTTTGGCCGTTAAATTCCACCAAGAAGTCCACCAATGCCAGTCCTTTTTGAACTTCAGTCTTGGTTTCGTCTGCAGGGTGCCAGTCCATCATGATGTCTACATCATTCATCAAGCCTGCTCGGATCATCCATAGTTTTCCGAAATACTTTTCTTCTGCAGGGGTTCCATAAAAGCGGATGGTCCCTTTAAGTTGACCAGATGCGATCAGGTTTTTAATGGCAGAAGCTGCACCCAAGGAGGCTACACCGAATAAGTTGTGTCCACAGCCGTGACCTGGAGCTCCAGCGTGGAGAGGACTTTTGAAAGGGACTTTGTTTTGAGATAGACCAGGTAGCCCATCAAATTCACCCATTATGCCGATGATTGGAGCACCTGACCCGTATTCTGCTACGAATGCAGTGGGGATTTCCCCTACACCTCGGGTGACTTTAAAGCCTAACTTTTCTGCGTAAGCCGAGAGTGCCGCAGAGGATTGCGTCTCTTGGAATGCGATTTCTTCAAAAGACCAGATCTTATCACTGAGTTCGGTCATGTCCGCAAATTGTGCGTCGATGCTTTGTTGCACAGATTGCTTGAGAGGATCTGCTTTGGGGGATCCTTTTTTTTGTGCCAAGATTGGGTTTCCAATCGCTAGGAGAACAAGTAGGAGGAGTGAACTTCTTTTCATTTGTAAACTAGAATAGGGGTGAAATTGAATAAGTAAGATAAGAAGGGTTTTGGAATCCCTGAAATTTAATTGATGAGAGGTAGTTTTTCACTTGGATTTGAGGACTTGGAGGTGATACATTTAACCCATAGAATCGTTGCTAATTAACCAAATAACTGGGTGTTATGAATTTTCACTTTTTTTCTGACTTTGAGTCAATGAGTAACCAGGGCTTTGAATGGATCAAAGAAGCGGTAGTTAAAAAGCCCAACCTTTTGTTCTGTGTAGCCAGTGGCGGTTCTCCTTCGGGAAGTTATGCCAAACTAGCGGCTTACAAGCAGCAGCATCCTGATTTCGGATCAGCCCTGCGGGTCATTAAATTGGACGAATGGGGTGGGCTTGAAGCCAATTCTCCCTTTACTTCAGAATTGGATGTGCAACGAAAGTTTGTGCAGCCCATGGGAATTTCACCCGAACGCTACTGGACCTTGGACCCCTATACTCAAGATCCAGAAGTAGAATGTGCAGCCATGGAGCAGGTTTTGGAGCGTGAAGGTCCCTTAGATATTTGCATTTTGGGCATAGGGGTGAATGGGCATATTGCTTTGAATGAACCAGGAGAGGAACAGCAACTTCCCTTTCATGTATGCCAACTTGCAGAATCGACATTAGCCAATGGCATGCTGAAGACTTTGCAGCAGCCTCCTAGTTTTGGAATGACCATAGGCCTTCGAGGAATCCTTCAATCCAAACTCATTTTATTTTTTGTGGCAGGATCAGGCAAAAAAGAGGCTTTTGAGCAGTTGAAAGCACAGCAGGTGCGAGGTCAATTTCCTGCATCCTACCTTTGGTTGCATCCCAATGTGCAAGTGCTAGTGGATCAAACAGCCGTTTAAACCTTCAACATCTATATTTATGTATTTGATAGCGAAGGAGATACTGGCCTTTTATTAAAAAAATAAAGTTGATTTATTGCGGATAAGTTCCGTTTTTCTACCTTTGCACCACTTCAAAAGTGAAGGGAAACGGAGTGGTAGTTCAGCTGGTTAGAATGCCTGCCTGTCACGCAGGAGGTCGCGGG
>CANGYY010000073.1 GCA_947458585.1 Cyclobacteriaceae bacterium | reverse complement strand
TTCAAAGGATACGTCCACTACAGGGCCGATTACCTGAGTTATCTTTCCAATATTTGCCATTTTATTTGATGAAAGGTAAAAAGAGACTCTTTTTTAATTCGACCGCAAAATTAGTTAGAAAAGGCTGAAACCAAAGGATATTTGGAAAAATTATTCAGAATTGATCTAGGAAATTGTGGCTCGCTTTGATTTTGGCCCTCTACTTTCAACTACTTTGTCTCCAACCGCTTCGCAAATAGAAATGCCTTGGCCCAATAGGAGTTGCCCAGGTAGTCTTCTGTGACACCTAGGGAGGTGGAAGCATGAATAAACCGGACCTCTTTTTTTTGTGCTTCGGTGACGATTCCGGTGTGTGTCACCTCTTTTTTCTTTTTGCCGGTGGCAAAAAACAGTACATCACCTGGACGAGCTTTCTTCAACGGAACTTTTTTCCCTAGTTTGCTTTGCTCTGTGGAGGTTCTCGGGAGATTGACTCCTGCTGCAGCAAAGGAATGATACACCAGCGCGGAACAGTCGATACCTGATCGTGTCGTACCCCCATAGCGGTAGGGAGTACCTCGGTAGGACTTGGCAGTTTCTATAATTATAAATTCCGGTGAGGATTTGGCTACCCTTCGGCTACCCTTGCAACTTCCAAAAAAGAGAAGTGCGATGGTGCACACTAAAAAGTAGGAGGCAAAAGAAAAAAAACTTCGTTTCAAGGGAATTTCTTTAATCACTTCCAAGTTTACCTCTCAACGGTATAAATTCAAAAAGAAACTTTTCATTTTAATAATCCTTCTCGAGATAGGTGAACAGTTTCCCGCGGGACAGTATCTTTACTCCAATTCAAACCCATTTCACTAGTTATGCATATTCAGCAGTTTTATGACGAAGGGTTGGCCCATGCCAGCTATGCGATTCTAAGTCAAGGAAAGATAGCCTTGGTAGATCCAGGGCGAAATCCACAACTTTACCGAGACTTTGCCCATGCGCAAGGAGGGCAGATTGTTGCAGTCATTGAAACTCATCCCCATGCAGACTTTGTGAGTTCCCACTTGGAATTTAACAGCCAGGAAGGGGCCACGATTTATGTTTCCAAATGGGTAGGTGCGGCTTACCCCCACCAATCCTTTGATCAGGGCGATGTGCTTCCCTTAGGAGCCATCTCCTTACATGCACTGCATACACCTGGACACTCTCCAGATTCCATTAGCATTCTACTTCGTGACGAGCAGGGCAGAGACCATGCCTTGTTTTCCGGAGACACGCTATTTATTGGTGATGTGGGGCGTCCTGACCTTCGCGAGAAGGCAGGCAACCTGACCGCTCAGCGGGAGGAATTGGCAAAAATGATGTACCATACGGTTCAGCAGCAATTGAAACCTTTGGCAGATGCCGTGTTGGTTTTTCCTGCGCATGGAGCAGGATCCCTTTGTGGTAAAAATTTGAGTGACGCCCGTCAATCTACCATCGGGGAGCAGCGAGCCACCAACTGGGCCTTTGCAGATCAAGACGAAAAAACATTTGTAGATACGCTACTCCAAGGACAGCCCTACATCCCCAAGTATTTTGGGTCCGCGGTAGACCTTAACAAGCAAGGCGCACCAGCCTACCGAGAATCCATTTCCCAGGTGTCCATCTGGCTTGAGGGTACTCCCCTTCCTGCCGGCGCCTTGGTAATCGATACCCGAAAGCAAGCCTCCTTTGTGGCAGGACATATTCCTGGAGCAATTAACCTGATGAATGGGGGTAAATTTGAAACCTGGCTGGGCTCCATTGTGGGACCTGAGGAGAAATTCTTTTTGGTGGCGGATACCGCTGCTGAACTTGAGATCTTGATTCACAAAACAGCAAAAATTGGCTACGAAGCAGGCATCGCCGGTGCTGTAGTCAATCCCGCAGGGATGACAGTAACCGGAACCTCTTTTGACCTCGCTGCATTCAAAGCCAATCCTGAGGCCTACACCTTAGTAGATATTCGCAGCCGGGATGAAAAGGCAGGTACTCCGATTTTTGACGGAGCCTTGAATATTCCGCTTCCCGAACTCCGAGAGCGAGCGCATGAAATTCCGCAGCATAAGCCGATATTGATTCACTGTGCGGGAGGCTATCGTTCAGCAGCAGGAGTAAGCATTGTCGCCAATGAGGTGAAGCAAGCGCCCGTACTGGATTTTAGCGAAGCCATCAAAGACTTCCAGACAGCAGCCCACTAAGCAGAATGGATTAAATGAATCAAAAAAGCCCTCTTTCGGAGGGCTTTTTTGTGGAGTATTTCCCGATTCGAGGCCAAATTCCTGCCTGTTTTGCGTAGATTTAAGTCTAGTTTATCCAGTAACGATGCGTAAAGAAGAGTTTAGCCGCCTATCGATTTCACAGAAGATCAAAACCCTCTACCTAGAGGGCAGTTTTGTGGTGGCTATCCGTTACTACCGGCACAAGGTCAATTTATACTTGTTGGGGGATGAGTACGTGGAGGTGTTCTACAACCACAAGCTCGATCAAATTGAGAAGATTGAATTTTTAGCCAGAAAACATAGCCGCATGAAGTTCTATTTGGATCAGATAAAGTTGTAAATTGAGGTATGGAAAAACTCGTAATTCGAATTCTAGATAAGAAGGCAGTCAAAAAACTGCAAGAGTTGGCCAATAAAAAAATGATTGAGATCAATCATGAAGAAGGATCAAATCCTGTAGATTGGGAAAAATACATTGGATCCCTGCCAAAAATGACACTCCCAGAAATTAAGGAGGAGCTTGCATCTTTTAGAAACTGGGGATAATGCTGTGGGATACCAATTCAATTATTTTTTTTCTTCAAGACTTGCTACCAAGTTCCTCAAAAGCCTTTTTGTTGAAAGAATTAAACAAAAGGAAACCGCAAATTTCGATAATCACGGAAATAGAGCTTTTGTCTTGGCCGAAGATTTCCAATGCAGAAATAGGCAGTATCTCCGAATTTCTTTCAAATTTTGAAAGCATTGGGTTGACTGAGGAAATAAAAATCGTGACGATTCAATTAAGGAAATCTAAAGGTTTAAAAATCCCCGATGCGGTCATTGCAGCCACAGCGCTAACTCAAGCCGTACCACTACTGACCAATAATTTGAAGGACTTTGAAAAAGTTGATTTTTTAAAAATCCTTGATCCGATGAATCTAGTGTAAATCAAAGATTTTTTTCTTAAAACCGTTTGCCCAAGGACAACCCAAGCCATGGAACCAGTCCATATTTATTGGCAACAGGGGCTAAGCTGATCCGCCACATTACATCATTTGCCGTATGCTTCCTGTAACCGATACTGGGCACAAAACTTACAAAATGGTCTCCATTAGAAGGGTTTGAGTCGCTAAACAATTCTCCATTGTTACGCGTCCAGGTTGCCCCGAGTCCAGCATCAATAAATGAGTTGTCGTTTTTCAATTTGAAAAGGTAATTCACCCCGGTCGGGATGGTCAAGTAAAATGCATTTTCAGAATAAAATCCCAACCCAATTCTAACCCCAAGCCCGGGTTGGCTTGTCAGTTGTCGCTCGTAATTAATAGATGAAAAAAGACCATTGCCGCCTGCTTCAAAATAAACGTCATTCCGTTTGAAGGCGCTTTGTCCAAAGGAACAAGTCACAAAAAATGTACTCGCGAGGAAGAAAATCAGAATTTTCATAGGACTTTGGTTTAGGTGAAGTACTATTCCACTTTTGGAATCATTGAGGGGGTATACGACAAACTAGTTTATTGAGTTTCTCATGGACTAAAACAACTCTCTTTGTGACGGGATACTTCACAAAAAAAGAATTTTTCATTTTTTACAACTTTCGCTTCAGGAAGTCGGTCATCTGTGTGTACAGGTGCCAGGTGGTATTTCCACCCGAAATCCCATGGTTGCGGTTGGGGTAGTAAAAGGATTCAAACTGCTTGTCAGCCGCAATGAGTGCATTGACCAAGTCCACGGCATTTTGGAAGTGGACATTGTCATCTCCCGTGCCATGAATCAGCAAGAAATTGCCCTTCAACTTATTTACATGGGTGATGGGCGAGTTGTCATCGTAGCCTGCAGGATTCAGTTGGGGCGTCTGCAAATAGCGCTCGGTGTAGACGGTATCGTAATACCTCCAGGTAGTCACTGGCGCCACCGCGATGGCAGTTTTAAACACATTATTTCCAATCATCAAGGAAAGGGAGGACATGTAGCCCCCATAGGACCAGCCCCAAATTCCAATTCGAGAAGGATCGACAAAAGGCATCTTGGCCAAGTACTTGGCGCCCTCGATTTGATCGATGGTCTCCAATTTGCCCAAGTTGGCATAGGTGGAATGCTTGAAGTCACGTCCTCGAGCACCCGTCCCCCGGTTGTCAATACTGGCGACGAGGTAGCCTTCTGCCGCCAGGTGCTGGTGCCAAAAGTCTCGTGATCCTCCCCAAGAGTTGAGTACATTTTGAGAGCCAGGACCTCCATACACATACAGAAGTACTGGATATTTTTTGTTGGGGTCAAAGTCTGCAGGCTTGATCAAGTACCCGTTGAGGGTGGTGCCATCCACTGTTGGGAAGGTGAAAAATTCCTTTTTTCCGAGGGCAAAGCTGGCCATCCGGTCTTTCAAGGCCTGGTTGTCTTCAAGCACCTTCAAGGTCTTTCCGCTCGCCTCGTTGAGGGTGACGGTAACCGGACTAGCAGCATTGCTGTGGTAGGCAATAAAAAACTGGTGGTCTGGGCTCATGTTGATGCTGTAGGTGCCTGCAAGCGGGCTCAGCAATTTTTTGCCCTTGCCATCCAACTGGACCACATAGAGGTGGCGCTCCATAGGAGATTTTTCGGTGGAGAGGTAGTAGAGTTTTTTGCCCTTCTCGTCCACTCCCACCAAGGAACTCACTTCCCAGGGACCTGTAGTCAGCTGACGAACCAAGGTGCCATCCAAGTTATGATGGTAGATGTGCTTGTAGCCGTCCTGCTCAGAGGTACGGATAAAGGTTTTTCCATCACTGAGGTACTGCAGGTCATCGTTGTAGTCCAAGTCCACATAGGTGGCAGACTTTTCGGATAGGATGAGTTTGCTCTCTCCAGTGCTCGCATTGGCCTGCAGGAGGTCCAGTTGATTTTGAAGTCGATTGAGGCGGATAAAGGCCAACTGGTTTGCATCCTTGGTCCAATAGAGGCGGGGCAGGTACTGATCTGCTTCCGGTCCCGCATCCATTTTTTGTACTTTTTTGGAGGCGAGGTCTACCACATGAATGGAGACCAATGCATTTTTTTCACCAGCCTTGGGGTACTTAAACTTGTAGTCTTCTGGGTAGAGCGGTCCCCAAGTTTGCATGTTGAACTCTGGAACATCGCTTTCGTCAAATCGGATAAAGGCAATTTTCTTTCCATCTGGAGACCATTTGAAGGCTTGAGCCATGGAAAATTCCTCCTCATACACCCAATCTGCAGCCCCGTTGATAATGCGGTTGGCTTCCCCATCGAAGGTAAGTTGGGTGACGGTGTTGGTAGCGAGATCGGTCACGTAGAGGTTGTTGTCCTTGACAAAGGCCACCTGATTGTTGTCCGGGGAAAGGTTGGCATAGGAGATTTTTTCTCCTGACATGAGTTGCTGCTTTTGTCCAGAGGCCATGTCTACTACATAAAAAATCCCTTTGGAGGAACGGCGGTAGATGGATTCCACATCCGTAGCCAAGAGGGCCTTGGATTCATCGGCATTGAAACTGTAATCCGAAAACGCGATACCTAAGGCCTGTCCATCGAGTAGGACTCCCACCTCTTCGCCAGTACTGACCTTGATTTTTACCACTACTGGAGCACCATTTCGTTGAACTAAGGAACTGTAATAGTTGCCGTCTTTCATCCAATTGATGCCATAAACCGACTTTTGGGAGAAGGTTCCTTTTTTAAACACTTCCTCCAAACTTACTTTTTTAGGAGTTTGTGCCTGGAGCGAAAAGCTGAACGCGGCCATTGCGCAGCAAAGCAGTACTCGGAATTGCCAATTCTTACTCATATTTTTTTATTTTTGGATACAGATCAGGTGAATCGAAAGGCCTAAAGATATAAAATGGCTCAGGGATTCTAAACCTTTGGAGCATAAACAGAAAATAAGCTATTTCGCAGCGTAAATTTTTCCCCATGAAAAAGAAAATTGCCTTGGTCACCGGAGGCTTTACAGGTGAGTCAGTAATCTCCTTAAAAAGTGCCGCCGTGGTGGAGAAGACCATCGACCGATCGCTTTATGAGGTATTTACGATCTACATCTATCCGGGGGATTGGTACCATTTGACTCCTTCTGGGGACAAAATCGCTGTGGATCTCAATGATTTTAGCCTGAATTTGGAGGGTAAAAAAATCACTTTTGATGGGGTGTTTACCATTCTGCATGGATCTCCTGGCGAGGACGGCAAACTAGCGGGCTACTTTGACTTGCTCGGCATTCCCTACACGACCTGTGACCAGCTTACCTCTGCGATCACGATGAACAAGGGCTATACCAAGGCCATCGTGCAAACCATCCCTGAATTGCAGGTGGCCCGTTCGATGCAGCTTTTTGAGCAGGAGCCGACTGCCGCATCCAGAATTCAAGAAGAACTTCAATTGCCCTTATTTATCAAGCCCAACAATGGGGGAAGTTCCATCGGCATGACTAAGGTGAAGACTTGGGAAGAATTGCCGGAAGCCTTGGACAAGGCCTTTGCGGAAGATACCCAGGTGCTTGTGGAGGAATTTGTGTCGGGCAGGGAGTTTTCGGTGGGGATATTTAAAGAAAAGGGACAGATTACCGTGTTGCCAGCTACCGAGATTGTCAGCAGCAGGGAGTTTTTTGATTACGAAGCCAAGTACGTGCCCGGTGTATGTGAGGAAATCACCCCAGGCCGCATGAATTCCGAAGAGGTGGCACGTGTGGAGCGCATTGCAAAAAAAGTCTATGCAGTGCTCAACTGCAAGGGGGCAGTCAGAATCGACTACTTCCTTCAAGAGGATACTGGCGCCTTCTATTTTATTGAGATCAATACGGTGCCGGGCCAAACCGAGACCAGTTTGATCTCGCAACAGGTGCGGACGATGGGCATGGAAGTATCCCATTTTTACACCCTTCTCATTGAGGAGATGTTTGCAGCTGCAAGCAAGAAGTAATTTGAGCAAGATTTGCTTTTCCTTCCAGGAAAGGAGGCATTTTTTGCAAGAAGTTCTATTTTTGTGAAAGAAAGCGTTCGCTAATGATTCAAAAACTTTTCCCTCTAGACAAAAACTACATCCTTCGTCAGGCCCAATCGGTGCTGGAGGAGGAGTTGTTGGATCAGATGGTGGCCGAATTAAAAGCGTCTTACACCCAGCTGTACAATCCCCTGCAGTTGATGGACCATACCTATCGTTCGATTTTGGAGAGAAATGAATTTCCTCGTGAGCGAATCCGGGTCATCTACAGGCAGCTGTGTGGCATCTACCGATTCCGTCATGGGGACAACCAGCTCGAACTTTTATTTGATGGGCGCACGCATTTCGAAAAATTCCAAGAAGACTGGACCGCAACTTTGGTATCCTATGTGCGGCAATTGGGCCAGCACGAGCCCTACGTGAAGACCCTACTTCGGATGACCTTACTTCACGACACAGAATCTCGTGCAGAATGGGCAGAAAACCACTGCAAGGGCTTTGTCAACCAATTTTTTGACCTCAAGGTGATCAAAAGACAGGGCGAACTTCGCCTTAAGGTATCCTAAATTTCGATTTGTAATCTTTTAGAGGGGAGCCTTAGAAATTAGGGCTAAGCAGGTATTTGCTGTAGAATTCATCAATCACCTTGACGGCTTCCGTGGCAGTGTCTACCACACAGAATAGGTCCAAATCCGATTCACTGATGTAGTGCAGGTCTTCCTGGAGCAATCTACTTTTGATCCAGTCCACCAATCCTCCCCAGTAATCCTTGCCCACTAGTACGATCGGAAAACGGCCAATCTTGTTGGTTTGAATGAGGGTGAGTGCTTCAAAAAACTCGTCTAGCGTACCAAATCCGCCAGGCAACACGACAAATCCTTGGGAGTAGCGAACAAACATGACCTTACGCACAAAGAAATAATCAAAGTTGAGCAGCTTGTCTCGGTCGATGTAGAGGTTGTTAAACTGTTCGAAGGGCAGCTGGATGTTGAGACCTACGGATTTTCCTCCTTCCGAGAAGGCGCCCTTATTTCCGGCTTCCATGATGCCTGGACCGCCTCCGGTGATTACCCCATAGCCATGGCGTACGAGTTTGGCGGCAATTTCTTCGGCGATTTTGTAGTAGGCATGGTCTCGAGGAGTACGGGCTGAACCAAAAATGGTGACGCAGGGGCCGATTTTGGCCAACTTATCAAATCCCTCGACAAACTCAGACATTACCTTAAAAATAGCCCAGGAGTCGGCACTTTTGATTTCATTCCAATCCCGTTCTTTAAAGGCATTTCGGATCTGTTCTTCCGAATTTTTATCTTCTAGCTCACTCATGTTATTCCTTATTTTTGGTTCAAGGATACGATTCTCAGGCAGTAAAGATGGGGAATTTTAAAAAAATCAATACAAGTGACTGATACAGAGTGTAAAAAAATCAAATTGAATTCTAAGACAAATACCCAAAAGGCCTGCTAATTTTGTATGTTAACTCGATAAAAATGAATCTTCTTGAAAAGTCCAAAGCCGTAGAAATCCTATTTGGGGAGTTGGAGGAGCAATCCAAGCAATTCCATGCAGAAGCGGGGATGGGCTGTATTTCGGGATGTGGCTTTTGCTGTTCCAATCCAGAGGTACCTGCATCGGCCTTGGAGTTTTTGCCCTTGGCTTTTGACTTGTATGATAAGGGGCAGGCAGAGGAGCTTGCCGCTCAGCTAGCCGCAAACCAATCCAAGGGGGTTTGTGTGGTGTATCGAGCACAATCCCCCGATTTGAGTAAGGGATTCTGTGGGAATTATACAAAAAGGGGCTTGATCTGTAGGGTTTTTGGCGCTTCTGCGCGGATGAACACAAAGACCAATCAAAAGGAGCTCATTACCTGTAAGCAGCTCAAATCGGAGCGGCCAGCAGCCTTTCAAGCCGTAAGTGCCCGGATCAATGCCGATTTGGATATTCCTTTGGCGCCAGCCTACTACACCCGACTCAAAGATATCGACGAGGCGCTTACGGAATTGCAACCTGTAAATGAAGCAATTTTGTTGGCCTTGGAACTGGTCTTGCGCTATCGATTTTACGAGGACGAGGATAAAGCGAGCTAGGAGGTATTGGACATCGCTTTTTTAAGTATATTCGGTGATTCATAGGAGGACTTTTCCCACAAAAAACTTTCGGTATGGTGAATTTTACTGAGATTATTCAAACCATCAAATCCCTAATTGAGACTAGAATCGAACTAGTCAAGTCAGACATCCAAGACCAATTGGTGGGGATTCTTTCTCGACTGATTTTACTCATTCTTATTGGGTCAATTGGGTTGGTATCGGGCTTATTTCTGTCCTTATCCTTAGCGTTTTACATCAGCCAAGTGACTCAGAGTCCCTACCTTGGATTCTTGGTGGTGGCCCTTGGCTATTTAGTCGTTGTTGTATTTTTATCCCTCAGCAAGGATTCGCAAGGGTTTCAGCAGCGGTTCAATACTTTTTTGAAAAAGTTTATTTTTAATTCAACTCAACGCAACAGCCCCAATGAGTAAAGAACTTGAACAAAAATCAGCTGCATTGGAGAAAGCTTTGGAAAAGCAATTGAGCAGTTTCAAAAAAGGATCTGAAGACTGGGTCAAAGTAGGAGCTGCAGTAGCAGTAGGAGCCTTGGTTGTGTATGGACTTTCGCGGCTGAGCCACCGAAAGAAAGAAAAAAATACGGATAAGGCACTCGCCATTTTGGAGCGGGAGGGCTTGCTCAACCCAGAAATTAAAGACCGGCTTACACAACCCAAAACTTCTTCCCTTTGGACAAGCTTG
>CANGYY010000072.1 GCA_947458585.1 Cyclobacteriaceae bacterium | reverse complement strand
TAGACATAGCCAAAATCTCGAAAGAAGATGACCAAGATGGATAGGAAAATAAATAGGGGAGAAGCGTCCACCACCACCTTCAAATTTTCTGAAGTAAGGTTTGGGTCAAAGTAAAACATTGCAAAAACAATCCCTAATCCTATAACTACCGGCCACCAAACCTTATTTGGATTGAGCGTTTGAAAAACCTTTTTGTTATCTAGTTTCATACTTTCGTGGTGACTGGTTCGATTTTTTCTACCCAAAAATTATTGTAGCCTTCCCCTAAAATCAGAGTCAATTGAGACAGCTGTAGCAATTCAAGAATGGCCAAAAAAGTATAGATCACAAAGATTTTTTCCGGTTTGTATTCGATTAATTCGGTAAAAGGGACTTGCTTCTTGAAACTGATTTTTTCAAGCACAAACTCCTTCTGTTGTGCTATAGTATAGGGATACTGGATGATCGTATGTTTGGGAGCATCTGTGCGAGAAGCCAGACGAGACATGCACTTTTGAAAGACGTTGAGCAATTTATACAGATCCAAATGCTGCAATTCCCCTTCCACATCCTCCAACTTGCTCAATTCCTGAAGTTCTTTCACTAGATTTCCCCGCTTTTCTTTAGCCAAGCGATCCTGTTCTAGTGCTGAAAGCTCCTCTACCACTGACTTGTATTTTTTGTATTCAAGCAAGTTGCGCACCAACTCTTCCCGAGGGTCGATTACCTCACCCTGCTCATTTATCTCTGGCCTAGGAAGCAGCATTCGTGACTTAATCTTCATGAGTGTGGCCGCAAAAAGGATAAATTCGCTAGCCACCTCAATTTCTAGTTTTTCCAATTGATGGACATAATCCAAGAAATCATTGGCAATCTTGGAAATGGGAATGTCGTAAATATCCAGTTCATCCCGCTCTATAAAAAAGAGCATGAGATCGAAGGGTCCTTCGAATAATGGGATTTTGATTTCGAAACTCACAGAATATTTAATTAATTGGATTAATTTTGTTTACTCCTAGCCAAAGATATTCAATTCAAGCAATTCTTTGGACTAGAATTTGGAAAGAGTCACTTCGATTGTGCTGAATTTTCAAACAAACAGAACAACTAAAAAGTTAATCTTTCTTGACAATAACCCTTTGCCGATGCACATACAACCCGGTCCTTTATTAGCCCAAATCAATAGCCCTGCTGATTTGAAGAATTTTTCCAAAGATTCTTTAGTTCAGATTAGTCAGGAGCTTCGCCAATTTATCATCGACAATGTATCGGTGTATGGCGGACATTTTGGAGCTAGCTTGGGTGTGGTTGAGCTTTCAGTAGCCCTCCATTATGTGCTCAATACCCCTGAAGACCAATTGGTTTGGGACGTAGGACACCAAGCCTATGGACATAAAATCTTGACCGGTAGAAGGGATGTGTTCTACACCAATCGCGTATATGGGGGCATTTCAGGGTTTCCAAAACGTAAAGAAAGCAAATACGATACTTTTGGCGTAGGCCACTCCAGCACCTCCATTTCTGCGGCACTGGGCATGGCCATGGCTTCCAAATACAAAGGAACTGACTTGCAACATGTAGCCGTCATCGGGGATGGAGCCCTGACTGGCGGTATGGCCTTTGAAGCCTTAAACCATGCAGGGGTGAGCGGGACCAACTTGCTCATTATCCTCAACGACAACTGCATGTCTATCGACCCCAATGTGGGCGCCTTGAAGGATTACTTGACAGACATCACCACTTCTCACACCTACAACAAGGTGAAAGACGAGGTATGGAATGTGTTGGGTAAGCTAAGCAAGTTTGGCAGTAGCGCACAAGAAATCATTTCCAAGGTAGAAGGGGCAATCAAATCTGCCGTTCTTCACCAAAGCAACCTTTTTGAATCCCTTAACCTCCGTTATTTCGGACCTGTAGATGGCCACGATGTAGACCACCTAGTAGAGATTCTACGCGACCTCAAAGATATTCCAGGACCAAAAATCCTCCACTGCATTACCGTCAAAGGGAAAGGCTATGGCCCGGCAGAAAGCGGAAACAAAACCACCTGGCATGCTCCAGGGACTTTTGACAAGTTGACCGGAGAGATCTACAAAAAAACACCAAGCAGCCCGCAACCTCCCAAATACCAAGATGTCTTTGGGCATACAATGATCGAGCTTGCAGAAAAAGATGCGCGTATCATGGGAGTTACCCCAGCCATGCCATCGGGCTCCTCGATGAACTTGATGATGGCGGCCATGCCGGATCGTGCCTTTGACGTAGGCATTGCCGAGCAGCATGCGGTTACCTTCTCTGCGGGAATGGCGACGCAAGGACTCGTTCCTTTCTGCAACATTTACTCTTCCTTTATGCAACGCGCCTACGACCAAGTGGTCCATGACGTGTGCCTTCAAAATTTGCCCGTGGTATTTTGCTTGGATCGTGCTGGCTTTGCCGGTGCAGATGGTCCTACCCACCACGGAGCTTACGATATTGCCTATTTCCGTTGCGTTCCCAACCTGGTAGTTTCATCACCGATGAATGAGGAAGAATTGCGCAACCTGATGTATACAGGCTCCAATTACGGAGGTCCATTTTCCATTCGTTACCCAAGAGGAAATGGGGTCATGCCGAATTGGAAAACGCCTTTCCAAGAGATCCCCGTCGGTCAAGGAAGATGCATCAAATCTGGTGAAGAGGTGGCCATCTTGACGCTTGGACATATCGGCAACTATGCTGTGGAGGCCTGCGAATCCCTTGCCAAAGAAGGCTTGAACCCGGCACATTACGACATGCGCTTTGTGAAGCCTTTGGATGAAAAATTATTGCACGAAATCTTCTCCACCTTCAAAAAAGTAATCACCGTAGAAGATGGTTGCTTAATGGGAGGATTTGGATCTGCGGTTCTTGAATGGATGGTGGACCAGGGCTACCAGGCTCAGGTGAAGCGTTTGGGTATTCCAGATGACATCATCGAACATGGGGAGCAATTGGAACTGCACCGTGATTGTGGCTTTGATCCTCAAGGCATCGCCAATGCGGTAAAGGCAATGACCGAGCAAGAACAATTCGCCTAAAAAACAGCAATTCCATGCTGCATTTTTTTGAAAAAGGCCAAGGTCATCCACTCCTCCTTCTTCATGGTTTTTGTGAATCCGGAGAAATGTGGCGCTACTTTGCCGATTCCTTGTCTACCCATTACCGGGTAATTTGCCCTGATCTACCAGGATTTGGTGACTCAGCCCTTACCCATCTCATCCAAAGTCTCGAGGAAGTCGCTGAGCAATTGGAAGGCTGGATGCAAGCAGAACAAATTCAAAATCCCATCGTAATGGGTCATTCCCTGGGCGGCTATGTGGCCTTGGCTTTACTCGAGCGTATGGGGGATCGCATCCAAGCCATCGGTATGCTTCACTCCACAGCTTTTGGAGACGATTTGGACAAAAAGGAGATGCGTAACCGCACCCTTACCTTTTTGAAAAAGCACGGGGCTGCCAAATTTGTTACCTCATTTGTGCCCCAGTTATTTCCTGAACACCGCAGAATCGAGCTAGCCGAAGCCATGGAACAAGCCATTGAAGATGGGAAGCGTTCCAGTCTCGAGGGCTTACTCGCCTATACCGTGGCGATGCGTGACCGAAAAGATCGAATGGAAGTGCTCCAGGAGTTTGCAGGCCTAAAGTTGCTGCTAGCAGGCACCTTGGATGGATCAGTCAAAATTGAATCCAGCCGTGCACAGCAGGGAGCTTATACCCACTACACCGAACTCGAAGGCGTAGGTCATTTGGGAATGGTGGAGGAAAAAGAAAAGACCTTAGCGGTGGTTCAAAACTTTCTTCGAGAGGTGCTTAGGTAGTTCTAGTTTTTTCGAGCATACCCATCAAGTCCTCCAAGTAGCGCTGATCTACGGCATCAAAATCATCCAATCGATCGCTATCCACATCCAAGACAAGAAAGACTTCCCCGTTCTGAAATGCAGGCACGACGATTTCAGACTTGGATGCAGAACTACAGGCGATGTGTCCTGGAAAGGCCTCTACATCGGGGACCAACTGGGTTTTCTTTTCCTTCCAGGCCGTTCCGCAGACGCCCCGACCATAGGCAATTCGGGTGCAGGCAATGGGGCCTTGAAAGGGGCCAAGCACCAATTCCTGCCCTTGCACCACATAAAATCCCACCCAAAAAAATCCAAAGGCCTCACGAAGTGCAGCAGCAATATTGGCTAGATTGGCCACCAAATTCGGTTCACCTGAGATCAGGGCTTCTACTTGAGGGAGTAGCGCTTGGTAAATTTCTTCTTTGCTTCCCGCTTGAGGAAGGAATAGGGTTTCAGCCATGGTAATAAATGTCTAGTTGATCCTCCCCAATCGCATGCGACTCGGCAGGAGTGTGTGTAAGTTTCGGAGCGGCAATCCCGTGTTCAAATAGAATGGGAGCCGTAAATACGCGGGCTTCGTCCCATAGTCCAGCTGCCAAAAACTGAGTGAGGGTTTGACTTCCGCCTTCAATCAGGACACTTTGAATTTGGCGGGCATGTAGGTCCGCCAGCAAGGCCTCTGGGGAAAGTTGGGGAAGCTGCACCCACTCCAGATTCGTCAATTTTTCACTTTTCAAAAGATTGTAACAAAGCGTGGGGATCTGCTGATCAAAAAGATGCAGGTCTGCGGGTAGTTCCAATTTGGAATCCAGCACCACCCGAATGGGATCGGATCCAGTCCAGTCCCGCACATTCAATCGAGGGTTGTCGTGGAGGGCTGTATTTTTTCCTACAAGGATGGCCTGCTCGGCTGCCCTCCATTGGTGGACGAGCTGCCTACTTTGCGAACTACTGATCCATTTGGAGTCAAAGTTTTCCCTGGCAATAAACCCGTCCTGAGTTTGTGCCCACTTGAGAATCAGGTAGGGTCGATGCTTTTCTTGCTGGCAAAAAAACCGACGGTTTTGCCATTTCGCCTCTTGCTCCAAGAGGCCTACTTGCACGGATATCCCAGCCTCTTCAAGCAACTTTACTCCCTTTCCCGCCACCAAGGGGTTGGGATCTAAGGTGGCCACGACCACCGATTTGATTCCTTTTTCGACCAATAAATTGGCGCAAGGAGGAGTTTTCCCCCAGTGGGAGCACGGCTCCAAACTGACATAAGCCGTAGCAGCGGCGAGTAACTTGGGGTCTGTGACCGAAGCGATGGCATTGACTTCCGCATGGGGGCCTCCATACTGCTCATGGTATCCTTCCCCGATGATTTTCCCCTCATGCACCAGGACGCATCCCACCAAGGGGTTGGGGCGTACAGCTCCTTTTCCTCGTTCGGCGAGGTCAAGTGCACGTTGCATGAAAAGGGAGGGGTTCATGGAGCCAAATTTAGTTCAATTCTTGTCATTCTCAGCAAGCAAGGGCTTCCCTTGACCCATTCTGAAGGGGTCTAGTGTAAAAATCTGCTGCATTCCCGAGGATTCTTTACTTCAGACACCCGAAATTTCTAGCGCTCGATGTACTTTTGTGTATGATGAATTGGGAAAAATTACTTGCCTTTGGGCGATTTGGAGAGCAAGCAAAAGGAACAAGCACGGACACAGCACGTTCTGAATTTGAAGTAGACTACGACCGCATTATTTTTTCTGCTCCCTTTCGAAATCTTCAAGATAAAACCCAAGTTTTCCCGCTTCCCGAGCAAGCCTTCGTCCACACTCGCTTGACGCACAGTTTGGAAGTCTCCTCTGTGGGGCGCTCCCTTGGGAAAGCTGCAGGGGAGATCTTGCTTGAAAAATACCCCAAACTCAGCACCAAGGGAATCACGTCAGCAGGAATTGGTTCGATTGTGGCAGCCGCAGCGTTGACCCATGACATTGGCAATCCGCCCTTCGGCCATGCAGGAGAAGAGGCAATCTCTGATTTTTTCAGGCTCCAGCCCTATGGGACCATTTGGAAGCAGCATGTTCGCGAGGATCAATGGGCTGACCTGATCAACTTTGAAGGCAATGCGCAAGGATTCCGAATGTTGGTATCCAAGCAGAACGGATTGAAATTGACCTATGCAACTCTAGCAGCCTTCACCAAATACCCGCGTCCCAGCTTGATTGTACAGCGGGATGTGGCTCGAAAGAGTCAAAAAAAGTATGGCTTCTTCAGCAACCAACTTCAAGATTTTGAGCGAATGGCTCAGGAACTGGGTCTTGAAAAAGTGGGTGACGATTGCTGGGCGCGCCATCCCCTCGCTTTTTTGGTGGAGGCCGCCGATGACATTTGCTACAACATCATTGACTTGGAGGATGGCTGTACCTTAGGTCTAGTCACATTTGAGGATACACTTTCGATGTTGAAACCCATTTTGGGCGAGAAGTTTGATCCAGAGAAACTCAAGAACCGAACTCAAACACAAAACCTGGGTGCCCTACGAGCCCTTGCCATAGGTCAGTTGATCCGAGAAACGGTGGAGGCTTTTGCTACCTATGAGGAGAGCATGCGCAAGGGAAATTTTGACAAGGCGCTCACGGACATCATTCCATCAGCGAAGGCTTTGGCAGAGATCTCCCAACGTTCCGTACGGCAGATTTACCGGTCTCAGGTCGTATTGGAAAAAGAAGCGGTGGGTTTTCAAGTATTGAATGGCTTGCTCGAAGTATTTTCCCAAGCCCTGTATCATCACTGCTATGCGCCAGAGCGAGCATCGGGCCAAGACAAAAGTCTGCTACGACTTCTTCCTGAGGACTTCCCACTCAAAGGTTTTGGAACCGAATCAAATGCCTATCCCTTGCTCCGTGCGCTGATTGACTTTATCTCAGGCATGACCGATAAGTATGCATTGAATCTGTATCGACGGGTGAAGGGAATCTCCCTTCCCGGGGCTTGATTGAAGCCTTTTAAGGAAGGTTTTACTGCTCCTCTTCCCAATTTAATCCCCAGTCCACCACTTGGTCTTCCAAGTAGTGTGGGTACAATTTGCGGTGTTGTTTTTTCACTTCCTGCACCAGCGCCTCGCGGAAACCTTCCACATTTTGGCCCAAGGAAGCAGCCATAAACACAGGACTGATTCCATTTTTCTTCTCAAAAGCCTCAGACAGTGCCTTGAAATCGAGGTAGCGGGTTTCCTGAAGTTCGTGCTCGGAGATTTGCAACTGCTCCTCTTGGGAAGGCATTTGCTGCACTAGATCTACCTTGTTGAAAACGAGTAAAACAGGCTTATCTCCCGCTTTGATTTCTTGAAGGGTCTGGGTGACTACCTGTATATGATCTTCAAATGCATGGTGTGATAAGTCAACCACATGCACCAACAGGTCTGCTTCCCGGATTTCATCGAGGGTGGACTTGAAGGATTCGATCAGGTGGGTGGGCAATTTGCGGATAAAGCCTACCGTATCTGAAAGCAGAAAAGGAATGTTTTCGAGTACCACTTTCCGCACTGTAGCATCCACGGTAGCAAAGAGTTTGTTTTCGGCGAGGATGTCAGTTTTGGTGATCAGGTTCATCAAAGTGGACTTTCCCACGTTGGTGTAGCCGACCAGGGCCACGCGCACAATTCCTTTTCGGCCTTTGCGTTGGGTGACTCCCTGCTTCTCGATTTCTAGCAACTTTTCCTTAAGGAGGGAGATTTTAGCGCGAATGTCTCGCTTATCCGTTTCAATTTCCTTTTCACCGGATCCTCCTCGAGTGCCCGTTCCTCCGCGCTGCCGCTCCAAGTGAGTCCACATGTTGGTCAATCGGGGCAACAGGTATTGAAATCGTGCCAGTTCCACCTGAGTTTTGGCCTGTGCTGACTGCGCACGCTGCAAGAAAATATCCAGAATCAGGAGGGAGCGGTCGTAGATTTTTACTTTGAGTTCATTCTCCAAATTTCGCATTTGGGAGGGGCTCAAGTCATCGTCAAAGATGACCATGTCCACCGCAAAGTGCTCCACGTAAGTTTTGATCTCCTCCAGTTTTCCCTTTCCCACAAAAGTGCGGATGTCGGGCTTGTCCATTTTTTGTTTAAATCGGTACACCGTCTTCGCACCCAACGTCTCGGTCAAGAAGGCCAATTCATCCAAATGCTCCTCCACTTCCAGTTCGGGCTGATGCTGACGCACCAAGGTGACCAACACGGCAGTTTCCTGTCGGGGAGCGGTATCGTGTAGTTTTTGGAGTTTGCGGGAAAATTTACTCATGGACTGGCTATAGGGTAAAACTCGTAGGCAATGTCTTCGAAAGGGACGGTTGTCGCCTGACTCGGCATTGCTCCCCCAAATTTGAGCATAATTCCTTAGATTAGATTAGGATACTCTCTTTGGGTATGGTTATTTTGCTCCCGAAAGCAAAAATAAAACGCCCCAATGGCAGAAATTAAGCAAACTACCCTCCCTGGTGTCTTTGAGATTTTCCCCCGCGTCTTTCCGGATAGTAGGGGATATTTTTTTGAATCCTTTCGTGGGGATTGGCTGGAGCAGGTTGGGGTTCAGGAATCTTGGGTGCAGGACAACCAGTCTTTTTCACAAAAGGGAACCGTACGGGGGATTCATTTTCAGCGCGGGGAACATGCTCAGGCCAAGTTGGTGCGGGTCATTTCTGGAAAAGTATTGGACGTAGCCGTGGATCTGCGAAAGGGCTCCGCCAACTTTGGACAGGTGTATACCACGATTTTGGATACGGAGAAAAACAACCTTCTCTACATTCCCGCAGGCTTTGGCCATGGATTTTCGGTTTTGGAAGACGCAGTTTTTGTGTACAAGTGCTCCAAGTACTACCACAAGGCTTCCGAAGGAGGAGTCCTTTGGTCCGATCCAGACTTAGGCATCGACTGGGGAGTAGCGGAGCCGATCGTCTCTGAAAAAGACATGCTTTTGCCTACCCTTGCGGAGTTTGTAGCGGCCAACCAAGGAGGATTATAAATTCGTAAGGCGATTTATTGCCTAGAAACACCAACCATGAACATTCTCATCACAGGAATTACTGGACTAGTGGGCAGTGAACTGGCAAGGGCTTTTAGCACCTTGGGGAAAATTCATGGGCTCAAGCGGGAAGGTTCTGACCTGTCCGCTTTGGGACTACAGGACCTGTCCATTCACTGGCATGAAGGGGATATCTTGGATTTCAATTCCTTGCTGGAAGCCCTGGAAGGAATGGATCTAGTGATTCATTCGGCTGGGAAAGTGTCGTTTTTACCCCAGGATAAAAAATCCCTTTTTGAAGTAAATCAGCAGGGCACTGCCCATGTGGTCAATGCAATGATCACAGCAGGGGTACCCAAACTAGTTTATGTGAGTTCGGTAGCCGCCTTGGGCCAAGTTCCCGACCAAGAAGAATACGATGAAACCTCCACTTGGGTGGATGCGCCTGACCAAACTGCCTATGCACTTTCCAAGTACCAGGCTGAACTGGAGGTTTGGCGAGGGGAGCAGGAAGGATTGCAGGTGCTGGTGGTCAATCCAGCCGTGGTTTTGGGCAAACTCGCCTATGCACGTAGTAGTGGGGCCCTGTATCAGGTGGTCTTGAATGGTACGCCCTTTTTCCCTGCCGGCAATCTCAACTACATCGATGTGCGAGATGTTGCCGCGATTACGCGAGCACTGCTTGAAAAAGATGCTTGGGGCGAGCGATTTGTACTGTCTAAGGAAAGCATTCCCTACCAGGCATTTTTTCAGCAGGCCGCTCAGGCATTTGGGGGATCCGTCCCGAAAAGGAGTTTGCCCAATGGGTTGATTTCTTGGGGCTTCCCTATCCTAAAAATGCTTGCCCGGATGGTAGGAAAGAACTTGCCGATGACCGCTTCCGTGGCACGAAATGCACAGCGTAAAACGCGTTACAGCAACCAAAAGGTGGAGCGCTACTTACAGTTCAGTTACCGAGAACTGCAGGACACCTTGAACTGGGCAAAAACGAGCAGTTAAACTTATTTTCTACTGCCAGCGTTGAAGTAGTTCGGCTTTAAAAATAATTGAATTTTTGAAGGACGTTAAAAACAGGAAAAAATCACCTTAAGATTTTAGGAAAACCAAAATTTTGGTATCTTAAAACAATCTTAGCACGACCGAATGACCGGAGATCACGACCACGACTGGGAAGAAGACAAAAAACTCGTTGAGCGATTTGAGGACTCCCTAAAGTCCAACATGGACCTGTATTTCGAAG
>CANGYY010000071.1 GCA_947458585.1 Cyclobacteriaceae bacterium | reverse complement strand
GCTCAAAAATTCATAGACAAAAGAACCGATTTTGATTAATGGGTGTACTTCAGTTTCTGTAGTATACCAATCAAGTAAAGCCCGTATTTCATTTTCGGTTGCAAATCCCGCTGCTGTAGTTTGGAAAATGATTTGTTTTGTTCCATCAGGAAATGAAGCTTCTACGGCATTGCTATGCTGCTTGTAATTGCCTTTATGCCATTGATCTTTGGCATTGTATTTCATCAAGCTGTTGTGTAGACTTTTTAAATAACTTTCAGAAAGAGGAATGTTGTGGTAGGATTGAGTAATCAAATCTAGTACCTCGAAATAACCCACTACTTCCTGCGAATCTCTGTCAGTGAGTTTGGTTAAATCAATCTTTTGAAGCAAGGCATCGACTTCTTCATCGCTCATTTTGTTGCCTTCAATTCGGTTTGAAGCGCCGACACTTCGCACCGTGGCAATGCTTTTCAATTCATTGAGGCTTTGTCCTTCTTTTCGTTCAATAGTCGTCCAATTTGCATCAAAACGGTCTATTTCACTGATTAAGTTAATCAGTTTCCAATCGATGTTTAATTCGAAATTATAAACCTTGTTGTTCATTTTGATACGATATGATACGCAAAGATACTATTACGATTGGCAATCGCAAGAGCGGAATGATACGATTTGATACGATTTGATCTGATTTTGATACGAAAAAGTTCCTGCTTCAGACAGGTAATTGTCCTGAGATACGTTAATCTTGCTGTGGCTGGTCATAAAAAAACCCTCCCAAATTGCTTTGAGAGGGTTTAGAGCTTTAATTATTCACTTTTTACCTTTAGAATTTCAAGGACTCTTGGAATTTTTATTTGGTTAGTTTATGTATCAAAAGGCTAAATGGAAAGTAGAAGATAGAAATGATTCCGTAGCAGAGCCCAGTCATCATTACTATTTCAAAAACATTGGTCTTGATATCTGGAACCCGTTCGTTTAGGTCCAAAATAAAGCCTGTCATTGACAAAAGGAATGAAAGGACTCCGATTCTGAAAAATGCTTTTTTAGTAGCCATTTTTTAGCCTATCTAGTTTACTTCTTCATTCCCATAAAGTCTACCACAAAGTAGCTCATCACGCGAACGCCGAGTACGAAGCCACTCTCGTCAAGGTAAAAGTCAGGAGTGTGGTGGGAAGGAGTTTTGGTGGGATCAGCCCCTTTTTTCATGCCTCCCAAGCCGATAAATAAACCCGGCTTCTCGCGCTGGTAGAAGCTAAAGTCTTCCGCTCCGGTTACAGGTGGGTTGACATGGACATTGTCCTTGCCTGCAGCGGCTTCCAAGGTGGAAACCATCTTGGCAGTAAGGGCCGGGTCATTGACAGTAGAAGGATAGAGTTTGGTGATGTTGACCTCTGCACGAGCGCCTGCACTCTCCGCAATGTTGGTGGCGATCTCGGTGATGCGTTTATGCACCAGGTCTTGCTGCTGCTCACCAAAGGTGCGGATGGTACCGATCATCTCTACTTTTTCAGGGATAATGTTGTGGCGAATGCCACCATGAATGGCACCTACGGTGACTACTGCTGGATTTTGGGTGACGTTGACGCTACGGGAAAGGATGGTTTGTAAGCCTGTCACGATTTGCGAAGCGGTTACAATCGGATCTACCCCAAACCATGGAGAAGCGCCGTGTGCCTGAGTACCGTGCACGATAATTTCTAGGTTGTCCACAGCAGCTTGTGCTGGTCCAGAGCGGTAGCCAATCTTGCCTACCTCGGTTTGCGCGGAGATGTGCAATCCAAAGATGGCATCCACATCTTTCATTACCCCTTCAGCAACCATTTGCTTGGCACCCCAGGAAGTTACTCCAGGGATGTAAATTCCTTCTTCTGCAGGTTGAAAAATAAATTTGACTGAGCCTTCCAACTGTCCTTTCATGCCAGCAAGTACCTCAGCCACACCCATCAAGATGGCCACGTGGGTATCGTGTCCGCAGGCATGCATCACGCCGGTTTGCTGTCCGTTGTAGGTGGTTGTGACGGTGGATTTGAAAGGCAAGTCTACGCGCTCGGTCACAGGCAAGGCGTCCATGTCGGCACGAAGGGCAACCATCGGCCCTGGCTTGCCCCCACGCAAGATGCCTACTACCCCGGTAGTGGCGACGCCTTCCTGAACTTCAATGCCCAAGGAGCGCAAGTGATCGGCTACCTTTTTGGCGGTGCGGGTTTCCTCGTTGCCGAGCTCCGGATGCTGGTGGATGTCGCGTCTCCAGTCGATGACTTTGGTCTCGATGGCTGCCGCCTTTTGGTCGATGCTGGGACGAAGTTTGCTTTGGGCAATAGCCGTACTGCTCAATAGCAGCAGGGGAAGGATTAATTTTTTCATAGTCTGTAGTGCGGTTGGTGGGTATGAATCAGTTCAAAACTAAATCAAGGATTGGAATTTGCACGAAATTTTGGATAAAGCCTAGGTTTGCAGAACTTTTCGGTGGAAAATGGCTTTACTAGGAGAAACAAACTTTCGATGGAATTAAAAAATAAAGTAGCCGTGGTCACGGGCGTGAGCAAAGGACTCGGTTTGGAGATCGTCAAACACTTGCTTGAAAAAGGAGCAACCGTAGCGGGCTGGGGCAGAACCCAGCCGGATTTTACCCATCCCCATTTTCACTACTTCTCCTGCGATGTGGCCGACGAAGCACAAGTCGCCAAGGCATACACCGATACGGTAGCCGCTTTGGGGGAAGACATCCGTATTCTGGTAAACAATGCTGGCTTTGGTGTGGCAGGACCCATGGAAAACATGACCACTGCAGATTGGAAATCCATGTTTGACACCAACGTGCACGGCATCTTTTATACCACCAAAAGATTAATCCCTGCCATGAAAGCAGCAGACGAAGGGCATATTCTCAACGTGGCCTCCATCGCTGGCCTCAATGGCGTAGCAAACTTTGCGGGATACGTGGGTACCAAACATGCCGTGCGCGGCATTTCCCACTCCCTCTACATGGAACTTCGAGACTTTGGCATCAAGGTGTCGACCATTTATCCAGGATCCATTCAAACCCACTTTTTCGATGCTATTCCAGGCATGGATGCACACGAACACATGATGCGGGCGGAAGATGTGGCGCAAACCGTCGTGCAAACCCTGGAAACGCATCCCAACTATTTTGTGGTGGATGTAGAATGCCGTCCACTTCGCCCAAAAGGAAAAAAATAGGAAATCCCATACCTAAAGAATCCCTCTTGTCGTTCCAAGAGCAATCTGTATTTTTGTACCTACTCGATTTGCATTGAATCGCCCCCGCATGTCTCTCCAAGTTTCTCAGCTCAGTAAACGATACGGTTCCCAAAAAGCACTGGATGAAGTCAGTTTCTCGGCCTCTCCAGGGCGTATTTTAGGTTTTCTGGGTCCCAATGGAGCAGGCAAGTCCACCACACTCAAAATCATCACCGGTTACCTTGCTGCAGATTCAGGATCGGTAAGTGTGTTGGGAGAAGATGCGCTGGCACATCCTAAAAAACTAGCCGCACGTATTGGCTACCTTCCTGAAAACAATCCCCTCTACCTGGACAGCTACGTCCGTGAGTTTTTGGAATTTTCGGGAGGCATCTATGGGATGAAATCTGCCGATATCCGACGCCGGACGGAGGAAATGATCCGCAAAACAGGGCTTCAACAGGAGCAGCACAAGAAAATTGGGCAGCTATCCAAAGGCTATCGGCAGCGGGTAGGCATTGCACGCGCATTGCTTCACAATCCAGCACTGGTGATCTTGGATGAGCCTACTACGGGTTTGGATCCCAATCAGTTGGTGGATATCCGCAACTTGATTTTGGAGGTGGCTGAAAATAAGACCTTGATTTTTTCTACCCATATCATGCAAGAGGTGGAGGCCGTATGCCAGGATGTGGTGATCATCAACCAAGGAAAAATCCGATCTGCAGGTTCGCTGGCAGACTTGAAATCGGCTTCCTCCCAAGTGACCTTGATTCTCGAAACGGAAGAAGCCCTGGAATTGTCCTGGTTTGAAGGCATCGGAATCCCCAGTTTTGGAGGCAAAGCCCCACAGGAATTGGTGCTACTTACACCGGATGCTGCAGAAGCGCGCAAGGCCATCTTGCAGGTGGTGGCGCAGCGGCAACTCAGCCTGATTCGCTTGGATCAAGGCGTCAAAAATTTGGAAACACTTTTTCGAGAAATCACGCAGGGCCAATGAAAAGTTTATTCCTCAAAGAAATCTCGGCCTTTTTTGGAAGCCTAACCGGTTACCTGGTCCTGGTCTTGTTTCTGGTGGCCTTGGGCTTGATTGTCTGGGTCTTTCCAGAAAGTTCAGTGCTAGATTACGGCTATGCCGATTTGGAGTCCCTTTTTCTGTACACCCCCTATGTTTTTACCTTTCTAATCCCGGCGATCTCCATGCGCAGCTTGGCCGAGGAGCGGCGGTCGGGAACCTGGGAACTGTTGCAGACCTCACCGCTTAGTTTGGTTCAGATCGTCCTGGCCAAGTACCTGGCGCTACTTCTGCTTGTTTTCCTAGCTGTACTGCCCACCTTGGGCTATGCGTATTCCATTTCCCTGTTGGGTAATCCTCCGGGCAACTTGGATTGGGCGGGCTTCTTTGGCAGTTGGCTCGGGCTACTGATGATTGGAGCCACTTTTGCCGCCGTGGGCATGTTTGCCAGTTCGCTGACATCCCAGCAAGTGGTGGCCTTTGTACTCGGGGTCTTTCTTTGCTTCGTTTTGTACTTTGGATTGACAGCTTTGGCGGGGATGGTGCCAGGAAATTGGGCCTATTGGGTGGAGGAACTCAGTTTGAGCTACCACTACGATAGCTTGAGTAGAGGGGTAATTGACAGCAGGGACCTCTTTTTTCTGCTGGGCATGATTTGGGTTTTTCTAGGGGCAGCGGTTTTTATTTTGAAGGGAAAATGAAACAGCGCTTTTCACATCGGATCCTTCCACTAGGAATTCTAGTCTTGGGCATTTTCTTGCTCTTCGGCTTGGGTCAGGTCCTTCGGTTTCGAATTGACCTCACTGAAGAAAAGCGCTATTCCCTCCATCCTTCTACCCTTCAACTTTTGGAAGGAATAGATCGTCCCTTGCATGTGGATATTTTGCTGACTGGGGAGGAGCTTCCGGGAGGGATGCGTCGCCTTCAAAAATCCATTGAGGAGACCGTTCGCACCTTCAATGCTTATTCGGCGGAGAACATCACCGTTTCCTATTTTGATCCTATGGAGGTGACCGACTCCTTGAAGGAAGAGTTTATCTACACGCTTGCCGACTATGGTGTCCGTCCCACCAACCTATTTGTTAACCAGGCTACTGGGCAACAAGCGCAACTTATTTTTCCAGGCATTTTGGTGTCAGATGACACCTACGAAACAGGCGCTTTGATTTTGAAAGGCGAGCGAGGCATGTCGGCAGAACAGACCTTGAATGCCTCTATTGAAAATCTGGAATTTGAATTGGCTCAAGCCATTCAAAAGTTGCTCTACCCTCAAAAAAGTGCCATTGCCCTTATCATTGGGCAAGGGGAACTAGCAGAAGACGATGGCTTTGGGATGGTTGAGGCGCTAGTTGGGCGATACGAAGTATTTAAAGTTCCCTTGGACCAGGCCAAAAAAGTGGAAGACCTGAGTTCTTTTGCTGCGGTATTCATTTTGGGGCCAGATAGTACCTATTCCGATCGCGAACTTTTCCTCTTGGATCAATACGTGATGGGAGGAGGGAATTTGGTGGTAGCTGCAGAGGGAGCAAATTTGGACTTAAGCCAATTGGCAGGAGAAGGAGCCTTAGCTCTGCCACAGGAAAATAGCTTGGATCGCCTCCTTTTTCGGTACGGAATTCGTGTCAATAAGGACCTGATTCAGGATCTTAATTTTGGAGTGATTCCAGTGATGGGCGGAAATTTTGGCAACCAAGAGCAGCTGGTTCCCATGCCTTGGCCCTATCATTTTCATGCGGGGCGCATGTATCCTCATCCCATCACCAAGGGCTTGGATCAAGTCAATTTTCGATTTGCCAGCAGCCTAGATACCGTAAAGGCGGATGGGGTAAAAAAGACCCCCTTGCTCTTTGGTTCGGAGCGTTCTCGAATCTTGCCCTTGCCTCATTTGATCAGTCTAGCCGCATTTCAAGAGCCTCCTTTAGAATCTGAATTTGGAATTCAGTACCTGCCGCTTGCCTACTTGCTGGAAGGGGAGTTTACTTCCTTGTTCAAAAACCGATTTGTTCCAGCGGAATTTTCAGGGAGTTCGGTGAAAAATAGCGGAAATGGGAAAGTGCTTGTGCTCGGGGATGCGTCGGTGTTTCAAAGCCAAGTCAATCCTGCAGATCAAGAACCACTTCCGCTAGGGGAGGATCCGATGGAGCAGACCACCTTTGCCAATAAGCAGTTTTTGGAAAACCTAATGCAGTACCTGACTGACCCGGACGGGATCATTGCCACACGTACCAAGGTCTTGCAAATTCGTCCCTTGGACAAGGTGAAGGTCTCCGAAGAAAAGCAATTCTGGCAGCTGATCAATGTGGGAGCACCTGTGCTTTTCTTAGCCTTAATGGGTGGACTGATAGGCTTGCTGCGGGTGAAACGATTTTCCCGGAGGGGATAAACGAAAATCAGCCAAGTATTTGTAACTTTTTTTCTACAATTGAGAGTCAGGTCGGCTGAATTAGCATTTTATTTATAAATTTACCACACTAGAAAAAAACTATACCACCCCTACGATATGAAATTTATTGTTTCTTCCTCCGCCTTGCTCAAGCAGCTTTCTGCCATCAACGGTGTAGTGACCACCAATCCGGTGGTGCCTATTCTGGAAAACTTTCTTTTTGAAATCAAAGGGTCTGTATTGACTATCACTGCTTCGGATCTGCAGACTTCCATGATGACAGAACTTCAGGTGGAAGCCAAGGAAGACGGAAATATTGCCGTGCCTGCGCGCATCTTGATCGAAACCTTGAAAAACTTGCCTGAGCAGCCGGTAACTTTCAGCATCGATCACGACACCTACGCGGTAGAGATTAGCTCCGACAATGGACGCTACCGTCTTGCGGGTGAAAATGCCACAGACTTTCCAAAAATCCCTACTGTAAGCAATGCTACTACCGTAGATATGTCTACCGAGGTATTGTCTTCAGCTATTGCAAATACCATTTTCGCAACCTCTTCGGACGAGCTTCGTCCTGCGATGACTGGGGTATACATCAATTTGAGCCCAACCAACACCACTTTTGTGGCTACAGATGGCCACCGACTTGTGCGCTACAGAAGAGTAGACGTAGCTTCCAGCAATGGAGCTAGCTTGATTATCCCTAGAAAAGCCTTGAACCTCTTGAAAACTACTTTGCCTTCAGAGAATGTGCCTGTAGCCGTGGAGTTTAACCAGTCCAATGCCTACTTCAAGTTTTCAAACATCAAGATGATCTGTCGTTTGATTGACGAGCGATTCCCAGATTACGAAAACGTGATTCCAACCGAGAATCCAAACCGCATGAACATCGATCGCTTGGAGTTTTTGGGATCCTTGAGACGTATCGCCATCTATGCCAACAAGACCACGCACCAGGTGCGCTTGAAGTTGACCGGTAGCGAGTTGATGATCTCTGCTGAAGACCTTGACTTCTCCAACGAAGCCAATGAACGCTTGTCTTGCGACCACGAGGGAGAGGACATTGAGATCGGGTTCAACGCGAAGTTCTTGGTAGAAATGTTGAACAACCTTTCTTGTAAGGAAGTAAGTTTGAAATTCTCCGCGCCAAACCGTGCAGGCTTGATCTTGCCAGTGACTCAAGATGCCAACGAAGACATCTTGATGTTGGTGATGCCGGTGATGCTCAACAACTACGTATAATCCAAACCACCAACCCTACGAAAAAGCCCGTCCCGCAATACTGCGGGACGGGCTTTTTTGTCCAGGGGTTGTTCTGATCCAGGGGTTGAAACCCCTGGTTAAGGTACTGTTGCCCCGATGGGGCTTGAGCTGCTCGTGATTTGCAATCAAGAGCCACTATCTTAGAATTTTCAATTCCCAACTAAAAATTAACTATCTCCCTCAATTCCCCAAGGGACCACCTTCCTTTTTGGCATCTCGCAACATTTTGAGGTAGAGGCCTTCTACCCGCTCCCTTGCCCAGGGAGTTTTGCGGAGAAACTTCAGGCTGGAGGCAATGCTGGGGTCGTGCGTAAAGCAGCGAATGGTAATGCGCTCTCCCAGGTCTTCCCAGCCGTAGAACGACACCAGTTGGGCGATCATGTCGGCCAATGTGACGCCGTGAAGAGGATTGTTTGCTTGTGAATCCATTGGAGTAGTTAGGAGTTCTTGGGTTGAATCAAATCCCAGAGATTTCCATAGAGGTCCGAAAATACGGAAACTATTCCATAGGATTCTTCTGCAGGTTCCCGGATAAAGACGACGCCTTTGGAGCGGTAGTTCTCGTAATCTCTCCAAAAGTCATCGGTATACAGAAACAAGAAGACGCGTCCTCCTGCTTGGCAACCCACCTGGCTGAGTTGGGCTTCGTTGGCAGCCTTGGCCAAGAGCAACTGGCAACTGGACCCTTTGGGCGCCACGCGCACCCAGCGTTTGGTGTCCGAAATGGGTGTGTCTTCCAACAGGTCGAAGCCTAGGGTCTGCGTGTAGTACTGAATGGCCTCGTCGTAATCTTTCACCAAAAGGGAAAGTTGTCCAAGTTGTTGGTTCATCGGGTGCAGAAAATGAGCGTTACTTACTTTAGGGCATTGGGTTTTTGCAGTCCTTCAAGAATTTCACGAATGGAAACGATGCTTTCCCATTCTCTATCCTTATCTCCATGCTCAATGCCTACGTGGCCCTTGTAGCCATGGGAAAGGACCAACTTCATCATGCGTTTGTAATCCAAATCTGACTCCTGACCTGCATCGTCCCAGACCTTTGGCTTCAAACTTACTCCCGTGGCTAGCGGCATCAGTTCATCCACTCCTCGGTAGGAGTCGTAGGAAACAGGCTTCCCGTCTAAAGTGCTAATGCGGAAGTTGCCAAAATCAGGAAGTGTTCCTGCAAGGGGATGGTCCGCATTTCGGATGGTGTCAGCCAGCCATTTGCCATTGGAGGAGAATCCCCCATGGTTTTCGATCACGATATGGATACCTGAAGGTTCGGCAAAAGTTGCGAGTTGGTGGATGCTGTCGCTCACCAGTTTGGAGGCTTCGGCGGCATCTTCTGGACGGGTAGACCAGGAAATATCCGAATAGCCATTGACACGTACGGTGTGACAGCCTAGGAATTTGGCTGCATCGATCCACTTTTTATGATTTTCTATAGCCTTGCCGCGATTAGCCGCATCTCGAGCGCCAAGCATGCCCTCTCGATCCACCATGATCAAGACTTGGGTGATGCCCTCGTTGGTGCATCGGGTATTCATTTCCTTCAAGTAGGCTAAATCCTGCGCCTTGTCAAAAAAGAATTGGTTGACATATTCGACCGCATGGATGCCATGCTTTTTTGCGGTTAGCGCAAAATCTAAGTGATCCAGCTTCTTGGAAAAAAGCAGGGTATTGACGGACCACTCGGCTAGGGAGATCTTAAAGGGGAGGTCTGCACCAGGTCGGGCAAAACTTAAGGAAGGAAGACCAAGTCCTAGGGCTGCGGTAGCAAGTCCTGTGGTTTTGAGAAAATTTCTTCTGCTAGTCATGGGATTAGATTGGGTTTGAAAATGAAGTAGAGGGTGAGGGCCGAGTGGGATTACATTTCCCAGCCTGGGCGGTACGTTCTGCTCAGGAAGGCATTGGCCTGTGTATCGTTTGTTATTTGAATTTTTCCGGGGTCAAAATCTATTTTTTTGCCTGTTCTCAGCGCAATGGCTCCCAAGTTGATCGTATCGGTAATGCATTGCGCACGGGTAAAGCTACCGGAAGTTTGCTTTTTTTCAAGCATGGCATCCACCCAAATGTCGGATTTTCGATCTATGGCAGCCGAATTGATGCGTTCTGCATCGCGGCCTTGCATCGTAGATCCTTCAGGGAGTAGCACGGGATTTTCTCCACGGAAGCCTCCCAAGATCTTTCCTTTGCTGCCGACTAGCAGAAGCCCTTCGTCAGGAATATCTTTTCCTTCCGACTCGAGTTCTTCGCAGGCAAAGGGCTTCATGCCCCCATCGTACCAAAAGAGGTCAAAGGCGGGGAGAGCCGCTTGCTGTGGAAATTTCCATTTGATCATGCAACTGGCAGGAAAG
>CANGYY010000070.1 GCA_947458585.1 Cyclobacteriaceae bacterium | reverse complement strand
TGAATGGCTTTGGTACCAAATTTCATCTAAAGTGGATTTAGGAGGGTTGGGTTTACATAGAATTCAAAACCTATTTTGGATAAATGAATGCAATTCCAATACTAGGTGCTAAACTTGCTGGCTTTTACTTCAAAAGCGAGTCAAAGATGACAAAAAAGGACAGCATTTTCAAGGACTTGGTGCGCTACTTCCGAAGCCATCCCAGCACGACGCTCGGCTGGATTTGGGTCAGCTTTGTCCCGCTGCTGGGTTCACTTTTGCTCAGCACTCGCTACGAGCAACTGGAACAAATCGCTTTGACAGGAATTGGAGATCATATCCTGCTGACCCTGATCCTGGCCCTTTTGGTCGGACTCGCCTTCCTTCCCACCACCTTTACTGCGCTCGCATCAGGCTTCTTTTGGGGATGGACCGTATTTCCTCACCTCGTGATCGCCTACCTCCTAGCGAATGTATTGGGCTACTCCTTGGGTAAGTGGCTCAATGCGGATTTCCGAACCCTCCTTTATGCACGCCACCCTAGCTTACAAGAGGAAATAGAGCGAAGAACAGAACAGCCTGCCGGACTCGTGTTTTTTGTCCGGATCAGCCCGGTGATTCCCTTTGCGATTTCCAATTTTCTGTTTGCCTCCTTGGGGATTCCTTTGCGAAAAATCATCCAATATGGACTCCCAGGCATGCTTCCAAGAACCCTCCTGGCATTTGCGACAGGCAAGGCTGCAAAGTCATTTCTCGATGCACAAGCGGCATTGCAAGACCCCGAACAATGGCTCGCGCTTGCCATCCTACTGCTAGGAAGTATCTGGGGAATCTGGCATTTTTGGAATAAGAAAAAAACCGAGGTCGCCTCTAAGGAAAAAAGATGATTTTATCCGTTCACCCCAAGTTGCCCATGCGCAACAAAGCCATTACCAAAGCCTACTACGTGGAGCAACTGGGCTTTCAACTTCTCGGCAATCAAGATTATCCCGAATACCTGATGGTTGAAAAAGATGGAATTGAACTCCACTTTTTTCTATTTCCGGGACTAGATCCACTACAAAACTACGGACAGATTTACCTCAGAACGGAGGCTATTGACCGCCTTTACCAGTACTTTTTGGATCGAAAGGTGTCCATTCATCCGAATGGACCACTAGAAACCAAACCTTGGGGACAGCGTGAATTTTCATTACTAGATCCCGATCACAACCTGCTGACTTTTGGGCAGATACTTCACTAAGTTGTTCGTATCTTCTCAAAGGGTTCTACTTTGCCTGTAGCCTTGTAGTTTTACAATCAAAAAGCCGTAGCGCAGGATCTCCCAGGAGAATTAATTGTGCCCAGTGGGCCTGGTACTCGGGCTGCTTCCCATAGCGTCCCATAAACTCTTGTTCAGCCTGCAAAAGAATCTCCCCAAGCGTCGGTGAACAAGCGGATTCCCCCCAGTCAAACAGTCCTCGATATAGCAATTCGGTGGAGCGCTTGAGCAGCAAATCCACTCCCAAGCTGGAATTCGAAAGTACCGCAATTGCTCCTTTTTTCGGGGAGATTAGCCAATCCTCCCCTTGGCTGTAGGTAGGTCCAAAGGCATTTCCGTATTCGCAGCCGTTGATCAGCAGCAAGGGATAAGCTCCAGCATTGACATAGCCCAAGTTGGGGTCAGACACATACCCAAAATCCAGTTCATTGTATCCCAAGGATCCATGACCAAAGTAAGTCAGCATCATCAACCCCGCGTTGAATTCTTGGTTAAAATTCAAGTGCTGCACCTCAGCTGCCACCTGCTTGACCTGGGTAATCACCTCCACCTCCTGAATCCCACGAGTAGCTATTGCAGCAAATCCCTCCATAAAATTCCGGTGTCGCTCGATTTCTACGGGATTCATCCCTCCTACCAAGTGGAGCATCTTTTGTGGACCGGAAGTTTCCAAAAGGGCTATCTCCTTGACTTTATCCAAGTAATCGGCAAGTTCCTGAGCATTTTTGGCTGGGATTCTCCCCACAGCCATTGCCGGAAAGGCAGGCTCCTCCAAATTCAGCCCTCTTGCAAATTGGGAATCTGAGGGAGGGAAGCCTCCTGTGGGAACAAGGTCTGGGAAGGCAAAGGATTGCGGAGCGTTTCGCTGGTAAACCGCAGCGTTCTTCACCCACATTTGTGCATAGGGAACCAGGGACCGGCCTGCAAGGAGTAGGTACTTGGGTTGGTGTAGGGTCCAATACGATTTCAAAAATGCATGCAGGGCCAAGGGAGTTTTTTCGCCAAAGGAAAATTGATCGTACAAGTCCTCCATACGAAGCACCAAGGTGTCGTAACTCCCACCTGCCCCAGAAGCACGGTAGGCAGCATACGCTTGGACTGGGTTTGGGTAGGAATGGCTCGGTCGTGCAAGCTGTCCATGTCCCACAATCAGGTAGTTGGCGGCTAGCTTCTGGTAATCTCGAAAGCGTACCGCATGCAGCGCATCCACTGTAAATCGGCGAGGAGTAGGCCCAGCATTGCCTTTGCCTGTGACCGAGTAGGTTAATTTGGCGAATGCCAGCGAAAAATAATCTCCTTTACGAGTAGGATCAGTTGCTAAATGGAGTTTGAGTTTCCCATCTTGAAAATCCTCCTGCTGAAGAACGAGGGATTGCCTGAATGTTTCAAACCCGGAAAATAGAGGACTCGGAAGGAGCCGAAGTACCTCGGAAGAGTTCCCCAGCCAAAGCAGAGGTCGATGCTCCTCTAGGGATCGCCCGACCCAACCCAGTTCGAGTGAAATGGATTGAAAACACCCTTTAGCAAAGGTAGAATCCAGTGGGAACTCCAGGTTCCTACTGGGAGTAATCACATAACTCATCCAGCCCTGCCCCTCTTTTGGACTGGAGGGGCGCAGTCCCCAGCAGGCCATTTCTCCCAAGGAATACTCATCCGCAAACACCTGGACTGTTGTTACTTCAAACTGATCAAGGGCAGCATGTGCCTGTAATTCCATACGCTTCCCCCGCTCCCTAGGGGTGTAGACCAGGAAAAAGGCAGTGGTGTCCGAATAGGTGTTGACATAGGGATTTGGAATTGCAATCTCTGAACTTCTCCATTCCTGGTTTTTGCTACCCAAAAAATCAAGGTAGTCCTCGGGATCTAGGCGCCCATCCTCCTCTCCTGCTACCTGAAGGGCTACTTCCCTTCCCCGGTGGTAGAGCCGAAAGCATCGAGGATCTACCCTTCGAAGCGAAATTCCAGCAGCCTTCATGCTTGCGGGGTAGATGCGGTAGATTCCATCGGCAGCAGTTTGAATTTTGTAATAGGTCAGGTCATGGCGGTACCATACCGAATCTTGGGCCACGGAAAAACCGCACAGGCAAAAGCCAAAAAAGAAGAGAACGAAGGATTTTTTCATTAGGGACTTGGGATAGTGGAGCAGATCTCCGTTAAAAAATGGACGATTGAAATTGAAAAAATTGATTCCCCCACTGGGATGAATTACGAACTCAGTTTGGGATTACTCCCCTGCACAAGAAACCAAGTGCATCAAAAAATGTACATTTTCGGTCACTTCTCTGTCCTAAATTTGAACAAGAGAATCGAATAGTACGACTAGAAAAAGTATGTTTGATACATTTTTATTTTTTTTAGTTGAATTGAAAATATTCAAAAATCAATTCTTAATCAAGTAGTTAGACTGATTTATTGGATTTATTTTGTTCTTGAATACCTAGAATTAGGTTATACAAGGTACTCTACTTAAAACTTGGTATTACTTTTTCTTAGAGTTGGCATAGGAAGCACAATTGACTGCTTCCTAAATATACCAGTGACCACATCCATGAATCTAACCAACACCCAAGTACAAATGCGCAAAGGACTCCTAGAGTACTGCGTATTGCACATCATTTCCAGGGGGGAAGTCTACACCTCTGACTTGATTGAAGAACTCACCCAAGCGCAGATGATCGTGGTAGAGGGTACCCTGTATCCCCTACTCAACCGACTCAAATCAGCTGCATTAGTTAGCTACCGCTGGGTAGAATCGGAGGCAGGCCCTCCTCGAAAATACTATTCCATTACGGAAGAGGGACAGGCTACCTTGAAGAGCCTAGCCGAAACTTGGAAGGCCTTGGTGCAATCCATCAATCAAATCACCAAAAAGAAGTAATCCCTTCGTCGACCCACTCATGAAAAAGACATTGAGCATCAACATCAGCGGTATTTTATTCCACATCGAAGAAGATGGCTACGATACCCTCAAAAACTACCTAGAAAGTATCAATACCCACTTTTCTGGCTACCCCGATAGCAAGGAAATAGTTTCCGATATCGAAAATCGCATCGCGGAAATATTCCTTTCCTACCTCAAAAACAACAACCAAGTCATCACCGCAGAGAATGTCACCCGCCTCATTGAAAAAATGGGAACTATCGCAGACTTCAGTTCCTTGGAGGAGAAGGAAGATGCAGAGGAAGTAGTGGATCCTGCGAGCGATGATTTTTACAAGTACGTGACACCACCCAATGCTGAGCCAGGAGGTTACAAAAAACTCATGCGAATGGAGCATAAGAAAATCTTGGGTGGGGTCTGTGCAGGGATTGCGCATTACTTCGCCATCGATGCACTTTGGATTCGATTGATCGCCATTCTCCTACTTTTTAGCGGAAACATCAACTTGGACCTGTTCGATTTTAATCCTTTTGGATGGGTACAGGTCAACTTTGGGTTTGCCGGACTTGCAGTGATTGCCTACATCGTCTTGTGGGTGATTCTTCCAGTGTCCTATGCCAAGGAAGAAAATAAGGAGATCAAAAAACTATTTCGAAACCCAGACGACAAAGCACTGGGAGGGGTAGCCAGCGGCTTAGCCGCGTACTTCGGAATCAAGGCACTCTATGTTCGGTTGGCTTTTGTCATCCTTACTATTGCAGGTGGATCTGGTCTGGTGATTTACCTGATTCTATGGATCATTACCCCATTGGCGAGTTCGATCACGGAACGCATCAAAATGAAGGGTGGCGAAATCACCTTGGACAGCATCGATTCCACGCTCAAGGAAACCATCAATCCAGCTCCTCCAACGCCGGAGTCTACTGTAAAAAATACAGTCATGGTACTAATGAAACCTTTTCAATTATTAGGACAGGTGATCGAAGCCCTAGGCTCTGCCCTTGGATCCTTGGGCAAGTTCTTACTTACCTTACTTCGTCTCTTTTTTGGGGTAATCATTTTCATCTTTGGTATGGTGCTGGTTGGGGCTCCTTTGGTCACCTTCGCCCTTTACTTAGGAGTTATTGACCCCATGTATTACGGTACCATGGATGTGTTTCCCTTGGAAATGATCACTGAATTGGTGCCTACGGGACTGGCAGCTGCCGGCCTTGGAGTCCTAGCAATCCCTGGAATCGTGATCCTCATGCTCGGATTGAGCGTCCTTTCCAAGAAAAACCTGGTAGGAAGTAGGTTTGGCTTAGTTGCCCTGGCACTATGGCTGATGTGCATCGCCACCCTAGGATTCCAAGTCCCACGCGTCATCGCCAAATTCAAAGAGGAAGACCGAGTGATTACCAACACTCCGCTCAGCCCAGGCCAAGGTGTACTCTTCTTAACAGTAGAAGGTGGGGATGGGGTAGAGTTTTATCAAAAAGCCGTTCTTGAACTTAAAGGCACCGAAGACAGTGTCCTTACGCTAAATCAAGAATTTTTCTCTCGAGGCCAAAGCAAGAAGCAGGCACAAGAAAACATCAAAAAGATCGCTTATTCCTATGCCGTAAAAGATTCCGTCATCACCTTTGAACGAGGATTTGACATGAAAACCTTGGGCGCTTTTCGAGACCAAAAACTAAACCTCACCTTGGCGATCCCTTACAACAAACCCTTTGTCATGGATGACAGCCTATTAGACATTCTCGAAAACACATTGTATAAAAATGGCTACGATTGGGAGGATGTCCGTCCAGAAGCGATCTGGGTATTCAATGAAGCAGGGCTTACCTGCCTCACCTGCCCAGGAATCAAAGGAGAGCGCCGCGATTGGGATTCCTTTGACTCCGAAAAAGCCCAGCTGGACTCTATTTCCAAGATCCAACAGGATAGCCTAAGCCGCGCCAAACTTAAGGATGCCTATTTCTTGAAGGAAAATTAAGCCGCTAACTAGAGTTTAGATAATAGTTGAACCAGGAGGCCCCGAACTTGCGGGGCCTCTTTTTTTTTGTACCTTCTACCAAACTTTTAAATCATGGATGTTATTGCCAAATTTTTAGGGGGTTCTGGTGTGGTCACCGGCTCCAAATACCTGATTGACCTAGGTGACTTCGAGTTTCTGGTGGATTGTGGATTGTTTCAAGGCGGACGAAAACTTCGCGAACTCAATTGGGATAAATTTCCCATGCCTCTGGAAGACTTGGAGGCAGTGGTCCTCACCCATGCGCACTTGGATCACATCGGCTACTTGCCTCGATTGGTTCAACAAGGATTTTCAGGTCCAATCTACTGCACGGAAGCCACCGCATCCCTAGCCAAAATCTTACTCCTCGACTCCGGTAAATTGCAAGAGGAGGAAGCAGAATATGCCCGCAAAAAAGGCTATTCCCGTCACGAGGATCCACAGCCCCTGTACACCAAAGCAGATGCCGAAGCGGTATTTCCCCTATTTGTTCCGAAGCCTTTCGAGCACCCTTTTTCCATCCATCCGGCCGTCACGGTAACCTTCTTTCATGCAGGCCACATTCTTGGAGCCTCCATCGTCAAATTCCTGATTCAGGGAGAACGGGAAACCAAAAGACTAGTATTCTCTGGCGACTTGGGGCGCTACAAAGATCCGCTGCTTTTTCCCCCTGCCTGTATCCCAAAAGCAGATGTCTTGTGGATCGAATCCACTTACGGGGACCGAAAATCGGCCAACTCCAAACCAGAAGAGGAACTCGCTCGGGCCATCCGAGAAACCTTTGACCGGGGAGGTCTTGTCATCATCCCTGCCTTTGCCGTAGGCAGAACCCAACTCTTGCTCTTCCACCTCTACCAACTGATGGAAAAAGGGAAAATCCCCAAGGCTCCCATCTTTACCGACAGTCCAATGGCGATCGATGCCACCCAGCTGTACTTGGATTACAGAAATGACCACCGACTGAGTGCGATGCTACTCGAAGACGTGCACGCCTTCAAGCACCCGCAGCTGCATTACTTTCAGAAAAAGGAGGAATCCATGTCGCTGAATACCTACTCGGGAAAAGCCATCATCATTTCAGCCAGCGGGATGGCTACAGGAGGTCGGATCCTGCACCACCTCTACCACCACCTCCCCCATGAAAAAAACGGGGTAGTCATCGTAGGATACCAGGCGCAAGAAACCCGAGGAAGACGACTGCTGGATGGAGATCCGAGCATCCGCATCTATGGAGAGGAAGTTCCTGTACGCGCTAAGGTGTACCCTATCGAAGGACTTTCTGCCCACGCAGACCAAGAGGAACTGATGGACTGGGCAGAGGGATTTACCGAGAAACCCAAATTCACCTTTGTGGTGCACGGGGAGCCGAAAAGTGCGGAGGCATTGGCCTACAAACTCAATCAGGAACTGGGCTGGCACACTATCCTACCCAACTACTTGGAATCCTTTGTCTTATTTGAAGGGATTTAATGCCAATCCAAAAAAAGAGCCTTGAAAACAACAGTCTTCAAGGCTCTTTCACTATTTAATTTATCCTTAATCCGCTTTCTCTTTTTTAGTGACCGAAAGGGTCAGTTCCGTGGCTTCCTCCACATAATCGGCGGTAATCACATCCCCTTCAGATAGGTCTCCTTTTAAGATTTCTTCTGCAATGGCATCTTCCAAATACTTCTGGATGGCACGATTCAAAGGCCTTGCTCCATACTGCTGATCATAGCCTTTGTTGGCCAAGAAATCTTTTGCCTTCTCGGTGAGCTCGATCTTGTAGCCCAAGTCGGTGATGCGGTGAAACAACTTGCCCAAGCTGATGTCGATGATTTTGAAAATATCTTCTTTGCTTAGGGAGTTAAACACCACCACATCGTCCAAACGGTTTAAGAATTCAGGACTGAAAGCCTTCTTCAAAGCAGACTGAATGGTTGACTTCATGATTTCATCTAGATTGTCCGCCTTGGCACGGTTGGCAAAACCTATGCCCGCACCAAAGTCCTTCAAGTCACGCACCCCAATGTTGGAGGTCATGATGATGATCGTATTTCGGAAATCTACCCGTCTACCTAGTCCATCCGTCAAGATACCATCGTCCAACACCTGAAGTAGGATATTGAATACATCTGGGTGGGCTTTTTCAATCTCATCCAAAAGGACAACTGAATACGGTTTGCGACGCACCTTTTCGGTAAGCTGTCCCCCTTCTTCGTATCCTACATAGCCTGGAGGTGCTCCTACCAATCGCGATACGGAGAATTTCTCCATGTATTCGGACATGTCGATACGAATCAAGGAATCTTCCTTGTCGAAGAGGTAAGTGGCTAGAGTCTTGGCCAACTCCGTTTTTCCAACCCCTGTAGGGCCTAGGAAAATAAAGGAACCAATCGGCTTCTTCGGATCTTTCAATCCTACGCGGGTACGCTGTATGGCTTTGGTTAATTTCTTAATGGCCTCTTCCTGACCGATTACCTTACCCTTCAGTTCCTCACCCATGTTGAGCAACTTGTTGCCCTCGTTCTGAGCGATTCTCTTGGCTGGAATTCCAGTCATCATGGCAATTACTTCCGCCACATGATCTTCATCCACGGTAAAGCGCTTGGTTTTGCTTTCCTCTTCCCACTTTACTTTCGCTTCATCCAACTGCTCCAAGAGTTTCTTTTCCTTGTCGCGAAGTTGAGCGGCCTCCTCGTACTTCTGAGATTTGACTACGCGATTTTTCTCGGCCTTGATATTTTCTACTTCCGATTCCAAGCGCAAGATATCCTCAGGAACATTGATGTTCATGATGTGTACCCGAGCACCGGCTTCGTCCAAAATATCGATGGCCTTGTCTGGAAGGAAACGATCGGAAATGTAACGATCCGAAAGCTTCACGCATCCCTCAATCGCAGCATCGGTATAGATGACGTTGTGGTGGTCTTCGTATTTATCCTTGATATTGTTTAGGATTTGGATCGTCTCTTCTGGAGAGGTGGCATCCACCATCACCATTTGGAAACGACGCGCCAAAGCGCCATCCTTTTCTATGTACTGTCTGTATTCGTCCAAAGTAGTGGCACCGATGCATTGGATTTCTCCACGTGCCAAGGCAGGCTTAAACATGTTGGACGCATCCAGAGAACCGGAAGCACCACCTGCGCCTACAATCGTATGCAACTCATCAATGAATAGGATGACGTTGGGAGATTTTTCCAACTCATTCATCACCGCCTTCATTCGCTCTTCAAACTGTCCTCTGTACTTGGTACCTGCCACCAAGGATGCGAGATCCAAGGTCACCACGCGCTTGTTGAACAAGATTCGGGAAACTTTTTTCTGGACAATGCGCAAGGCCAATCCTTCTGCAATGGCTGTTTTACCTACACCTGGCTCACCAATCAAAATTGGATTGTTTTTCTTTCTACGGGAAAGAATTTGTGCCACACGTTCGATTTCTTTTTCTCTACCGATGATCGGGTCGAGTTTGTCGTCCTCGGCCATTTTGGTCAGGTCGCGACCAAAGTTGTCCAAAACAGGAGTGCGGGATTTTTCTGCTCCTGGCTTGTTGGATCCTCCTCCGGAAGAAGAAGAACCAAATAATTTGGAGCCATCCTCGTCCCCATCTTCTGCCTCAGCACGGGCCTTGGGAGAAGAACTGCTGTCCGATTGCATTTCAAGCATTTCCTTGATGCTGTCGTAGTTGACTTCAAACTTATTCAATATCTGTGTGGCAATGTTATCCTCGTCACGAAGGATGGACAGCAACAAGTGCTCCGTGCCAATCAGTTGACTTTTGAAAATTTTTGCTTCTAGGTACGTGATTTTCAGTACTTTTTCAGACTGTCTGGTCAAGGGAATATTGGCCATATTTTTCACGTTGTGATTGGCTGTACCCTTCACCGCCCGCTCAATGGCAGTACGTAATTCATCCAAGGGTATCCCTAGTTTCTTCAGTATGGAAACCGCTACCCCCTCTCCCTCGCGGATCATTCCCAACAAGAGGTGCTCTGTGCCAATGTAATCGTGCCCCAAGCGAAGGGCTTCTTCGCGGCTGAGGGAGATTACCTCCTTGACTCTGTTCGAAAATTTTGCTTCCATTTAACCCTTTTCTGATTGTATGATGAATGATGTACTATGATACCGAATTTGTT
>CANGYY010000069.1 GCA_947458585.1 Cyclobacteriaceae bacterium | reverse complement strand
CGCTTTGCGCATGGCTTCGTAGTCGTCGGTAGTCCTGGAAACCAGGTGAATGTGGGGATCTATGTACATTGCCATGGGTAGATGCGGCTGTAAGTGGGTGAATTTAGCGGTTGATGAGTGATTAAACTCGATTTTTTTGAAATTCTATTCCTAGGTCTTCCCAGCCATAGGCAGCGGTAGCGCAGGCTTTCTGAAGCGAGGGATAGGCCGTCAAGAGTTCTTGAGCAGGAGGATAGCTGCACTGGTAAGCGGCCAAAGCCCCGGCTTTTTGCTCCGTGGCATCCGTAGACTCCAGTACTTTTTTCAGGTCCTCCTGGTATTGAGGCCCCATAAATGGAACGATCAAGCGCCAAACTTCTGGCATCACTGCCCTGCCGGCTGCCCAGCGCTCGTGCGCAAAGTCGGTCGCCATGGCAGCAAGTGCCGCATTGCATCGACGATCTAGGTCTTGGATAAGGTAGAGCGGGCGCTGCATAAAGATGGCTTTGAGGACCAGCTGATTCCAGTTGGCCTCCGGGAAAAAGCGCGATGGATAGGGATTCCGTAGCGCAATGGCATCAAAGACCACCGACATATTCGTGCGGCATCCTTCAATGGCGCGAGGCAAGAGCCCTTCTGCATTCGGAAATAGCGGCAAGGCTGCATAGAGGGCCTGCTGCTCGTACATGTCCCCCGTTTCAAAGAGTTGCTGCAGGATGGCCTGCCAGGATTCATTCTGAAAAGGCAACTGGAGTACTAGGTAAATTCGAGCCACTTGAAGGCTATCCCAGGCAGATGGATCTACTCCCTCAGGTAGAGACATAGTTGCTCCCTCCGTCCAGGAAACTGCCTCTTTTTTAAAGTACCGAGAGGCGCGGGAAAAGGCTAGAAAGAAGGAGTTCGGGGAAGTGGAGGACTTAATTTTTTCGGCTTGCTCTGCCAACCAGGTGCCGGAAGCAGGTTCCGCAGATACTTCTAAAGCCTTTTTTAAAAATTCTTGAATCGGAGCTATTGCCATGGTTAGAGGGATTTACCAAACTTCTACGTAAAGAAACTGTAACCCGAAGAAAAATCCATCCCGTTTTAGACAAATGGAGGAAATTTATTTGTCCACAGTTGACTATCTACAATTATCCACCAGTGGTTCAAGAAAATTGAACTTAATTCCTAGTTTTAGGAATTAAATACACTCGCTATGAAAATCCGCAACAGCTGGTACCTAGGTCTTGTGTTTTTTGTTTCTGTACAGTTACAGGCACAAAACCAAGTCATCGATGCCATTATCAAAGAAGCAACCGAAAATTCTAAACTAGAAGTTCTTGCTCATGAAATCATGGATGGAGTAGGACCACGATTGGTCGGCTCCCCACAAATGCAAAAGGCCCATGACTTGGCCGTCACCACCTACCAGAGTTGGGGCATTCCTGCCCGCAACGAAAAGTGGGGAGAATGGAGAGGCTGGGAAAGAGGCATCACCCACATGGATATGATTGCACCTTGGACCAAGTCCTTGGCAGGCACGCAGTTGGCTTGGAGCCCCTCTTCTCCGCAAGGGGGCGTAAAAGGGGAGGTTATCATCCTTCCTGAATTTGCCGATTCACTGGCTTTCCAAAAGTGGCTACCCTCCGTAAAAGGCAAGTACGTGATGATCTCCGTACCGCAACCTACTGGACGCCCGGACTACAACTGGGAAGAGCATGGCACACCTGCTTCCTTTGAAAAAATGAAAGCCGAGCGCACCGCCATCAATGCTTCTTGGACCAAGCGTCTTCAGGCTACGGGCAAAACCCGCAACCAACTTCCCCTCGCCCTTGAAAATGCAGGCGCAGCAGGTATCCTCACCTCCAATTGGTCCAACGCCTTTGGTGCCAACAAGATTTTCTCTGCCTCCACCAAAAAAGTACCGACCGTAGACATTTCCCTAGAAGATTATGGCCTGCTCTATCGCTTGGCAGAAAGCGGCAAAAAACCACAGTTGCACCTCAATGCGCAGTCCAAAGAGACAGGCATGCAGCCGACCTACAATACCGTTGCCGAAATCAAGGGTAGTGCAAAACCAGATGAATACGTGATGCTTTCCGCACACTTTGACTCTTGGGATGGCGGCACAGGCGCTACAGACAACGGCACAGGCACCATCTTGATGATGGAAGTAATGCGTGTTTTGAAGCAAGTGTATCCCAATCCAAAGCGTACCATCTTGGTGGGCCACTGGGGATCTGAGGAACAAGGACTAAACGGTTCTCGCGCTTTTGTGGAAGACCATCCCGAAATGGCAGGCAAGATCCAAGCCCTCTTCAACCAGGACAATGGTACCGGCCGTATCGCCAATATCTCCGGACAGGGATTTGTAGATAGCTACGAGTACCTAGGTCGCTGGCTCAACAAGGTACCTCGTAACATCACCCAGGATTTGAAGACCGAGTTTCCTGGCAACCCAGGAGCAGGAGGAACAGACCACGTGTCCTTTGTGGCAGCAGGCGTGCCAGCCTTCAACTTGAGCGCCTTGCCTTGGAACTACTTCAATTATACCTGGCATACCAATTTGGACACCTACGACAAGATTGTGTTTGACGACGTGCGCCAGAATGTAATCCTCACTGCAATCTTGGTGTACATGGCCTGCGAAGAAGAAGGACTTGTGTCCCGCAAGCAACGCATTCCGATCAATGCGCGCACAGGTGAGCCTACCGAATGGCCTGGCAAACGATCTCCGACAAGAAAAGGAGGGGTGAATTAAATAAATCGTCGACAGACGACTGTCCACGGTTCACAGCCCACTTAATTGAACATCAAACCTTGTTTTCTTTGGTGGCTGGTAAAAAAGTGGTGAATCATAAACATAAAAGAGAGGCTGTCCTGATTAGGGACAGCCTTTTTTTGTAATTAGTTTTTTGTGGTGAATTTACCTACCGAAGGTAGGTTGAACTACCGAAGGTAAGTTGAACTACCGAGATAGGTCAACCCGCCTTTGCGGGTTGTGCGGAATATGTTAACCATTTTACCCCGGGTTCACCTGCCGTTGGCAGGTAAACCCGGGGCTATGCAAGGTTTGATCCGCCTTAGCGGATCCTTACTGGATACAATTTGGTGCACCTAGGTTGTTCATAATTTTTATCGAAAGCGATTATAGTTGTTTTTGAATAGAATTTGCCGTGGTAGACTGATCCGCCACAGCGGATCCAACTATGCATAGCCGCGGGTGCAACCCGTGGTATAAAAAAATAAATAGAAGTTCACGATCCGCCAAGGCGGATCGAACCCTATTGTTTCCCCGACACCTTCCACGTATTTGCCGAATTGTATTTCCCTACCACGAGCACCTTGAAGAAATCCTTTTTGCCCAAGTCCGGAGGGAGCGCATATTGCTTTGCATCGGAAGGCACCTCTCCCAAGAAAAAGTACTCATCCGAGCCTCCTTCCCCAAAGTGATCCGTGGGACTCCAGTAGACAGAAAGGGTTTCGGATTGCGGTCCTGGAGTCCAAGTAAGCAGTTGATTTTTTCCCTTACCGACCAAAGTCAGGTTACTCAGGGAAAGGGGTCCTGTCAGAGGCACACCATCCAGTTCGCGTTCCTGATGCTCCGGCACCACCAGATTAAAAAAGCGGATCATCGAGGGGAGTACATCTACCATAGCCGCTTGTCCCGAATGAAACCGGGCATTGAGGTCCTTGGCATTGGTGCTGATCCAGATTTCCCGTTCCGCCTCACTCTGGCCTCCGTGATCCTTTCCATCGGGCTCCTTGCGCCCATGGTCGGTAGTGACCCAGAGCTGCCAATCCTCGCCTTTTTGCTGCCGCTGCTGAATGGCCTGCCAAATAAGTCCTACTTGCGCATCTGCTTTTTGAATGGCAGCATCCATTGCGGGACCTCTCCCAAATTTGTGTCCCATGTCATCGGTATACTGCAGATACACCCAGGTAAGGTCCGGCCCATGCGTAGCGAGATAGGTTGCGGCCTCCTCGGCCACTTTTTGGTCAATTTGGTGAATATAGTCCGACTGGGCATCGTGGGGGTAGCGCAGCGTATCCAGTTCCAGGCCATCCAGAGATTGGTTCAATCGGAGGTAGTTCGCCTGCGGGAGATTTTCTCCCAAAAGCTTGGTGCGATTGTCCTGCCAGGTGGAGAAAATAGCCAGCTTCGCATCAGGTCGAGCTTCGCGCAGGTAGCGGAAAATCGTCCAGTACTGGTAATTGGGGGACTCGATACCATTGCCCCAAACTTGGTGCTTGTGTGCCCAGGTGCCGGTAAGGAGGGTATTGTAGCCAACAGCGGAAATCGTAGGAGATTCGGAAAAGCCTCCCGCTTCCCCTCCTGTGTAGGCGCGTGCATAGCCTCCCTGGCTGGCGATTTGATCCAAGTTGGGGGTATGTACCCGCTCTAGGTCTTGGGCGGGAATCCCATCCAAAATGATAAAGACTACTTTTTTCTGCTGGGCAAGTCCCAACTGTACCCAATAAGTCAATCCAAAAAGAAGGAGGAGGAACTTGATTCGCATGAACATGTTTTTTGAAAATAACGAAGAATTTACCCCTTTTCCCAAATCTTTGGAGCGGGAATCTACTTAATCTAGCGCACGAATGGCCTCCACGGAAGTAGTAAGCCGGGCTGAAGCATCCCCAGAAATAATTTGGAAGGGAAACCCGCTTTGCTGGCTAATCTCCAGGTACTGTTCAAACAATTGCTCCCGGATCTCGAGATCAGGATGCTCCCGCAAAGGATCCGCCTGCCAGGGCAAATCGGTCGCACACAAGAGGATCAGGTCGTAAGTTCGCCGCTCCATTTCCTCCAGCACCCAAGGATCTACTTTCCCATAGCGGTGTTGTGACCAAACCTGAATCACGCGAAGGTCTGTATCGCAAAAGAGGTAGTTTTTTGCCCCTCCAGCCAGTTCATCCTCCAACTGCATTTGTTGCCTGCCGATTTGAAGGAGGTCTTCGTAGGCATAAGGACGGTCCAGTTTTTCCAAGTACTCCCGGGCTACTTCAGGCACCCAGGGCTCTTGGAAGTAGGCCGCCAATGCCGCCGCCAAGGTGCTTTTTCCGGTAGACTCAGGTCCCAGAATCAGGATGCGCTTAGGCTTTTGCATGGGTTCGGGTGGCTTGAATCCAGGAAAAAAGCCCCGCTATCGCCAAGGCGGTGAAAAACAAATACTGGAAAGAGGTCAGCACAAGTCCTTTGTGAAAGTAGAGGGGAATGGAAACCAGGTCGGTCAAGATCCAAAAAATCCAACTTTCCACCTTTTTTTTCGCCATCAACCACATGGCCACAAAGGCCGAAGCAGTGGTGAAGGAGTCCCAATAGGGTACCGTACTGTCCGTAAACTGGAGTAAGGCCCAGACCAATAGCGGAAAGGAACAGCCAAAAATCAGGAGGGAAAAACCCCAGCCTTTGCCATCTAGCCAGGTGACGGGAAGGGTATCCTGCTTTTCTTGGGGATGTGTCCAGAGGTACCAGCCATAGACAGACATGCCAAAGTAATAGGCATTGATGCCCATATCTGCATAGAGCCCATAGTCAAAACAAATCCACACGTAGATGAGCACAGATACGATGCCTGTGGGGTACACCCAAATGTGTTGCTTCGTGGAAAAATACACCGAAGTAATCCCCATCAAGACGGCAAACGCTTCCAGCCAACTGAGTTGCTGCAGCCCTTCTGCCAGTCCGGTCCGGAGTAGTTCGAAATCCATGATGCGAAGAAAAGGATAAATTTGAGAGCGAAAACCTAAGCCGCAGGTTAATTTAGGTTCCTTCCCCTCAAATTTGTGGCAAAGAATTAACTTTTCCTGCAGTTGCCAGGTTTGATTGCTAAATTGCGCTTTATGAAGTTGCCCAGTATCCCGGTCACCCAAGACATTGATTCCCTCGATCCGAAGGACTTTATTTTGATTAAAAATGCGCAGGTCAACAACCTGAAGCACCTCAGTGTGGCCATTCCCAGAAATGCCTTTGTGGTCATCACGGGTTTGTCTGGCTCAGGCAAGTCCTCCTTGGCCTTTGATACGCTTTTTGCCGAGGGGCAACGCATGTATGTAGAGAGTTTGAGCTCCTATGCGCGACAGTTTTTGGGGAGGATGGAAAAGCCCGAGGTGGAGTACATCAAAGGGGTGGCTCCGGCCATTGCCATCCAGCAAAAGGTGAGCACCAAAAATCCCCGCTCTACCGTAGGGACGACTACCGAAATCTACGATTACCTGAAACTCCTATTTGCTCGCGTGGGCAAAACCTATTCTCCGATATCCGGAAAAGAGGTCAAGCACCATACGGTGAGTGACATCGTGGATTTTGTGCATTCCTTTGAGGAGGAGTCCAAAGTGATGATCTCTTGCCCCCTGCAGCCTTCGGGGGATCGAAAACTCGAAAAAGAACTCGAACTCCTGCTTCAAAAAGGCTACACCCGCGTGTTGCGAGATGGCGAAGTGCTGGCCCTGGAAGAGATTTTGGCGCTGCCAAAAATCGAAAAAGGGAACTATGAAATATTAATCGACCGCTTGACGGTACAGAAAGAAGTGGAAGACAACCAGTTTCGATTGGCCGACTCCATCCAAACGGCGCTTTTTGAAGGGCATGGAAGTTGTAAAATCACGCTTCCTGGACAGGAAACCCGTACATTTTCGGACCGATTTGAGTTGGATGGGATGTCTTTTGAGCTTCCTTCCGTCAATTTCTTCTCCTTCAACAATCCCTACGGAGCCTGCAAGCGCTGCGAAGGCTTTGGAACCGTCTTAGGCATCGACCAGGACCTGGTCATTCCAGACAAGGAACTTTCGGTGTACGAAGGGGCGATTGCGCCTTGGAGAGGAGAAAGTGGAAAAGGCTGGTTGGAACCGCTATTGAAAAAAGGAATCGACTTCGACTTCCCCATTCACCGCGCTTACCAAGACCTCACTGAGAAAGAAAAATCCCTGCTTTGGTCGGGGAATGCGTATTTCCGAGGGCTGAATGAGTTTTTTGAAGACCTGGAGTCTAAGACCTACAAGATCCAATACCGCGTCATGCTTTCCCGATTCCGGGGACGTACTGCCTGTCCGGATTGCCGAGGCACGCGACTGCGAAAAGACGCTTCCTATGTGCAGCTGGGAGGAAAATCCATCACCGACCTGGTATTGATGCCCATTGAAGATGCGCTACAGTTTTTCCAAACCATCCAACTTTCTGCCCACGAAGCGAAGTTAGCTAGCCGATTGCTGAAGGAAATCAGCAGCCGATTGGAGTTTATGAACCAAGTTGGTCTGGGCTATTTGACCCTCAATAGACTCACCTCCAGCCTATCCGGAGGCGAATACCAACGGATCAAGTTGGCCACCTCCCTAGGATCTGCTTTGGTGGGCTCCATGTACATTCTGGATGAACCCAGCATTGGGCTTCACCCAAGGGACACAGATCGACTGATCGAAGTGCTGAAGGCCTTGAAAAACTTGGGCAACACGGTCATTGTCGTCGAGCACGAGGAAAAAGTGATGAAGGCTGCCGACCAAATCATTGACATTGGGCCAGAAGCTGGGGTAAAGGGAGGAGAATTGCTATTTCAAGGAAGTATTGAAGACCTCATCGCGCATGGCAGCACCTATACCGCCAAATACCTGCGTGGAGAAGAGAAGATATTCACCAAAATAGGCAATCGCCCCTGGAAAGATTCCATCTGGATCAAGGGTGCTCGAGAAAACAACCTAAAAAATTTAGCAGTACAGATTCCCCTCCACACGCTTACTGTCGTGACTGGAGTCTCCGGTTCGGGCAAGTCGACCTTGGTGAAAAAGATCCTTTACCCAGCACTTGGAAGACTGCTGGGCACGGTGATGGACGAAGCTGGGAAGTACGATAAGCTCGAGGGGGATTACAAGAAGGTCACGCAAGTGGAGTTTGTGGATCAGAACCCAATTGGCAAGTCCTCTCGCTCCAATCCCGTCACTTACGTAAAGGCTTACGACGTCATTCGAACTCTCTTTTCCGAGCTGCCGCTCTCCAAGCAGCGGGGCTACAAGCCTGCTTTTTTCTCCTTCAATGTGGATGGGGGTCGCTGTGAAGCCTGCCAAGGGGAGGGCAATGTAACCGTAGAAATGCAGTTTATGGCGGACATCCACCTCACCTGCGAGTCCTGCAAGGGGAAGCGCTTCAAGAATGAAATCTTGGAGGTCACCTACAAGGACAAAAACATTTCCGAGGTGCTGGACATGACCATCGACGAAGCCATTGAATTTTTCAAGGAAAAGTCCCAGTTGGTCAATCGCCTCCTTCCTCTTCAGGAAGTTGGCTTGGGCTACATCGGCATGGGTCAGAGCTCGAATACCCTCTCCGGTGGAGAGGCCCAGCGCGTGAAGCTGGCTTCGTTCCTAGGCAAGGGAGGCACCAAAACTGGAGACCACATCCTCTTTATTTTTGATGAGCCCACCACGGGCTTGCATTTTCACGACATCAGCAAACTCTTGCACAGCATCAATGCGCTCATTGACCAGGGACACTCCGTGATCATCATCGAGCACAACACCGAGGTAATCAAATGTGCAGACTGGGTGATTGACTTGGGTCCTGAGGGAGGCAATAAAGGCGGTCAACTGACCTTTGCCGGCACACCTGAGGACTTGGCGAAGGAGAAGGGAAATTTTACGGGGACCTATTTATTAAGTATCAAGTAGCTGGTATCAAGTAGCAAGACGCTTCCAGAAGCAAGAGCCGAGAGACAAGAGATTAGATACTATGTTGCTGGCATAGCCGCATGTTTCCCAACTTCGACATTCTTCACTCAGCGTTCAGCGTTCGATATTAGTTTAAATCCCGTATTTCGTATCTCGTATTTCATACTTTGTACTTGGTACTTCGTACAATCTAGATACTTGCTACTAGCGACTTGATACTTATTTAATATCCAACGCTGATTGAAGAATAATGAAGTGTGGTTCGCAAAAAGACAAGAATGCTGCCCCAAGCAACTCAATAGGTGCCGGCAGAGACAGACCAGGCTCCACCAATAAATATTGCAGTAACCATCGAAGGGAGAGACTTTGCAGGGGCTCCTATCAGGAAGGGATGCCATTCTATGTTAGCGGCAACTGTTCCGTTCGTTTTTCTGATACTCCCTACAATGACTGCAATATTTGCAGCAACTCCTCCAGTCTCTAGTGTAAAATGACAAATCTTTCCTTCAGTGGCATTCGGTAAGTACCAAAACCCGGTATCGAGGGTAAATACCTGCTTGGTCATGTCCAAGGTGATGTAGGGGAGGGCATTGGTGGGTTTGCCTGCCTGATTTGAAATTTCTAGGATATCGGCTGCCTGCCTTTGAATAGAGCCATCTGAAAATTGCAGCGTCCTGGAAGTCCCCAAAACCAAATTTCGGTTGACCAAAAAAGTACCTAAGGAACCTGTTAATCCAAGTTGAATAGTGGTGCCGCTGATAGTAGATTCTATGCTTGCGCTTGCTAAGTTCAATTGACCCGCCTGAAGTTGGGTCGCGCCTGAAATAGCCATTACTCCATTGGATACATTGATTCCAGCATCCGTCCCAAGTACCCCATCTTTCAGAAACATGCTGCCGGTACCTAAATACAGCCCAGACCAGCGCTTGTCTGTACTACCAAGTGTGTAGAGATTCGTTGTGCCAGGAAGAATCTGACTTGGAACATTTAAAAAGTCTAGGGGATCCCCTGCTGGACCAGTTGGACCAATAGGTCCCACATCACCCGTATCGCCTTTAGGACCAGTTAAACCGGTGGCTCCCGTATCTCCTTTGGGACCAGTAAGTCCGATATCTCCAGTATCACCCTTGGGGCCGGTTAGGCCAGTAGTTCCAGTATCGCCTTTTGGGCCAGTCAGTCCCACGTCACCCGTGTCTCCCTTGGGACCAGTTAATCCGGTATCTCCCTTGGGCCCGGTTAGGCCTGTGGTCCCAGTATCTCCTTTTGGTCCTATTGGACCCACATCGCCCGTGTCACCTTTCGGGCCAGTTAATCCAGTATCTCCTTTTAGTCCTGTCGGTCCTACATCTCCAGTATCTCCCTTGGGGCCGGTTAGGCCAGTAGTTCCAGTATCGCCTTTTGGGCCAGTCAATCCCACGTCACCCGTGTCTCCCTTGGGGCCAGTTAATCCGGTATCTCCCTTTAATCCTGTCGGTCCTATATCTCCGGTATCTCCTTTGGGACCGGTTAAGCCTGTGGTTCCCGTATCTCCTTTGGGGCCGGTCAGACCGGTATCCCCTTTTAGTCCTGTCGGTCCTACATCTCCAGTATCTCCCTTGGGGCCGGTTAGGCCAGTAGTTCCAGTATCGCCTTTTGGGCCAGTCAATCCCACGTCACCCGTGTCTCCCTTGGG